>JARROL010000262.1:0-5205 GCA_037383965.1 Desulfobacterales bacterium | reverse complement strand
AGAGCATCCAGGAAATTATGGCGGACACTGAGTTGGCCAAGAAACCGCTGGACGCTGCAGTTGAAAAATGCACAACCGCGGCCGATTATGTCGAATGCGCCAAAGGTTTCCTGAACGTGCTCGACGATCGTGAGCGGGCCAAGGCGATTTTCGACCAGGCCGCTGAAAGCTGCAAAAGCGGCAGTGATTATGCCCAACTCGTAAAAGGGGTCATCGAGGGTATCGAAGATGTCGAATTGGCCAAATCTCTGGCGGCCAAAGGTGAAGCCACTCTCGAGTCTGGTAAGGATCTGATCGTTCTGGCGACATCTGCCGCCACGGACTTGAAAGACACCGAATATGCCAAGACCATTTATCGTAAAGCGGCCGACCGTATCGAAAAAGGCGAGGAGCTGATGGCACTGGCGCGGTCGATCACCGAATCGCTGGCAGACAAACAGCTGGCACTGGACATCTATAAAAAGGCCGAACCCCGGTTTACAACGTTCGATCAATTGTTCAATTTAGCGAAGGCCATCACCACCGATACCGGTGATACCGCCGTTGCCGGGGAGATCTATCAAAAGACCCTGAGTGCTCAACCGAATAGCAAGCAACTAATCGAGGTGGCCAAAGCACTGGTTGAGGAAATTCAGGACAAACCTGCCGCCCAAAAAGTATTGAAGCAGGCCGAGCTGGCGGTAAAAAGCAATGACGAGTTCAAAAAAACCGGCGAGGCGATTCAGCAGTACGCCGACGATCAGGGGTGGATCGATGCGATCAAGGAACAGCTCGAAAAGAGAGAAGCCAACGCAGCGCTCTACACCGATTTTATCGCCCGCGAGGCCGAATGTGGATCATCCGCCGCCCTGGTCAATCTGGCACAGGATGTGTTCAAACAAACCGGCGACAAGCATTACGCCCGCAAACTCTATCAAAAAGCCGGGGCGAAAGCGCAGTATTTCCCCGATTATCTAAAACTGGCCGACGCCGTCGCTGCCGATCTTCAGGATTCCGAGTGGGTCCGCGAGATCTACACAAAGCAGCTGGAAAAAATCGATGAGGAGATGAAGATCAACAACGTGGCAGACGGTATACTGACAAACCTCAACGATTCGAATTGGGTCAAAGCAATCTACACCGATTTAGAAAAACGCTGCCGTGCTTCAAGCGATTATATACGCCTGGCCCGGGTCGTGTCGGACAAGTTGGACGATGCGCAGTGGGCCGACCAATTGTTCGACAAGGCCGAAGATGCCTGCAACGACCCCGTCAGCTGCGCCGCCGCTGCCAGCGCCGTATTGACCACCCGCGGCGATAAAGAGCGTGCACGGCGCCTTTATACCAAGGCAGAAACCCTGTGCGGCGGCATCGGCGATTATGAAGTGTTAATCCGGTCGGCGGCTCAGCAAACAGGGGATCCGGGGAGTGTGCGCGGGATTATCCAAGCGATCGAATCGAAAATGGCCTCGGCGCGCGATCTGAGAACTATGGCAGAATGCGTGCTGACCTACTTAAATGATAAGGAATGGGCACGTCGTATCTATCAGAAGGCGCTGCAGGCCTCTGATGCAAACCAACGCATGTCCGAACTGATCGTCAGCATTAAAAACAGCCTGGGTGATGAAAGTTGGGCCCGAAAGCTGTACTAGCCAATTGGGGCCGATGCGCCGAGGCTTTTGTTTCTGCTGCTTCTGCCCCTTTCCCGACCGGCGGTGCAGCGTGTGCCTTTTGATCATTAGACGCGCGCCACCCCCCACGAGGAACCCCACCAATGCATCTGATTGAGCAGAGCGCCTGTGAACTGTTGGCCCAAGGCCAAATCTTCGTCCTGGCTACTATTGTCCGCCATGAAGGCGCCACGCCTCGCACCGCCGGCAGCAAAATGATCGTTACACCCGATGGCCGCGGCATCGGCACTATCGGCGGTGGATCGCTGGAGGCCGCAGTGATAATCCGGGCGACCCAACTTATCGAGCGCGAGCAATCAGACGTGATGCATTTCGATCTGAGCGCCGACGTCATAACCGCTAAAGATATGATATGCGGCGGCAGCGCCGATGTCTTGCTGGCCTGTGTTTCCCCCACCCCCGTCAATCGGGATCTTTTTTGCCGATGGCAGCAGTTTTCGGAGAAAAACCGCCGGGGGTGTCTGGTCACGGTGGCCCTGCAAACCGATGACACGCTGTACCGCACCAACCACTGTTTGGTCATGTCTCAAGAAAAAATGATAGGCTCAGCTCCTTTGCGTCGGTCCGTTTTGGAAAAGGTGCTGACCACCGCCACGACCGCAACCCGAATCCAAACATTATGGTTTGAAAAGGCTTTGGTGGTGGTGGAGCCATCGGCAAGCGTTTCGACCGCTTATCTTTTTGGCGCCGGTCATGTGGCCCAACCGACTGCCCGTTTAGCGGCCATGGTGAATTTCCAGGTCTGGGTCCTGGATGACCGGAAAGACTATGCCGATCCGGGACGTTTCCCGGAGGCGCATCGCGTAAAGGTGCTGAACAGCTTTGAACGGGCCTTTACAGATCTGGCGGTTACTTCGGACAGCTATGTGGTCATCTTTACACACGGCCATCTGCATGACAAAATCGTTCTGGCTCAGGCATTGACCACCGATGCGGGCTATATCGGAATGATTGCCAGCCGCCGCAAACGCAACACGATTTATGACGCCCTGCGGGCAGAGGGGGTGTCCCAAACCCAAATTGATCGCGTGCACTCCCCCATCGGCCTTGCCATCGGTGCCGAAACCCCAGAGGAGATCGGCGTCAGCATCGTGGCCGAGATGATTTTACAGCGATCGCAGAGGAAGCCATGACCCCTTTGCCTCTTGCCGCCATCATTCCAGCCGCTGGAAGTTCCGCTCGGATGGGACACTTCAAGCCCTTGCTGCAGGTCGATGGCCAAAGCTTGACCCAGCGGGCCATTGCGGTTTTCCGACAAAACCGGATCGACGATATCATTGTAGTGACCGGACACCGGGCGGACGACCTCAAGGCCGCATTAGCTCGAGACGAAGTGCGAACCGCCCATAATGACGACTATGGCCGGGGCATGTTTTCATCAGTGGTCGTCGGAATACGACAACTGCCGGTGCATTGCGAGGCCTTTTTTGTTTTGCCGGTGGACATTGCCTTCGTCCGGTCGACCACCATCGACCGGCTGATCGAGGCGTTTCGTAACCACCCGGGTCGTATATACCACCCCTGCGTTGCGAATAGGCGGGGCCATCCGCCCCTGATTCCGGCCCACTTGGCAGAAGCAATCGCCGGTCATGACGGAAAAGGGGGACTGCGTCGGGCATTAAAACGCTGGACCGACCTGGCGGTGGACGTGCCTGTGGCGGACCGTCACATTTTGCTCGACCTGGACATGCCCGAAGATCTTTTGAAGCTGAAAAAGCTCAAATAAATTTTACTGCGCCCGCAGACAAATGGGAAACCGATCCTTGCTGATTCGTTAGATTGCCTTAAATTCAATGGTGCGGTCATTGCGCTTTACAGAGCCATTATTGGTCTTAGCTTTTTATGAAATGACATCGAGGAGAAATGAAAATGCATGCTCATTATAAAATAGTATCGTGGTTAACGTTTCTTTTGCTGATTGCGAGTGCTTGGCTGCCGCAGTGTGTCTTGGCACATCACGGCTGGGGCTGGGCGACAGATGAAGAGTTCGAAATTACGGGCAAGATCATCGACGTGCGTTTGGGCAATCCCCATGGAGAGGTCAGCCTGTCAGTCGAGAACGAGACCTGGGTTGTCGAGGTGGGACAGCCGTGGCGGAATGAACGTGCTGGGCTCAGTGCGGAATTGCTATTTGTAGGACAGATCATGACCGTGCACGGCCACCGATCCGCCAGAGAGGGGGAACGTCTGGTAAAGGCCGAACGGGTGGTGATAGATGGCAGAGATTACAACCTGTACCCGGATCGCAAGTCCTGATCGTGCATCGATGGCGTGAAAATGGCTGAGGCGTGGACAGCGGCGCTCGAAGCAACGGAGCTTGCCGTCATGCTACGCGGCTCCGTTTGGGCTTATCCGCTTGTCAATGCGGGACATCTTATTGGCGTGGCCCTTTTGGTAGGATCTATTGTACTCTCGCGCCAGTGTGGCGGGTGTTGACACGCACGGCCGGCTTCGGGCTTGGACTGGCAATAGCCTGTGGAATGCTTCTCTTCATAACCCGCGCAACAGAGTACGCCGATGCCAGCTTCTTCATTTTCAAAATGGCTATCGTTGCTGTCGGCACTGTAAACGCACTGGTATTGCATATGGTCATGCCTGATGATTGTCTGCTCGCACGTTGGGGAACCTGCAGATTACCGGTACGCGTTCGATCCGCGGCCTGCATTTCGCTTGCATCCTGGCTCTCGGCCCTCATACTGGGTCGTCTTGTCGGCTACTTTTAGATTACCCTAAATGTTGACGGTCAACTCAAAACCCTTCAACCCATCAAGCGATTTTCAATTGGTAAGGTATGTCTTCTAAGGGTCACGGTAGGAAATAATTTCAGGCGATCGCTGCGTGATTGTCGGATGGCCGATTCAATCGGAAGGTCGCAAACATCAGGCCGCCACGGCCTTGTTGTCTGAATCCGGTGAAGTCTTGGGGCGGGCCTTGGCCACCTGGATCGAGCTTAAACGGCCGTCATGACCTTCCCGGTTCCACTGGACGTGCCGGGAGGCAACCAAAGTACGTTGAGGCCACTGTTGGGTAAGAAAATAGAATTTGGGTCACAGCCATAGTTTAACATAATCGGCTCAATCCCGCCGCGGCGGGACTAAACGGACTCAACGGACATAACCGAATCTGCCATCCCTATGATTCAAGAGTCATCGTTATCGGTCGTCGTCAATAATACAGCCTCTTCCCCCTAACCTTGCCAAAACCGTAATCTTGAAGTCTGTATCTATTCGCGCCCCGAATTGCCGGCCTTTCGTTTCAAGGAAACGATGCAGCTTTTCAACATTGCCACCGTCCTCTCCAATCGGGACGCCTGGTATGTTTCGGCAACCTCCGGCGGCATTCCCATCCAAACGGGGGTGGCCCCTACGGTCGACTCTAAACTGCGGACGTTTGGCGAACCCGGGCCGTAAATTTTTATCAAGCAGATTCGGGTTTCCTCGCTCCAGGCGGCATGCATCTTGTTATTCAAGGGCCTGTACTTCAGTAGATACCGACCATCTTCTATCTTCTGCTCTAAAAGAGCAATGCCTGCCGC
>JARROL010000261.1:0-8482 GCA_037383965.1 Desulfobacterales bacterium | reverse complement strand
TCTTTTGAACGAAATTATCGTGCCGGAGGATCGAGGTGCATGGGACAGACATTATCATGATTCCCGTCTGGAGCTAAAATCACGTGAGATTCAATTTCGGATTCAAAGGCAGGATGGCGAAATCCGTTGGATCGAGCACAACTGCCAGCCGGTCTCCGACGCCCAGGGGCATCTGCAGGGGTTTCGTGCCAGCAACCGCGATATTACGGCCCGGAAAGTGGTGGAAGAAGGCATCCGGGAAAGGGAGAAGGAGCTTCGACGTCTGGCGACCCGGCTGATTTCCGCTCACGAGGAGGAACGGCGGAGCCTGGCACGTGAGCTCCATGACGATCTGTCGCAACGGTTGGCAGCCCTGGCAATCGAGGCCGGCAAAATGGAACAGCAAGCTGTGAATAAACTCGCGCTTGATGCTGGAGAGTGCAGCAGACATAAAGACGGGATCATCGCTATTTCCAATGATGTTCATTCCCTTTCGCGGCAATTGCACCCATCGATCCTGGACGACCTGGGTTTGACGAGGGCCGTCGAATCGGAATGTAGGCGGTTTACAAAGCGAGAGGGGATCGAGGTGGCGTTCACACCCGAAAATATACCCACAACTCTCTCGAAGGATGTCTGTTTATCCATTTACCGGATCATCCAGGAAGGGCTCAACAATATTTCCAAACATGCCTGCGCCAACCGGGCTAAGGTTGAGCTCCAAAGAACCGATGGCAGCCTTTGTCTCTCGATTCAGGATGACGGCATCGGGTTCGATGCCGCCGAAGTGCGCCAGAAACTGGGCCTGGGGCTCTCAAGCATGCGTGAACGGGCGAGAATTATTCAAGGCGTGCTAAGCATCACCTCCGAGCCCGAAAGGGGCACAACGATTACGGTCCAGGTGCCTTTGGAAAATTCCTACAGGTCGGAAGCAACTTCGACTGACCCGGAATAATGCCAGATGCTCGCCGGGTTTGTTTTTTAACCCTTTCGATAATAGCGAGGCTTTAATGGGAAAACCACGCGTGTTGATAGCCGACGATCACAAGATCGTGCTTGAGGGGCTGCGCAGCCTTCTGCAATCCGAGTTTGAAATCGTCGGGAAGGTTGAAGACGGCCGTACCTTGGTGTCTGAGGCCGAACGTCTACGTCCGGAACTGGTGGTTGCGGATATCTCGATGCCGAACCTCAACGGCATCGATGCCGCTGCATGCCGATGTGGCTTACGCGACGAGTGCCTTCGAAGCTGGCGCTTCCGGTTTTGTGCTGAAGCACTCGGCTCCCCAGGAACTGATTTTGGCGATGCACGATGCCATGCAAGGGAAAACTTATGTCACCCCCATAATCGCCGGGGATCTCATCAACTCCTTCCAAGGCGGCACCCCCCTGAAAGGCGAATTGAAGGCTGACTTGAGCCCTCGCCAACGAGAGGTCCTGCAACTCATCGCGGAGGGAAAATCGATCAAGGAGGTCGCAGCGACATTGAGGATCTCGAGCCGAACCGTCGAATTTCACAAATACCGGATCATGGAGCAGCTCAATATCAAGACCAGCGCCGAACTGGTTCAATATGCCGTCAAGCATGGCATTATATCCGTATAATCCTCGCCTAGTAAATTTTCTAGCCCCTACCTAGAAAATTTTCATGCAGAACCTAGTAGTTTTCCCGGTATCTTTTCTCCTTTCCCTTCGTTATGGTTCCCATGCCTTATTAGCCTTTTTTAACCACTATAAAATTATCGTTAACCGGTGCGAGGGGTCTCTTCATGGGCTGCGGTTCTATCGTACTGGCAGACCGGCATCCGAGTATGCTGACGGGAATTAGAAGCCTGCTGGCCACCGAGGCGAACGCAATCCTTATGGCTGTCGATGAGGTCTCGCTATTGGAGGCCGTAAAAAAGGTAATTCCCGACCTGGTGATTGCGGACCTATCGTTTCCGGTTTCCGGCGGAACCAACGTCGTGAAGCTTATCAAGCAGTGCAATCCCGCCATCAAAATTATCATCCTGAGCGCGTACGACGACCCACCGGCGGTGGACGAAATCATGAAGGACGGTGTCGATGGGTTTGTATTGAGACAGCGGGCAGTGGTCGATCTGATTCCGGCTGTCCGGGAGGTCTGCCAGGGAGGCCGCTATATGTCTGTAAGCGGCACTGAGGAGTGACGCGTTTGTCGAATAAATACAATGGTTGCAAGCGCATGTCTGCATGTGACGGCGGGAGAGCCATAAACCGATGGAAGGGGATGAAAAGGAGGAATTAAAAATGAAATCAATGCCCAAAAGAACCTTTTTAGCCTTGCTACTCGCATTAATTGTAGTGATGTTTTGCTCAAGTTACGCTTATGCCGGTTCGAAAGCCACTGACGAAGCTGCCCTAATGCGCGGGTTTAAAGGCAAAATCGAACTTGATACCCGCGATTCCAAACCGGACTGGAAGCCCTTCCTTCCCAAAAAGGCACCGGAAGGCGCACCGAACATCCTATTTATTCTGTATGACGACACGGGCCAGGCGGCTTGGTCGCCTTATGGCGGCCGCATCCACATGCCGACGCTGGACAAACTTGCCGCCGAAGGGTTGACCTACACCCAGTGGCACACGACCTCCCTGTGCGCACCGACGCGTTCCACGCTGCAGACCGGACGCAATCACCACCTGAACAGCTATGGCTCGATCACCGAGACTGCAAGCGGGTTCCCTGGGTACAACGGTCGCTTTCCAAAGCAGGTAACGACCATTGCCGAGGTGTTGCAGGCCAATGGCTACGCCACCTTGTGGCTCGGCAAGGACCACAACGTGCCGGAGCAGGATGTGGCGCCGGGCGGGTATCGCGGCGAGTGGCCATTGCAAAAGGGGTGGGACCGCTTCTACGGCTTCCTCGGCGGCGAGACCAACCAGTGGTATCCGGATCTGGTCAAGGACAACGATTTCATCGACCAACCGTATATGCCGGAAGACGGGTATCACCTGTCCAAGGACCTTGCTGATCAGGCCATCGAGATGCTCCGTAACAAGAACGCATCCAACCCGAGCAAGCCCTTCTTCATGTGGTTCAATCCCGGCGCCAACCATGCACCGCACCAGGTTCCCAAGGAATGGATAGCGAAATACAAGGGCAAGTTCGACGACGGGTACGATGCCTATCGCATCTGGGCCACCAAGCGCATGAAAGAGAAGGGCGTCATCCCCGAAAATACCGTCAACACCGCCATCAATCCTATCCCGAAGGACCTGGCGAATGCGCTCGACCAGGTACGCCCCTGGGATTCCTTGAACGACAAGGAAAAGCTACTCTTCAACCGTTTGGCAGAAGTCTGGGCCGCCTATTCCGAATACACGGACACTGAGATCGGCCGAATCATCGACTATCTGAAGGAGACAGGTCAGTACGAAAACACCCTCATCCTCTACGCTGCCGACAACGGTACTTCTGGAGAGGGATCGCCAAATGGTTCGGTTAACGAGAACAAATTGTTCAACGGCTGGCCGGATACGCTCGAGGAGAACATGAAGTACATAGACAAATTAGGCGGCCAAGACACCTATGAACACTTTCCGACCGGCTGGGCATCGGCTTTTTCGGCGCCGTACAAGATGTTCAAACGCTATTCCGAGTATCAGGGCGGTACTGCGGATCCGCTGATCATCTCCTGGCCTAAAGGAATCAAGGCGCGCGGCGAGCTTCGCCACCAGTATCACCACTCGGTGGACATCGTGCCGACGCTGCTCGAGGTCACCGGCCTCAAAATGCCGGAGTTCAACCACGGCGTGAAGCAGTACCCGATGTCGGGTGTTTCCATGGCCTACACCTTTGATGCGAAGCCGGACGCCCCGACTCACAAGAAGGTCCAGTATTACGAGATGTTCGGTACGCGGGGCATCTGGCAGGAAGGCTGGCATGCGGCGGCAATCCATGCACCGATTAACGGCACTGGCCACTTCGACGAGGACAAGTGGGAACTCTACAACATGGAGAAGGACTGGTCCCAGTCAAACAACCTCGCCGACAAGTACCCGGATAAATTGAAAGAGCTGAAAGACCTCTGGATGGAACAGGCGAAAGAGAACAACGTGCTGCCGCTGGACGACCGCGTAGCCGTGGAAATCCTGGGCACTCCGCGTCCCAGCGATGAACCTCCGCGCGACACCTACAAATATTATCCGGGTACGGAACCGGTGCCGGAAGGCGTGGCGGTCAACGTGCGAGGTCGTTCGTACACCTACAAATATTATCCGGGTACGGAACCGGTGCCGGAAGGCGTGGCGGTCAACGTGCGAGGTCGTTCGTACAAGATCCTTGCCAACGTCGAGATCACCGATAAAACCGAAGGCGTGATCTTCGCCCACGGTTCACGCTTTGGCGGCCATGCGCTGTTCATCAAGGACAAGAAGCTCTACTACGTTTACAACTTCCTCGGCATCCAGCCGGAGCAGGTGTTCGAGTCCAACTTGACACTGAAGCCGGGTAAATACACGCTGGGTATGGAGTTCGAGAAAACAGGCAAGGGCCAGCATGGCGAGATATTGGGTAAGACCAAGCTCTATGTCGACGACAAGGTCGTGGCTTCCGGCAAGATGCGCACCCAGCCGGGCAAGTTCACCCTCTCCGGTGACGGCCTCTGTGTCGGCTACGACAGCGGCGACGCAGTGAGTTCGCTGTACAAGGCTCCCGCCAAGTTCACCGGCGGTAAAATCCAGGGCGTGGGCGTATCCGTCAAAGGCGAGCCTTACAAGAACCTCGAAGCCGAAGCAAAGCGCATAATGATGCAATGGTGATCCATCCCCAACCAGAACAGAAAAGCCATATCCGCTGTTGTGGCAGAATTTTCGATTGGGTTAAGCCGATGTTCCTTATCGTAAATGTGCGCTGGAAAATCCTGGCGTCCTTCTCGGGTCTGGCGGCGCTGATCTATCAAACACTGTGGGTCAAACAGTTATCCTTGGTGGTGGGTGTGGAAGTATATGCAGTCACCACCGGGGTGGCGGCTTTTTTTGTCGGTCTTGCCCTGGGCAGCTTCTGGTTCGGCCGCCTGAAATTGTGATTCACACGGTTTCCCGCTCTTCGGGTTTGGAGGCCTGAAGGCAAAAACCCCATGGCAGGGAATGAAAGGAGGTTAAAATGAGATTATCATCAACAAAAACGTTTTTCTTATGGACTGTGGCGTTTGCCGTTGCGCTGGTCTGGACAGTCACCCCGGCAATCGCAGCCGACAAAAAACCCAACATTGTTTTCATCATGGGCGATGACATCGGCATGTGGAATATCGGCGCGTATCACCGTGGCATGATGGCCGGGCGGACCCCCAACATCGACAAACTCGCCGGCGAAGGGGCCATCTTTACCGACTACTATGCGGAGGCGAGCTGCACAGCCGGCCGGGCCAACTTCATCACCGGTGAGCTGCCGATCCGGACCGGGCTGACGACGGTCGGCCAGGCCGGCGCCAAAATCGGCATACCGGCCCGAGCCCCGACCATCGCCACCGCGCTGAAAGAACTGGGCTACGCCACCGGGCAATTCGGCAAGAACCACCTGGGCGACAGGAACGAGTTCCTGCCCACCGTCCACGGGTTCGATGAATTCTTCGGTTATCTCTATCACCTGGATGCGATGGAGGACCCGTGGCACCCGAACTATCCGAAGGACCTTCTGGACAAGGTCGGCCCGCGCAATGTTCTGCACACCTTTGCGACCGAAAAGGACGACGCGACGGTCGATCCCCGCTGGGGCAAGGTGGGCAAGCAGAAGATTATCGACATGGGACCGCTGCCGCCCCATCCGACCGAGGGCGTCAAGCTGAACATGGAGACGGTCGATGAGGTGATCCTCGAACATACCTTCAATTTCATGAAGAAGGCCCGCCAGGACAACAAACCGTTCTTCATCTGGCTCAATCCGACCCGGATGCACGTGTTCACCCACCTCGCGCCGAAATATCAGAAACTGCGGACGCCGGAAAATGCCTGGAGCCTGCAGGAAGCCGGCATGGCCCAGTTTGACGACATTATCGGCGATGTAATGAAGCAGCTTGACGAAATGGGTATCGCTGACAATACCATCGTGGCCGTCAGCACGGACAACGGTGCTGAGGGCTTCAGCTGGCCCGACGGGGGTACCACGCCGTTCAAGGGCTGGAAGGGCATGGGTACCGAGGGCGGCTTTCGTGTTCCCCTGGTCGTCCGATGGCCGGGTAAGGTTCAACCCAACCAGGTGATCAACGGAGTCATGTCCGGGATGGACTGGTTTCCCACGTTCGTGGCTGCCGCAGGTTACGAGGGTGACATCGCGGCGGACCTGAAAAAGGGCAAGAAGCTCAACGGCAAGGAGTACAAGGTCCATCTCGACGGCTACAACCAGACTGACATGTTGACCAGGGGAGGCAAGTCGGCTCGTAACGAGGTCTGGTATTTCACCGAGTCGACCCTGGCGGCCGCCCGGGTCGGCGATTACAAGTACGTCTTCATCGATCAACCCGATGGGTGGTTCGGTCCGAAAGTCAAACTGGACTGGCCGGGGATCTACAATCTGCGTCTTGACCCGTTCGAGAAGATGAACCTCGGAGAATCCCTGTTCGCCGCAGACTGGTGGGCATTCGAGTTTTGGCGGTTTGTCTTCGTCCAGCAGGAGGTTGCCAAACTGGCCCAGACAGCGCTCGAGTTTCCGCCCATGCAGCCGGGTGCGAGCTTTAACCTCTCGGTCGTCAAGGACAAGATCGAGAAGGCGATGGCCAATCGGGCCGGCGAGTAGTGGCCCGGTCCGGTTTGCCTGCCAAGCCTTTCAGAATCGCGGCAGGCCCCTGAATAAGAGGGGCCTGCTGCATCTCTATGAAGGGCACCGAGCCAGGCGAAAGGCTGGAAGTTTTCGATTTGAAGCATGACTGGAAAGACATCTATCCGCAGACAAAGTAGGCTATGTGAAAGGAGAGGTGAACGACTTATCGTATTTTCGTTAAAGAAAAAAAGGAAACGATGAAAACGCGAAGAAATTTGATAATGGTTAGATTTGAAAAATCTTTGTAGGTTCTTTAACAGGAGGAGATTTAATAAGGAATCACAGTCCGAACTCGTCGCCCTGCTGGATAAATTCGACTTTTGGTTCAATATCGTTACCCCTTAGGAAGTCAACCAGCGGAAGGAGCCGGCCGCGGTCCGGTTTTAGGCTTGGCCCCGCTTCCGTCATCGTCTGGAAGGAGACACCCGGTATGCCGGGCGGTTTCGAGGAGTATAGTAATGAAAACAGGTTTCCCTATTTTTTTCACTCAGTGCCTTTTTGTAGGATTGTTGTTCATCTTTTTTATAAACGTAGGCGAGGTCTTATCGGCTGACGCCCAGCCGTCTGCAGCTCCCGCAGCCGAGGCAAAGGGTGCGATGTCGGCCGAGGAACTAAACCGACAGCTCAACAATCCGGTATCGAGCGTCTGGAGCATGGTATTTCAGAACAACTACACGCAGTTGAAAAGCGGCTCCAAGGACGCTCCGGGATGGGATGAGGGTGACGACAAGTGGTTTTACAACTTGAACTTTCAGCCCGTTTTACCTCTGCCCCTGACCCGGGATTGGAACCTGATCAATCGACCGGTGTTTCCGATCTTCGCCGACCGCCCGGTGCTTGAATCCGATGGATTTGACGAAGTCGACGGCTTAGGTGACATCGGGTTGGTATCCCTGTTGTCGCCTGCGAAAACCGCGGGCGGTTTTCTCTGGGGCGTCGGGCCGAGCTTTATCTTTCCTACAGCTTCAAAAGACGAGCTGGGGCAGGAAAAGTGGCAGGCCGGTCCGGCGGCTGTGGGTCTTCACATGGGGAAAAAATGGATCTTCGGGGCGTTCCCGCAGCATTGGTGGTCCTTTGCGGGAAACGACGACCGCAAATCCACCAGCCAGACCAATATCCAATATTTCATTTGGAGGCTTTTCCCCGGTCAGTGGCAGGTGGGTACAGCGCCAAACATCCTAATCGACTGGAAAGCCGATGACGATAACAAGCTGACACTGCCCGTAGGCCTTGGCGTCGGGAAGCTTTTCAAGATCGGCGGCCTGCCGATCAAGTTCATTTTGGAGGGGCAGTATGCCGCGATCCATCCGGATGATTTCGGCCAGGAGTGGAACATCCGCTTTACGGTTGTTCCCGTTCTGCCTTCCCTGCTGAAAAATCCGATCTTCGATTGGTGAGGCCTGCCAAAATTTTGAATGCATTGGATCGAGGCGCGCAGAAATATGAGCCAGGCCGCCGTCGTTGCGGCGCAAGCAGAATGTGAACATGCCCGGCTGAAATACTGATCCGAAATCGAAGGCGTGGACCACGGGTAAGTGATTCAAGAACCCACGACAAGAAACGAAAGGAGGTCAAAAGAAGAGCATCATCTTATTACCATGCAACACCGACAAGAGGCTGCCTGTCTGGGGGGTTAAAGTTCGGCACGCCGGCCCGAAACAGAAAGGAAAACACGGAAGACAGATCTTTAAACCAAGGAAAGGAAAAGATATTATGCCGTATCTCAAAAAG
>JARROL010000260.1:0-8157 GCA_037383965.1 Desulfobacterales bacterium | reverse complement strand
CATAACATGGAGACGGAAAAATTCGCAAAACAAATGATCGATTTTCAAAAAGCAACCTTTGACAACACCTTCACGGCCGTGACCATGCTCCAGGACCAGGCCGAGCGGATGGTCAACACCATGCTCGAGCAGACAACCTGGCTGCCCGAGGAGAGTCGACGGGCTATCGACGAGATGGTTGGCACGTATAAAAAAGGTCGTGCCGATTTCAAGGGCGTTATGGACGAGAATTTCGTGAAACTGGCCGATCTTTTCGAAGCGGTTCCTACGCTGAAGAAAACTGAGGCGTCCCCATTATCAAAAACGAAGTAACACGTCGAAATACAGTTGATTTTAAAAAAGGAGGCAACTATGTTCGATTCTAAACCAATGCTGAAGCAAATGCTCGACTTCAACAAAGCGGCCTATGACAACAGTTTCAAAGCCATGTTGGCAATCGGCGAACAGAATGAAAAAATGGTAAATACGTTCCTGACACAGGCCACCTGGATTCCCGAAGAAGGCAAAAAACCCATTAAGGAATGGGTCGAAGTTTACAAAAAAGGGTGCCAGGATCTCAAAAAAACCGCTGACGACAATTATAAGAAAGTGGCAGACTTCTTTGACGCAGCCTAAAAATCAAGATCCAAATAGGGAGGATTCCATAACATGGAGACGGAAAAATTCGCAAAACAAATGATCGATTTTCAAAAAGCAACCTTTGACAACACCTTCACGGCCGTGACCATGCTCCAGGACCAGGCTGAGCGGATGTTCAACACCATGGTAGAGCAGACAACCTGGCTGCCCGAGGAGAGTCGACGGGTTATCGACGAGATGGTTGGCGCGTACAAAAAAGGCCGTGCCGATTTCAAGGGGGTTATGGACGAGAATTTCGTGAAGATGGCCGATCTT
Source organism: Desulfobacterales bacterium (assembly GCA_037383965.1). Lineage (GTDB taxonomy): Bacteria > Desulfobacterota > Desulfobacteria > Desulfobacterales > SG8-13 > JARFQH01. The sequence goes on along the minus strand of JARROL010000260.1, from coordinate 7,263 downwards.
TTTGAGGCGGTTCCCACGCCGAAGAAAACCCAGGCGTCCCCGATGTCAAAAACCAAGTAACGCAACCAAAAACAGTTGATTTCAGAAAAGGAGGCAAGTATGTTCGAACCCAATCAAATGCTGAAGCAAATGCTCGACTTCAACAAAACGGCCTTTGACAACAGTTTCAAAGCCATGTTGACAATCGGCGAACAGAATGAAAAAATGGTAAATACGTTCCTGACACAGGCCACCTGGATTCCCGAAGAAGGTAAAAAACTCATCCAGAATTGGGTCGATGCCTACAACAAAGGCTGCCAGGATTTCAAAAAAACCGCTGACGACAATTACAAGAAGGTGGCGGACTTCTTTGAAACCGCCCAAAAATCGAAATCCAAATAAAGGCCACATCGAGGTGGTGGCGAGCGAGACGCGACATATGAAAACAGACAGTGAGAAAAAAACCGTTGACATCGATCCCGCTTTTCTGAAGCTCGCGGGCGACGTTCTAACGGCCTGCCAGAGTTATTGGATCGGTGTGTACCGTTACACCAACGAATTCATGCTGCCCTACTGGACCGCCCTCAACGCCTTCCAAACGACTGAAACCGACAAACTCGTCCGCCACCATCCCATCGAATCCCTCAAAGACTACCTCGAATTGTTCAAATTCAATCTTCAGGTAGCCGAAAAAGGCTTGATCAGCAGCCTGACGGGTATGAACGACTATCATACGGCAACGGCAACGCGCGCCTTTAACGCCTTGCTCAACAGCATCGAAAAAGGGAAATGTGAGGATTTTTCTGCATTTATGGCCAAAGAGGCCGCCCTGCTGGAAAAAGTCGTTTACACCTACCCCCGAGCGATTCGCGCCATCGAACCCGACTATGGTTTTCATTTCGAGGACGGCGGCTACCACAAAATCGCCGAGACCGAACGATTCACCGTGTACCAGGTCCTGCCACGCAACGGCACCGCGGTGCGGGCCAATGGCAAACCGATTTTGATTATTCCGCCCTATGTTCTGGGGGCCAATATTCTGGCATTTTTACCAGGCGAAAACAAAAGTTATGCCCACGCTTACGCCAACCAGGGAATTCCGACCTATATCCGGGTCATAAAAGACATCGACACGACTCCGGCGGTTCAAACCCTCACCGGCGAAGATGACATACTCGACACCCGATTTTTCTGCGAACGGATAAAGGCCATTCACGGAAATTCGGTTACACTCAATGGGTTTTGCCAGGGAGGGTTTATCGCGGTCTCCGGTATGCTGAGCGGTGAGCTGGACGGCGTGGTAGATGCCTTGATCACCTGTGTCGCACCGATAGACGGTACCCGCAGCAAGGCCTTGATCGAATACATGCAACACCTGCCGCCCCGGTTCAGGGACCTGGGATATGCCGTCAAGGATTTACCCAACGGCAATCGGGTCGTTGACGGCAAAGTCATGAGTTGGGTCTACAAGCTCAAAAGCATGGAAAAAGAAGCGCCCGTGCACACTTTTTACCGCGACCTGATGATGTTCGGCCGTAACGGCGACATGGATTTTAAAATCAGCAAAACCGCTGCCGCCATCAATCATTGGTTGATTTATGATCGCAATGACCTGCCCGAAGACATCACCAAGATGAGCTTCGACTCCTACACCATTCCGATAGGAAAAGACGGCACGCTGCCTTTTAAACTCTTCGGGCGCGAGTTGACGTTCAAGCGCCTGCAGGAGAAACCTATGCCGTATTTGATCTGTTATGGCAAGGAGGATGACCTCGTCGATCAAGAGGCGGCCTTGGCTCCGCTCGATTTCATCAAGGCCGAGGTTACCGGTTTTCCGAAGGGACACGGTGCCATCGCAACGTCCTGGTCGAATCCCCAATCGATTTCAAGAAATCCTTCCGTGATTATTTCTGCATCATGGGATGGGTTTCAAAGGATGAATACCAGAATCTAGAGCAAGAAAATCAGGCCCTCAAGCAAAAAATCGAGGCACAGGAACAGACCATCTCGCGCCTGCGAGACCTCATTAAAAATCCCGGCATCGATCCAAATAAGTCGCTCGATGTATTGCAAGATTTGATCAATAAGCAGAGCGCCGAATTTCAGAAGCTGGTGAAAAAATTCTCGGAACCTGACCAATAAGCAGCGACACGCATACATTGAGCAGATTTAGGCGCCAATCTTTATCTTAGGAACCGCCAGCATGGATACGATCCCCTCTTTGCGCACCGCATCCCGGTACTGAAGCGAGTGTTCGGCTTCGACGTCCTGAATGTCAATGGTACCGTCCCTCAGTATTTGGGAGAGGGTTCTCTGCGCCGACAATCTTTTTGGCGTGCCGTCTTTTCATCGGCAAACGGCTCACCGTTCGCACAGCTCGACCAGAACCCCGCCGGTCGCCTTGGGATGTAAAAAGGCGATCTTTGCGCCACCGGCCCCCATGCGCGGTTTTTCATCGATCAGCCGGACGCCCTTTTCCTTTAGCTCCGCAAGTGCCGCTTCGATGTCGGCTACCCGAAAAGCGATATGCTGGATGCCCGCTCCCTTTTTCTCCATGTACTTGGCAATCGGACCATCCGGAGCGGTCGACTCGAGCAGCTCGACTTCGCTCTCTCCGACCGGAAAGAAGGCGGTGGTCACCTTTTGCTCGGCAACGGTTTCGGTACCCTCGAATGCCAGTCCGAGGACTTCCGACCAGAAATTTTTGCCTTCATCGATGCTGTTGACGGCAATGCCCAGGTGGTCGATCTTCAGAATTTTCATGAGGTGCTCCCTTTTGAAGTAACACGTGTTAAATTGGCCGGTTGAGCCCGTTTAGCCGTTTGAAGGATGTAGTCGATTTTATCAAATGACGCGCCGGAGCCCGGATGGGCGGGTGCGAAGGGCGGCTACCTTATTTTCGTACTACATAGAAGCATAAAGCCCCTATCTTCAACTCAGCGGAATTTTTTCAACGCTTTTCCAAAGCCGGGGATTGCATTTACGATGGTCCGGTATCGGGGTTTGAGGGAAAAGGTAAAACGCCCCCGGCGGCCGCACAAAGGTATACCCACAGTCTTCCAAACCATCGCAGAGCAAAGCGCGTTTTCGTGCGTAAGCCGAAATATCGACAGTAGCCCCCTGCACAAGAGCCACCGCCCGCTGCATCAGCGCCGGGGCATTGACAAAACCCAGAATGCGGTTGGTCAGTGCCATACCACCGATCAAATCCTGCCGATAGGACGCCTGCGGGTGCACGGCGGCATACCCGATTCGCTCCCCGGGAATCGACAGGTCTTTTGAATAAGAAGTGGCCAGGATGCTCTCGCGGTAACAGGTAAAGATGCTCGGCACCCGAACGCCGTCATAAACGACCTTGCGATAGGGTTCGTCGGAAATCAGGTAGATGGTGCGGCCAAACGCCTGGCTCTTTTGTGTCATAAGTCGTCCGAGAGCCAGCAGGCTTTCTTCCGAATAGATCTGGCCGGTGGGATTGTTCGGAGAATTGATCAGGACCGCTTTGGTTCTCTCCGTGACGGCAGCCGACATGGCCTCGATGTCTAATGTAAAATCCGGTCGAGTCGGTACGGTTTTCAGAGTGCCGCCGTGATTGGCGGCGTAGAATTTGTATTCGACAAAGTACGGGGTAGGGGTGATCACCTCGTCACCCGCATCGAGAATCGCTTTCAGGATCATATTGAGCGCCCCGGCGGCGCCGCAGGTCATGATGACCTCGTTTTCCGTGAATTGCACCCCGTGTTCACGCGACAGGTAGTCGGCGACCGCTCGCCTGACGTGGGGATAACCGGTATTCGGCATGTAACCGTGCCCCATGGGCCCCGTTTCCGCTATCACAGTCTCAAGAGCTTTGTTGAAAACATCGGGGGGGTCCAGGTTCGGATTGCCGAGACTGAAGTCATAGACATTTTCGGGCCCGTGTTGGGCTTTCAGCTTGGCACCTTCCTCGAACATCTTACGGATCCATGAGGACCCGGCCATCATGGTCTTGATTTCCTCTGCAATACTCATTGTCAGTCCCTGCCGTCTTCAGAAAATGCCGCAACACTGGCGGTGATCGTGAAAATGTGTCGCCACCAGCCCGATTCAGACTCGCCGCTTCAGCGAGTCGCGCTTTGAAAACATTCAGGAGAGAGGTCGGAAAGGCGGTCCATCGGATGAGTCCATCGATATGACGGACACTCAAACGGATACAACCGACTTGACCTCTGGAATTTCCTGTTTCAATAGTCTCTCAATACCGTTTTTGATGGTCATCTGGGACATGGGGCAACCGGCGCAGGCGCCTTGCAGGCGGACCTTAACGATGCCGTCTTCGACTTCGATCAGTTCCACGTTGCCACCGTCTCTCTGGAGCATCGGCCGGATCTTCTTCAGTGCCGCTTCAACTTTTTCTTTCATGTCATCCTCCTTGTATTTGGTTGCCCTATAGGACCACCAAATCGATTATGGCCTGCTCAAAGCCTTATCGTATCGAAACAATAAAATAAATACAAAATTAGAATTTGCCAACCGGCAAGCTGCGCAGGCCCGACAAACTTCCAGCGCGAAATCCGCATCGTCGCATTTGCCGGGTCGCTGCCGCTAGATTTTTCGACCGGCCCGCCGGCGATAAAATTCCTTTCTAAAATCCGTAAAGCGCTGTTCGGCAATTGCGCCCCGCATGTCCTCCGCCAGATGGAGAAAATAATGAATATTGTGTATCGTGTTCAAGCGATAGGCCAGAAGTTCCCGGGACATATACAGGTGGCGCAGGTAGGCCCGCGAGTAATGGCGGCAGGTGTAGCAGGTGCAGGATGGGTCGGGAGGCGCCGTATCGGTTCGGTAGCGGGCATTGGTGATGTTCAGGGTCCCGGCGCCTGTGAACATCTGACCGTTGCGCGCATTGCGGGTAGGCAGGACGCAGTCGAACATGTCGGCCCCTAGTGCCACCAACTCTATCAGGTCTTCCGGCGTGCCGACCCCCATGATGTATTTTGGATGAGATGCCGGCAGTAGGGGCAAGGTCTGATCGGCTATTTCCAGCATCTGGGCCTTGGGCTCGCCGACACTGAGCCCCCCAACGGCGTACCCGTCGAATCCGATTTCGGCCGTCAGTTCGGCAGATCGTGCTCTCAAGTCCTTGTACATGCCGCCCTGGACAATTCCAAACAGCGCCTTGTGACCGTCTGTCCGCAACTGCCATTCTTTTTTGCATCGCCAGGCCCAGCGGGCGGTCAGCTCGAGAGCCTCGCGGGCGGTTTCACGCTCGGCCGGGTAGGCGATACACTGGTCGAGGCACATGACGATGTCCGCGTCGAGACACACCTGGATTGCAATCGCTTTTTCAGGATCTATAAGATGCGAAGATCCGTCGATGTGCGACTGAAAGGCCACCCCCGCCTCACTGACTTTGGACAGCTGCGCCAGGGAAAAAACCTGGAACCCGCCGCTGTCGGTCAGGATCGGACCCTCCCAATTCATAAACCGGTGAAGCCCTGAAAATCTCTCTATGACCTCGCACCCAGGTCTCAGGTACAGATGGTAGGTATTGCCCAGAATGATCTGTGCGCCGCACTGCACAAGTTCCTCCGGGGAAAGCGCCTTAACGGTCCCCAGCGTGCCGACCGGCAAGAAAACCGGCGTCCGGACGGTGCCGTGACCGGTTTCGATGACACCGGTCCGCGCCCGGGTTTTCTGGCATCGGGATGTGATACGAAATTCGAACATAATAACATACTGGTTTTAGGTTTTTTTGTTTCAAAGATATGCAAAAAAACGGGCAAAATAAGGTGTATATCCGCGTTAAGCCCCCTCGGCAATATTGCTCGCGATAGAGACAGCCGATCTTTTCATCTGGTCTTTTAAGCCAAAGCCTCTGCAATTCTCCAAGACTTCATAAACCCTGACAGCTAGAACGCTCTTATTTTAAGTAATCAACATCGCATCCCCATAGCTGAAAAACCGGTACTTTTCTTTGATCGCCTCCCCGTACGCCTTGAGGACGTTATCCCTTCCGGCAAAAGCGGCGACCAGCATCAGCAGGGTCGACTTCGGCAGATGGAAGTTCGTTACCAGACCATCGATTGCCTTGAATCGGTAACCCGGGTAAATGAACAGGTCACAGGTACCGCTGCAGGCTGCCATCCATCCACTGTCGTCGGCGCTGAACTCGAGGGTACGCACACAGGTGGTACCCACTGCCACGACGCGACCGCCCCCCGCTCTGGCGCGATTGATGCGATCGGCCGCTTCGGCCGATACCTGAAACCTTTCGGCGTGCATGCGGTGCCGACGAATGTCGTCCACCCTGACGGGCATGAAAGTGCCGTAACCGACGTGCAGGGTTATGGTGACGACATCGACGCCGCGTGCCCGTATGCCCGCCAGCAGTTCACGCGAAAAATGAAGGCCGGCCGTTGGTGCGGCCACAGCTCCTTTTTGTTCGGCGTAGACCGTCTGGTAATGACACCGGTCGTCCGGCAGAGGATATCCGTCTTCTCGCCGGATATACGGCGGCAACGGCACCTGTCCGATCCGGTAGAGATGGTCCTCGAACGGACCGTCGCAGTCGAACGCGAGCATAAAAACGCCGGCGCCGCCTTCTATCACACTGGCCCGTAGACCGCCGTCGAAAAAGAGCTCACCCCCGGGTCGTGGCGGCTTGGCGGCCTTCACCAGGCACCGGCACACAAACCGTCCGCCCTCGGTCCGTCCGCCGGCGTAATCGAGAATCAAGACTTCGACCTTACCGCCGCTGGTTTTGCGGCCCATCAGGCGACCGGGGATCACTTCCGTGTTGTTGACGACCAGCACATCGGGCCGCTCGAGGTAGGCGGCGAGGTCATCGAAGATGCGATGCGTTACAGCACCGCTACCGCGGTCTAATACCAGGAGCCGGGAACCGTCCCTGCGGGCTGCCGGCATTTGGGCGATCCGTTCGGGCGGAAGATTGTAATCGTAGTCAGTTAATGAATACATCCCTGTTCCCGACGACATGTCTTTATCGCTTCCCCAAATACACCAACCCGAGTCCGATCATCATCAAGAAAAATCCGAGGCGGCGCAGGTTTTCGTTCGGCATTTCAATGACCTTCAAGATCCAGAGCTTCATTTTCGCCGGAAAGGCAAAATACGGCACCCCTTCGAAGATCATGACCATACCGACAACACACAGAAAAAATTCCATCCAATTTCCCTCTTCTACTGGCGCACCGAGTGAAGACCCCCAAACAACCTCCGTTAAAGGCCTCCCTATACGTCCTCGCCTTAGGGTTGTCAAAGGTAAAGGCGGTTTCGGTTCCCTCC
>JARROL010000259.1:0-4297 GCA_037383965.1 Desulfobacterales bacterium | reverse complement strand
TATAACGCTTTTCATGATTTTGTTCCGAATTGAGAAAGCGGGGCGTAAATGGTTGTAGAAAAAAGCTTGCGTATACCGAAACGCTTTTTTCCCAACTTCCATAAAATCAAACGAAGAGTGGATATAAGCGGGTTTGCGGAAAACCGTATACGTGTCTGCAATCGCCCGGAATAAAATCGAAAAAAAGCGAGAGAGGGATCAGGTTTCCGGCGGCAACACCGATGTCGCTTATCAGACAACCCCGTGAAAAGGCGCGCTAATCGCAGTCCCGGGGCTCTTTTTTGGGTTCAGCCGGGTGTATTCTCCACCGGGGGCTTTACCCGAAAAAAGATGCTGTAAAGCGCCGGAACGTAGTTTAGCGTAAACATACTGCCGATGCCCAGGCCGAAAAACATGATGCAGGCCATGCCGTAAAAAAGCGGATCCCGGTTGATGATCAGGGGCGAAAACCCGAGCATGGTGGTTGAAACCGAAAGCAGGATCGGTCGGAAGCGGCTGACGGCCGAATTGATGACTGCATCATAGGGGGTCTGCCCCTCGCGGCGGTTCTCTTCAATTTTATCGATCATCACGATACCGTTATTGACAATCGATCCGGCCAGGGCCAGCAGGCCCAGGATGACCCTAAACCCGACATCCGCCTTCCTCACCAGCAGGCCGACCACAGCGCCGACAATCACCAGCGGCATGGTCAGGATAATGATGGCGGCCCGCCGGATGGAGTTAAACTGCCAGACCAGCAAAAACACAATGCCGCCAAAACAGGGCAGCATCCATTTGGCCAGGTTCCGCTGGGCCCGGGCGGCATCTTCCAGCTCGCCGCCCAGCTCCCAGAAGTGGTGTTTCGGAAAATCCATGGCTTTGATTGTCGGCACAAGGGCCGCAAAGATTTCAGACGCCTTCAAAACCTGGTTCTTGGCGCTGACGGTGATGGTGCGCTCCTGATTGTAACGCATGATACGGTTCAGTTCACCGACGGTGTAGACATCGGCAACCTGGTTGAGCGGCACGTTGCCGCCGGTTTGCGTGCGGATACTGACTGTGGCCAGGCTCTCAGGGGATTCCCTTTCGGCCTTGACGCCACGCCCGACGATGGGGATCTGCACATTGCCTTCATGATAGTCGGTGGTGGTCACACCGTCGATAAAAAAGTCCAGGGCATCGGCCACATCCTCCGATGTCACCCCGGCACGGCGGGCGCGGGCCTGATCGACGTCCGCTATGGCCGTCATCACCCGGTTGTTCCAATCCTGCTTGATGTCGATGGTGCCGGGGATCTTGCGCAGCGCGGCCATCACCTGTTCGGCCTGCTCCTGCAGCACCTTTATGCCGGGACCGCTGAGCCGGATCTGAAACAGGCCGGTCTCACTGCCGCCCAGCCACATGGCCTTGACCCGACCGCGCACATTGGGGAAATAATCCGCAATGTATTGGTTCGTGCGCTCAACCAGCTCGGGCACCTCTTTGTTGGTCTCGGTGTTGACGATTAAAAACGCCACGAACGGATCCGGGTCCATCGGCGCCAGCGAGAGGAAAAACCGCGGTCCGCCGTTTGCCACATAGGCGATGGTTCCGGTGATTTCCGGGTTTTGCTCTTTATCCTGCAGCCAGGCGCTGAGTTCCCTCACGGTCCGGTCGGTCTCCTCGATGTACGTTCCGGCGGGAAGATCGAGATAAACCAGATACTGGTTGCGGTCCCCGGGCGGGAAAAAGGCCTGGGGGACAAACGACAGTGCATATAGTGCCACTAAAAATATGCCGGCCGTCACCGCCACCACCAGGAATCGAAGGCGCAGCGAGATTTTCAGGATTCCGCGATAGAACTGATAGAATCTTCCCTGGTAGGGATCGTGCGCCTGTTGTTTATCAGCGCCGGCAGCCTTTTTGTGTTTCAAAAACCAGAAGCACATGCTGGTCGAAGAAAACATGGAGAAAAACCACGATCCCAGCAGCAGGATGGTCATCACCGAACCCAGCGAGGAGGTGTAATCGCCCGTCGAACCGATTTGAAGGATGATCGGCCCGAAGGCGAAAACGGTCGTCAGCGTACTTGTCAGCAGGGGAACCGCAAGGGAGCTGCCGGTTTTTAAAACGGACTCTTTGCGTTTCATTCCGGTTTCCAGATTGACCTTGATGTCATCGGATACCACAATGGCGTTGTCCACGAACATGCCCAGGGCAATAATCATCGTGGCCAGCGACATGCGTTCCATATCAATGCCCAGGGCATACATGGTCAAAATACCGAAAAGCATCACCAGGGGGATGAACGAGCCCACAATCAGGCCGGTCCGAATCCCCAGCAGCAGCATGACCACCACCAGGACGATGGCCACGCTTTCGAGCACATTGACCACCATGCCGCTGACGGCTTTTTGAATCAGCTCGGGCTGAAAGGTGGCAAAGTCGAGCTTATAGCCCCACGGAAGAGAGTCCTCCAACTCCTTGACTTTTTGCTGCAGGCGCCGGCCGAACTCAACCGCATCGACCCCTCTGAGGATAAAGACACTTAAAACAATGGCCTGGTGGCCATTGTAGTAAGCCGGGTTGTGGATCGGCTCCACGTAAGCTTTGCGGATGGTGGCGATATCCCGCAGCGGAATCGAAGACTGAGTGCCGTGAATGGGGATGAGAACCTCTCCGATCTCCTCGATGGACGTAAACCGGCCCTGGGTTTCCACGATGATTTCCGCATCGTATAGATTGATCCGGCCGCCGGGCAGCAAAATGTTTTGCTCCCGCAAACTTTTTCCGATATCTGCGGTATCGATTCCCAGCTGCGCTATCCGGGCGCTCGAAAAATCGAGATAAATGCGTTCCTCCTGCACCCCGGTCAGATCGACCTTCTGGATGCCCTTCATCGTGTTGAGGCGCTCCCTGATCTGGCGGGCGGTTTCATGCATTTCCGCCATGCTGAAACCATCGCTCCACAGCGCGATGGTGGCCACCGATGTATCACCGAAGGTATCGTCGACCATCGGTCCGACGGTGCCTTCCGGCAGCTCGGGTTTGACATCCGCCATCCGGTTGCGCAGCAGTTTCCACGTCGCCGCCAGCTGTTCGGTGGGCACCTCGTCTTTGATGATCACGTGGATCAGGCATTCACCGAATTTGGAGGTGGAATCCTTGATCCTGTCGATTTCGCCCATGCTGCGGATTTCCTCTTCAATCGGCCGGGTGATCAGGCGCTCGACCTGCTCCACCGGCATGCCGGGATATTTTGCGTACACCAGCGCTTCGCGAATCGTGATTAGAGGGTCTTCCAGTTTCGGAAGGCGGATAAACGCAACCAAACCGCCGATTATGACCAATAGCAACGTCATAATGACGGTTCGCGAATTATTCAGAGCAAAGGCGGTGATCCCTTTCATTCTCCCTTCCCTTCCAGCAGTTTGACTTCCATCCCGTCGGCTAAGAAACTCACGCCGGCCACGGCAATAATGTCTCCGGCTTCAAGACCTTCGTCGATGATGACTCTTTTTTCCGCAATGCCTTGGGAGTGGACCGGCGTTTTTTTGACCGTCGATGTCTGAGGATCATACACAAAGGCATGCCCCCGGTCCGGCTCCGGGGAGGGCAAAAGGGCCTGGATCGGTACCAGGTATCCGGGCTTGCGGTTTTCATCTTTAAGCGAAAGATTGGCTTCGGCAGTCATACCGGGCTTGACTTTTTCACTCGGATCGATCAGCCCCACTTTGACCGGAAAGGCGTTGGCCTTGACTGCAGCTCCGCCGATGAAGGAAATCCGGCCGTTGGCAGTCTCGCCCGGCAGGGTCGGAAAAGTGATGGTTACCGGGTCATCGATGTGTATCTGGTCGACGTTGGTCTCCGGTACGGCCAGCTGGACCTCCATTTTCCCCGTGGCATTGATTTCGAGAATCTTCTGGCCGGCCAGCACCTTCTCGTTCGGCTCCACCGACCGCCAGGCGATGACGCCCTTGTATGGCGAAATCAGTTTTGTTTTGCGCAGATTACGCCTGGCCAGATCCAGTTTGGCAATTTGAAAGTTAACCGCGCTGCGGGCGGCCTTGTAATTGTATTCTGAGACCTCAACATACCTTTCCGCTCCCGCACCCTGTTCGAAGATCCGCTTCTGGCGCTCGTACTCTGCCTTTGTTTTGGTCACATTATCTCTGGCCTTAACAAGCTCTGCCTCGGCCGCATCCACATCCAGCTGATAGGGTTCGCGATCAAGAACAGCGAGCACTTCCCCTTTTTTAACGCGATCGCCGATATCCACTTCCACAGACACCACCTGGCCACTGACCTCAAAACTGAGGCCTGAGGAATCAACCGC
>JARROL010000258.1:0-5235 GCA_037383965.1 Desulfobacterales bacterium | reverse complement strand
TGAATGACACCAGGCGCACAGGCAGCTTCAAGCCTTTCAAACATCTGGACCGGCTATTAAAAAATGAACGCCTGCCGCTATATACCGGCCCGAAACTCCCTGCAAGCGGTGAGACCCATGACGCAGAAGACCCGGCGAACGAACGAAACCTCTTCAACGAGGCCATGAGCGGTGTGACGCCGATCGTCCAGGACAAATACAGCCCGGACGAAGATCTTGCTGTGGTATTGGCTGACAAAGAACCGTATCAGCCTGGATGCGATGAGCTGCGCAGGCTCGACGAATTGGTTCAATCCGGCGACGGTTTTATTGTCGCCGACACGCCGGAGTACCACGAGGGCGTCGGGCACCACATCCACCCAAGGGCGACCCGACATCTTCACGGAGGGCGTTTTTCGATTCAGGCACATATCGATTTACACGGCTTGAGTGCGCCTGAAGCCGAACGGGCTGTTGATGATTTCTTGCGGGAGGCAATCCGCAGCGGTAAACGTGCCGTGCTGGTCGTGCACGGTCGCGGCTTGTCATCACCAAAACGCCCCATTCTCAAGACAAAAGTCCGGGATTGGTTGACACGCGGAACCTGGCGCAAATGGGTAATGGCTTTTACGAGCGCGCGTCTTTGCGACGGCGGCGCCGGAGCGACATACGTGCTGCTCCGACAACGGCCTGTGACCCGGCAATTCAGAAAAAAGCGCCAGCGCTGATAAGGTCAATTTTGGGTTGCGCCCAACAATTTTAGAAAAACAGGCACGGAACAATTTGCGCAGATCTACTGATTCTCTCCTCCGAAATTGGGTGAACTTAGAAAAATGCTTGACAAGAATACAAAAAATAATGATTATACCTGGTTTAAACGATTTATGTCGGTAGACCGATCAGGTAAGGGTCACGGTAAGAAATAATTTCACAAGATTGCGCCGGATTTGCGAGAACCGGTTTAAATTTTTACCGTCCCGCTTAAGCCATTACATTGCATAGATGACGATTGCAGGAGCGGGTCATCGAAACAGTTTATCAGGAAAGGCAGAGATATGATCAGCAAACAAAAACGCGTCAGAAACATCGGCATCAGCGCACACATCGATTCCGGCAAGACCACGCTGACGGAACGCATCCTCTATTACACGCATCGAATTCATGCGATCCACGATGTTAGAGGCAAGGACGGCATCGGTGCGACCATGGACTCGATGGAGCTAGAGCGTGAGCGCGGCATCACCATTGCTTCGGCCGCCACCTTTTGTCAATGGAACGGCCATGAAATCAATATCATCGATACGCCGGGCCATGTCGACTTCACCATAGAGGTGGAGCGATCCCTGCGGGTTCTCGACGGTGCGATTCTGGTGCTATGCGCTGTCGGGGGGGTTCAATCCCAATCAATCACTGTCGATCAACAAATGCGGCGCTACAACGTTCCCTTTATCGCCTTTATCAATAAATGCGACCGTAACGGTGCCAATCCGGAGCGTGTGATCCGGCAGCTCGCACAAAAACTGGGCCACAAACCGGTTGCCATGCAGATCCCAATCGGCCTGGAAGCTGACCTTCAGGGTCTGGTGGACCTGGTGAGCATGAAGGCCCTTTATTTCGAAGGGCCCAATGGTGAGGAACTGCGCGAAGCAGAGATACCGGAAACCCTGGTAGCGCTGGCCCTCGAGAAAAGGGAAGTCCTGATCGATGCGGCGGCCATGTTTTCAGACGAATTGACCGAAGCCGCCCTTGAAGAAAATGTCACGCCGGAACTGATCATCGAGGCTGTTCGCCGGGGAACTATCGCCCGGGCAATGACACCGGTTTTTTTGGGGTCGGCTTACAAAAACAAGGGCGTCCAGCCGCTTCTCGATGCCGTAACCCGTTTCCTGCCTTGTCCGGCCGACGTACTAAACGAGGCCTTGGATATGGAAAAAGACGAAAAACCCGTTAAACTCACCTCCGATCCCCAAGCACCACTGGTGGCTCTGGCATTCAAGCTCGAAGACGGGCAATATGGCCAACTTTCCTATGTTCGCGTCTACCAGGGCACGCTCTCAAAGGGAGAATCCATTGTCAACATGCGTACCGGCAGAAAAATAAAAGTCGGCCGCGTTGTGCGGATGCATGCTGACCAGATGGAAGAAATCGATTCAATTCCAGCCGGTTATATCGGTGCCCTGTTCGGAGTGGACTGCGCCTCCGGGGACACTTTTGTCAGCCCCGGCATCAACGTGAGCATGACCTCAATGTTCATCCCCCAGCCGGTCATATCGTTGGCAATCGTGCCCAAAGACAACAAAGCCCAGATCAACATGTCCAAGGCCTTGAACCGCTTCACAAAAGAGGACCCGACCTTTCGAACCTATGTCAACGAAGAGACGAACGAAACGATTATAGAGGGGATGGGTGAACTTCATCTCGAGGTATATGTGGAGCGCATGCGGCGTGAGTACAATGCCGCCGTGGAAACCGGGCAACCGCAGGTCGCCTATCGTGAAACCATCACCCGCAGGGCCGATTTCAACTACACCCACAAGAAACAGACCGGTGGCGCCGGTCAATACGGCCGGGTGGCCGGATACATAGAACCGGTCGAAGGCGAAGAGTTCGTTTTCGAAAACCAGGTGTTCGGCGGGGCCATTCCGACCCAGTTCATCTCAGCCTGTGAAAAAGGCTTTCGGGGATGTCTGAAAAAGGGACCAAAGATGGAATTTCCGGTTACCGGTATCAAGGTCGTGCTTGACGATGGGGCCGCCCACTCGGTCGATTCATCCGAGATCGCCTTCATGGCGGCTGCGCGTTCCGCATTTATGGAAGCCTATCTGAAAGCCCATCCGGTTATCCACGAACCGATAATGAAAGTCGTGGTGGAAAGTCCGACCGAATTTCAGGGATCGGTCATGGGCTCACTGAACCAGCGCCGCGGTACGATTCTCGGCGCCCAGGACGAAGGCGTCATGTGCGTGATCGAGGCGCAGGTACCGCTGGCGGAAATGTTCGGATACTCAACTGTTCTGCGCTCACTCACCCAGGGCAAAGCGCAATTTACGATGGAGTTTTCCACCTACAAGCAGTTACCGCAGTCGATCACTGAAGCGCTTGCCAAAAAAGTGCTCGAAAGTAAGAAAGTGGCGTAGAGTCTATTGTTTGACTTTAACGCGCCTTGTCGACCCAATGCGATTTAATACTTGCGATGCCGATGGAACACAAAATCAAGCAACTGGAAAAGCGAACGTATGGGGAAGAGATTGTGCGACGCGAACCCAGGCGTATTCCCGGTGCCGGTGTCGTTTGGGCGAGCACCGCAGTGCGTCGCGTGGGTCACCGCAACGTCACGGGTGCCGTTTCGGCCGACAAGCAGCAGTTGTTTGCGAAATCGAACCGGCTTGTCTACCTCAAGGAAAGGAGCCTGTACATGCTTAAAAACGACCTAATCCTGCGCAATCCGTTGCGGTTCATGCAAAAAGATCCCCAAAAAAGCCTTCTTCCGGTCGGTGGTTTCGGTGCCGTGTTGGCGAGGGCCGGAGTTGGGAAAACGGCTCTGCTGGTGCAAATATCTCTCAATTCCCTTTTGGAGGGTTGGAATGTCCTCCACATCAGCTTAGAAGACCCGGTCGACAAGGTCAACCTGTGGTATACCGAGGTATTTAATCACATCGCGCGGCAGTACAATGTCAAACCCGCAAACGAACTTTGGGATACTCTGTTGCCACACCGGTTTATCATGACCTTCCGGGTGGAGGGATTCAGCGTCCCCAAACTTGACGAGCGGCTAACGGATCTGATCGAACAGAACATCTTTACACCCCATGTCATCATCATCGACGGTCTACCTTTCGATCAAACCGTTCGCCCTCCATTGGTAGAACTGAAGGAACTGACCCAAAGACGAGGCTGTCACGCCTGGTTCACCGTACGCACCCACCGACACGAAATACCGGACCCCAAAGGTATACCGACCCAAATGGCCGGTCTGGTGGATCTTTTTGACGTGATCCTTTACCTTGAGCCGCAGGACAAGGATATTCATATCAGGGCGTTGAAAGGCCAGGAAAACGTCGGGGAACAGACCGGTCTGATTTTGGACCCAGCCACGATGCTGATCACTGAAACCGGATAGTTTCTTCCAACGTATAAGTGTTTCCCGCCGCCCCTTCTCTACCGACAAATGGCCCATACCAAGATCGACACGGCGAGCAAGAGGTCAGTTTGTGGCAGGAACGAGGGACAGATGATTTTTCGGCGCTGGGGGATCTTTTTTACGGACTGCGTCGAATCCTAAGGCTTTCTTGAAAGGACCGCGAATGGCTTGACTCTCATCACTCCGCCTCTATGAACTGTCGTGACCGACACCACGCGGTATTAAGTGGTGTGCGCAGGAACCAAACCAAAAGGCAGAGACGTTATCGACGTTGCCTGCCACGCCATGATAACGGCCGATCAATTAGACAGCTTCCATCACACGCGTGCATATATCGAGGGTGTTCGGCTTGTCCGCGCATCCGCCGTGATGAATGTCCAGCCAGGTTTCTTTCAGATACTCCCAAGATGAATTGCTGATAGAGGCGTGTCCTACCGTTAATTCCCACATACCCGTCTGCGAATCACGCAGCAACACATGCTTCTGGCGGCAATGTCGGCACTCGATCGTTTTGGCTTCCATACTTCGTCTCTCGGTGATTGTTGACCATGATAATGATAGTGATCAAAAAGTAAAAGCATGATTTGTGCCAGGGTATGCAATATTAATTTTTATATTATATTCGTATGGTTAATGAAAGAGAACGATGTCGTCGCTGAATGATGTTATGGAATCGAGGAGTGAATTATATGAAAAAAACTTCACATGACTAAGGTGGCCTGTTCGTAAATACGGTGACGCACCGAGAGGATCGAGGCGCTCGCAGCGCAAGGCGCGAGAAGCGAGCATACCAAGCGTGTGCGAGCGCCGAGCAACACGGCGCGGCGGGATGCATCGGTCATTGGATGCCACCGTATTTACGAATAGGGCCACTAAGGCCGTGGACCCTTTCGAAACAGGCAAACGCCGGATATTAAGCCTTGTCATGAGCCGGGCACAGATATATATATCTCAAACTCAAGCTGGCGCCCTATCCGGTTTCGCAATTCAGGCCAGTAGCTCTAATGGTAGAGCACCGGACTCCAAATCCGGGTGTTGGGGGTTCGAATCCCTCCTGGCCTGCCAAATGATATCAGACAGTTACAGCGTTTTTTTCGTTTTCGGTTTCCTCGGAT
>JARROL010000257.1:0-4326 GCA_037383965.1 Desulfobacterales bacterium | reverse complement strand
GCTTCGGTGTGATTGCCGAGCAGGCCACCGGCTTCCCCGGCTACGACAGCGTCATCGGCGTGGACAACGCGACGATCGGCCGCATCCTGCGCGACAACGGCTACGCAACCAGCTGGTTCGGCAAGGACCACAACACGCCGACCTACCAGGCCAGCCAGGTCGGACCGTTCACCCAGTGGCCGACCGGCATGGGCTTCGACTACTTCTACGGCTTCGTCGGCGGCGACGCCAACCAGTGGGGGCCGAATCTCTTCCGCAACACGACCCAGATCTACCCCTGGATCGGTCACGAGGGCACCTTGAAGATGGATCGGTCGGATCCGAAGGCGGAGATCTGGCCCGTCACCGGCAAGGAGAGTTCCTGGAACCTGATCACCGCCATGGCCGACGACGCCATCGACTGGATGTACCGGATCCACCAGACCGATCCCGACCAGCCGGTCTTCGTCTATTACGTGCCCGGCGCCTCGCACGCGCCGCATCACCCGACCAAGGAATGGGTGGACAAGATCCATGCCATGCATCTTTTCGACGACGGTTACGAAAAGCTGCGCGAGCGCATCTTCGCAAACCAGAAAAAGCTCGGCGTGATTCCGCAGGACGAAGAATTGACACCCTGGCCGAGCGACGTCCTCACGCCCTGGGACAAGCTCACGCCCGAGGCGAAGAAGCTGTTCATCCGGCAGGTGGAGGTGTTCGCCGCCTATGTGGCCTACAACGACCACGAGATCGGCCGGGTGGTTCAGGCCTTCGAGGATCTGGGCAAGCTCGACAATACGCTCATCATCTACCAGAACGGCGACAACGGCACCAGCGCCGAAGGTGCGCCAAAAGGCACGTTCAGCGAGGTGGCGTTTTTCAACGGCGTCCGCCCGCCGGTGGATGTACAGATGAAGTTCTATGAGGCCTGGGGCACCGAGTTCGCCTACAACCACATGTCGGCGGGCTGGTCGTGGGCTTTCGACACGCCCTTCGACTGGTTCAAGCAGAACGCCTCCAGGCTCGGCGGCACCAACCAGAACATGGTCATCTCGTGGCCGAAACGCATCAAGGACAAGGGCGGCTTGCGCGAGCAGTTCGTTCACGTGATCGACATCGTGCCCACGCTGCTCGAGGTCACAGGCATCCCCGCGCCCGAGGTCGTGGACGGCATCAAGCAGAAGCCGATCGAGGGCACGAGCTTCGCCTACACCTTCGACGCAAAGAATGCCAAGGCGCCGTCCCGGCACAAGACGCAGTACTTCGAGATGATGGGCCAATGGGCGCTCTATCACGACGGCTGGCTGTTGAGCACCAAGGTCAACCGGGTGCCGTGGGACGCGTTCAGCCCCGCCAACCCGGACCCGCTCAACAACCAGGTGTTCCAGCTCTACGACCTGACCAAGAACTTCAACCAGTCAGAGGATATCGCCGCGCAGCATCCCGACAAGGTGAAGGAAATGCGGGCCATGTTCCTCGAGGAAGCCAAGAAGTATCAGGTCCTCCCGCTGGACGCGTCGGTGGGCGCCAGGGTCGCTGCTCAGCGTCCGAGCCTTACCGCCGGTCTGAGCGAGTTGGTTTACACGCGGCCGATGACCGGCGTTCCGCAGGGCGATGCACCGTATCTGCTCGACACCTCCTACAGCCTCACGGCGGACATCACCGTGCCGGAAGGCGGCGCCGAGGGCATGATCGTAACCTCCGGCGGGCGTTTCGCGGGCTGGGGTTTCTACCTGCTCAAAGGCAAGCCGGTATTTTGCTGGAACCTGCTGGATCTCGAGCGGGTCAAGTGGGAAGCCTCGCAGGCGCTTTCGCCCGGCAAGCACATCCTGGAGTTCGACTTCAAGTATGACGGCCTCGGCGTCGGCACAATGGCGTACAACAACTTCTCCGGCATCGGCAAGGGCGGCACCGGTACGCTGAAGGTGGACGGCAGGGTGGTCGCCACGAAAAGGATGGAAAAAACGATCCCGATCATCCTGCAGTGGGACGAGAGCTTCGACATCGGCCAGGACACGATCACCGGCATCAACGACGCCGACTATCTGCCGCCGTTCCCGCTGACGGCGAAATTCAACAAGCTGACGATCAATATCGACCGGCCGCAGTTGTCGCCCGAGGAGAGAAAGAAGCTCGAGGAGGGAATGAAGAAGGTCGCCCTCGGCCGCGAGTAAGCGCCGGGTCATACGTGAACCACACGGGTCGCCCTCCGAAGGGGGCGGCCCATACCATAGCCTTTCAGATTATGATTTTGGCAAGGCAGAACGAGGAAGGCGTATAGGCATACGTCGACGAGCGAGAACGCGGCCAAAATCATTATCTGCATAAAACCTTTGCGGCGATCAGACGGTTGTTGGCGTCGCGAAAATGAAACAATCGAACCTTGCAGCGGTTTTGAACAGAGACCTATAGTTCATTCACGAAGGGTATTATGCCAACTGGGTCAAGGCTGCTTGAACCCGGACGTAGAGGACGCACACCATGATGGTGAGAGGGCAAGAAAAGCTGTCTTGCGATGTACTGGTCATTGGTGGCGGTGGAGCGGGCTTAAGGGCGGCCATTGCCGCCAAATCATACAATGTCGATGTGCTTCTCGTCTCCAAAACCAAGGTGGGGTCCAACTCCAATACCTATATCTCCAAGGCCGTCATTGCTTCAACCGGATGGGGCACACCGGATGATGATGCGAACGCGCTTATAGCGGACACGGTTAAAGGCGGACGTTTTCTGAACGATCGATCGATGGTCGCTAAAGTGGCTGAACGCTCACATGCCGAGATTACTTTCTTGAGAGAATGTGGTGTTCATTTCGACATGCAGGCGGGTAAACCCCGAGTGACAAAAACGCCCGGCCATCGGTATTCACGCCATGTATACGGCGTAAACTGGAGTGGCAGCGATCTTGTCATCCCTCTCAAGCGTCGTGCTCAGCAGGTGGGTGTACGCTGTGCGGAGCACCTCTTTGTGACCCGGCTCATCGCGGATGACAATCGCATTGGCGGCGCAACGGGTATTGCCTCCGATGGTCGCTTTTATGCGATACGTTCAAAAGTGGTTGTTTTGGCCACCGGCGGGTATGCTCACATCTATTTAAACACCAATAATGTGCCTGGAATTACCGGTGACGGTCAGGCATTGGCCTATAATTTGGGCATCGCACTGAAAGATATGGAATTTGTCCAGTTTTATCCCACGGCAACGGGCAAACGCGGCAACCGGCTGATCCTTTATGAGCGGTTGCTGGCCCAACCCGGTGTGGTATTGCGCAATGGGAATGGCGAAAGCATTCTTGAGGTTCACGGCATCGCCGATCCTACAAAGGTGACAAGAGATCGGCTGGCGCAGTTGATCTTTAGAGAAATGATCAAAGAGGATTCGCCGGATCAGGGGGTCTTCATGGATGCGGAGGATCTTTCCGAGGAGACAGCCAGGCGATTGTCCCCCCTTCTTCCGGCGAGGTGGTGGGAGGGACAAAAACGTTTTAAGGTGGCACCCACCGCCCACTTTTGCATGGGCGGCATTGTCACTGACCAGAGCGGGGAGACATCCCTGAAGGGGTTGTTTGCGGTCGGTGAAGTAACTGCAGGTGTTCACGGGGCGAACCGACTGGGAGGAAATGCATTAGCCGAAATTTTTAGCATGGGTTCATGGGTCGGTGAAATGGCAGTGCAACGGGCTTTGGACATCGGAACTGCTTCAGTATCGAAGACTGCTTTTGAAGAAGAACGATTTCGGCTGGAAGGGGCATATTCTAATGAAGGATTGAGCTTAAAAGAATTGATATACGAATTAAAGCAGCTGATGTGGAACAAGGTTGGTGTGATCCGCAATAAAAGTGGCCTTCAGGAAGCGCTGGACCAACTGCGAGAGTCCTATCCTCGAATCACCGTCTCGAGCCCGAAAGATCTCATTAGACTACTGGAGTTTCAAAACATGCGATGTATGGCTAAACTGGTTTGTCGGGCCGCTCTCGAGCGCAATGAAAGTCGAGGCTCGCATTACCGCAGTGATTACCCGGAAGAGGATAACCGGAATTGGTTAAAAAATGTCGTGTTGAGAAGAATCAACGAAGGCACTGTTCTTGAGGAAACACCGGTAAGCAGAAGGATAACTGGACGATCGTAGATGTGAAGGAGGACTGAAAACCTCCCCCCGGTCACTAACCCATAACGCCAAAAAACACTGCGAATGAGCCGATGCAGGTATCGACCCGTGGCGTCTATTGGGGATTGCTTACTCTGTTTTCTTTTTAACGGCATCAGCGGCTCCCTCAACTTTTTTCTCGGCCTTTTCGATTGTTTTGTCAGCTTTCTTGCCGGCCTATTCCATAGGGCCTTTTTTTCCTGA
>JARROL010000256.1:0-5905 GCA_037383965.1 Desulfobacterales bacterium | reverse complement strand
CATGATCGCCAAGGAGCACGCCCACGGCGAACTGGACTGCGCGATTTTCAATATGGACATCCGCACCTTCGGCAAAGATTATGAAAAGTACTATCAGCGCGCCAAAGAACAGGTCGGCGTCAGGTTCGTCAAGGCCCGCATCCACACCATCGACGAGGTCGGTGAAAGCCGGGATCTGCGCATTCGCTACGCGGATGAAAGCGGCACGATTCAAGAGGAGTTTTTTGACATCGTGGTGCTGTCGGTTGGGCTTCAGGTTCCGGAATCAACCGCGGAGCTGGCCCGTCGTCTCGATGTCGGTCTCGACAAGTACAGGTTTGCCATCACCCAGCCGTTTACGCCGGTGGAAACCTCCCGTCCGGGTGTTTACGCCTGCGGCGTTTTACAGGAACCAAAAGACATTCCCAGTTCGGTGACCGAAGCCAGTGCCGCCGCGTGTCTGGCCGGCGGTCGGCTGGCTGCGGCCAGAAATACACTGAGCAAGAGCGTCGAACTTCCCGCAGAAATCGATGTAACAGAGCAGGAACCGCGCGTCGGCGTCTTCGTTTGCAACTGCGGCGTGAACATCGCCGGTGTCGTCGATGTCAAGGCGGTAGAAGAGTATTCCCGGGGTCTGCCCAACGTGGTGTATGCCGGCCAGAACCTGTTTACCTGCAGCCAGGACTCCCAAGAGCAGATGAAGGCTCTGATCAAGGAGCACCGCCTCAACCGGGTGGTGGTGGCGGCCTGCACACCGAAAACCCATGAGGGCATCTTCATGGACACCCTCGAGGGGACCGGGCTGAACAAATACCTGCTGGAGATGGCCAACATCCGCAACCAGGATTCCTGGGTTCATTCGGACAATCCCCAGGAAGCCACCGCCAAGGCCAGGGACCTGGTTCAAATGGCCGTTGCCCGGGCGGAATCGCTTCACCCGCTGCGGGAAAAGGTGATTCCCGTAAACGAGCGGGCGCTGGTTGTCGGCGGCGGCGTGGCCGGTATGAATGCCGCCCTGGGATTAGCCGATCAGGGCTATGAGGTGGTCCTGATCGAAAAGGAGGAACAGCTGGGCGGTATGGCCAACCGGTTGACCTTCACCATCGAAGGCGGGGACGTCCAGGTCTATCTCGAGGAGCTGATCCAGAAGGTTAATGCCCATCCCAAGATCCAGGTGCTCACCCGCTCCTTGATTGTCGGGTTCACCGGATTCAAAGGGAATTTTACTACCGAGGTGCTGGCCGGTCCCGGCATGTATGAGCGCAAAATCAATCACGGCGTTGTCATCATCGCCACGGGCGCCAACGAATACCGGCCCAAAGAGTATCTCTACGCTCAGAGCGACGGCGTCCTGACCCAGGTGGAACTGGCCCAGCGATTGAATGAGAAGGGGGCTGCCGGCCTGAACCAGGTGGTGATGATCCAGTGCATCGGATCGCGCAACGAGGAGAACCCCAACTGTTCCCGAATCTGCTGCCAGAGTGCCGTGAAGAATGCCCTGAAGATCAAGACCCTTAATCCGGATGCACAGGTATTCATTCTCTACCGGGATATCAGAACCTACGGCCTGCTGGAAGATTACTACAAAGAGGCGCGTGATAAAGGCGTGCTTTTCTTCCGATTCGATCCCAACGATCCACCGGCGGCAGAGCCTTTCGGCGACGGTGTGCGGGTCACGTTCAAGGATCATATCCTCGGGCGGGATCTTCAGGTCGAGGCTGATCTGCTGGCTCTCAGTGCCGGAATGGTGGCTGCGGACACGGAAGAGCTCGCCTCGATCGTCAAACTGGCCCGGACCGCAGAAGGCCATTTCATGGAAGCCCACGTCAAGTTGCGTCCGGTGGACATGGCCACCGAAGGGATTTTTGTCTGTGGAACCGCCCACAGTCCGAAACTGCTCTCCGAGTCGATTGCCCAGGCTTATGCCGCGGCTTCTCGGGCGACAACTTTTCTGTCACAGAAGCAGTTGACCCTTTCGGCGGTTACCGCACAGGTAGACGCCGAATTGTGTGCTTCCTGCCTCATCTGCGTTCGTTCCTGTCCCTACGGCGTACCGAAAATAAATGCCGATGGCGTCAGTCAAATAGACGAGGCACTTTGTCATGGGTGCGGCATTTGTGCGGCGGAATGCCCGGCCAAAGCCATTCAACTGAACTGGTACGAGGACGACCAAATTCTCTGCAAGCTCGATTCACTGCTGGAGGGTGTTCTATGAATCAGGACTTTGAACCGATTATCATCGCGTTTTGCTGTAATTTCTGAGGGTACACGGCCGCGGACCTGGCAGGTTCGATGCGACTGAGTTACCCCACGTCGATTAAAATCATCCGCGTTCCCTGCACCGGCAAGGTCGACACCCTGCACATCATGCGAGCGTTCGAAAAAGGTGCCGACGGGGTGTATGTGGTCGGATGCCGCGAAGGCGATTGTCACTTCAATAACGGCAATTTCAGAGCCAAAAAACGGGTGGAACAGGCCAAGGAGATTCTTGAAGCCATCGGCATTGGCGGAAACCGGGTGCGGATGTGCAACCTGTCGTCCAGTGACGGACCACTGTTCGCAAAGTATGCCGAGGAAATGCATGACCGAATTTGCGCGGTCGGCCCGAATCCGATCAAGTTGGCGGCCCAAAAACGGTCCGCCGCCGAAGCCGGTTCAAAGCTTGCGGCACCCAGCTGAGTTCTCAAAACACCGCGCCGTCAGCTATAGGAATTAATTGCACACGGTCATGGAACCGGAAAAAGGAGGACATGTCTGATGATTGTCGCCGATAAAAAACCGATAGAAGAAATCATTGATAGCGTTAAAGACTTCCGGAATATTCTCATCCTGGGCTGTAACGAGTGCGTTACGGTCTGTGAGGCCGGAGGGAAAAAAGAAGTCGGACTCCTGGCCTCCGCTCTGCGGATGCACTTTCTCCAGCAGGGCCATGAGGTGAATATCGGAGAGCGCACGTTGGAAAGACAATGTGATCACGAATATCTGGAAGAAATTCGTGACAGTATCGATCAATACGATGCGGTGGTATCGATCGCTTGCGGGGTCGGCATTCAGTTCACCGCCGAGAAATACCACTCCAAACCGGTTTACCCGGGCGTCAATACGCTTTTCATGGGAGTCACCGAAGAGCGCGGCGTGTGGACCGAACGCTGTCAGGGCTGCGGACAGTGCATCCTGGCCGTCACGGGCAGCATCTGCCCGGTATCCCGGTGCGCCAAGCGGATCCTGAATGGACCGTGTGGCGGGTCGGCCGAGGGTAAGTGTGAAATCAACAAAGACGTCGATTGTGCCTGGCAGTTGATCATCGATCGACTCAAAGCTCTGGGTCGGCTGGAAGAATACGAATCGATCTGCTCGCTGAAAGACTGGTCAAGCGATCGGGCAGGCGGACCGCGAAAAGTTGTCAGGGAGGATTTGAAGCTATGAACGTAAATACACCGAGCAAACTGGAGAAGATGCTGGCTGCCGGAAACCTCGCCGTCACCTCTGAATGCGGACCACCTCGTGGCAGTGATCCGGAAGTGATTGTCGAGAAGGCGAAGCTCCTGAAAAATCATGTCGATGCCATCAACGTGACAGACAACCAGACGTCTATGACACGCATGTGCAGTCTGGCCGCCTGCATCCGGCTCAAACTGCTGGGGCTGGAGCCGATTCTGCAGATGGTGACCCGGGATCGCAACCGCATTGCCATTCAGAGCGACATTCTCGGGGCGGCCTCTTTCGACATCCATAATATCCTCTGCCTGTCCGGGGATCATCAGAGTTTCGGAGACTGCGCCACGGGGCAGAACGTCCACGATATCGACTCGATGCAACTGATCCAGACCGTTCGGCACATGCGCGACGAGGGCAAGTTCTTGGGAGGTGACGAGATCAAGCGGCCGCCGCAGATGTTTGTCGGTGCGGCCGCCAATCCATTCGCCGATCCCTATGAAATCCGGGTGCCGCGGCTGGCCAAAAAAGTCGCCGCCGGCGCTGAATTCATCCAGACCCAGTGCATTTACAACCTCGATAAATTCGAAGACTGGATGAAAAAGGTCTGTGACCGGGGGCTGCCTGAAAAAGTCGCCATTCTGGCCGGTCTGACCCCGATGAAATCGGTCGGGATGGCGCGGTACATGAAGAATCGGGTGCCGGGCATGGATGTGCCGGATGACATCGTCAAGCGCCTGGCTGACACGCCCAAGGAAAAACAGGCCGAGGAGGGAATCACCATCTGTGTCGAAGCCATCGAGCGATTGAAGGACGTCAAAGGGGTAGCCGGATTTCATATCATGGCCATCGAGTGGGAGGAAAAGGTTCCGGAAATCGTCGAGCGCGCCGGCCAGAGCCGCAGGGGGCGCAGAGTAAAAAAACATTTCGGCGTCTTCCGCGCATCGGCGGTGGCCAATTAAACGCCAATCAACATTTAACACTAGAGACCATAAGGAGGTAGACCATGACACTACAAAAGAGAATCTTGATCGTGGACGATGAACCCGATTTCGCTGCCATCGTACAAGGGAACCTGGAAAAAGAGGGCTTCGAAGTCGATGTGGCGTACAACGGCGTCGAAGGATTGGAAAAAGTCCAGTCAAATCCACCGGACGCTATTGTCCTGGACGTGATGATGCCCGAAAAAGACGGCTACGTGGTGTGCAAGGAACTCAAGGGGGACGATAAGTACTGCGATATTCCCATCATCCTGCTGACGGCGGTCGCATCGCACGTCACCTCCACGCGTTACACTCACCGTGAAGGAATGTCGACCGAGGCGGACGACTACATCGCCAAACCTGCTTCGGCCGAAGAGATCACCAAAAGCCTGAAGCGATTGCTGAACGTCAGCTAGTGCTTGAACCCGACGTCCGTCAAAATCGGGGCGGGTCGACCGGTTGAGCCGGCTTAACAGGCCTAACGGGCTAAACCGGCTCAACGGGCTTAACCGATATAACTTTACTCCTGCGGAGGAACCGATGTCATCACCGGTAATCGTGCTCAAGAGAAAAGAAGAGTCTACATTCAAGGACGAGCTCATGGCCCTGCTGCCGGACGGCGGCAACCTCAATGCATGCTTGACCTGCGGCCTGTGTGCATCCGGCTGTCCGGCCACCGGACTGGAGGATATGGATCCCCGAAAATTTTTGCGCCTGGCGGCTCTCGGTCTCGATGAAGAGGTGTTGAATTCAAACTGGGCGTGGATGTGCACCATGTGCCAGCGCTGCGTTTACGCATGCCCGATGAAAATCGACATCCCTCAGTTGGTGTTTAACGTCCGCAGCCGCTGGCCCAAGGATCAGCAGCCCAAGGGGATTCGAGGCTCCTGCGAGATGGCGTTCAAGCATGAAACCTGCAGTGCCATGGGCGCCTCCGAAGAAGACTTTCGGTTTGTGGTGGAGGACGTGTTGGAAGAATATCGCGAAGCCCAACCGGATTTTGCGCAGATGCAGGCGCCCCTGAACAAGGAGGGTGCCGAATTCTTTTTGAATCAAAACTCCCGCGAACCCGTCACCGAGCCGGATGAAATGGTGCCGCTATGGAAGATCCTGCATCTTGTGGGCGCGGACTGGACGTACGGTACCAAGGGCTGGGCGGCCGAAAACTACTGCCTGTTTTGTGCTGATCTGGAAAACTGGGAGAAAAATGTTCGGATCAAGGCCAAGGTGGTCGACGACCTTAAGAGCAGGGTTTGGCTCCATACCGAGTGAGGGCACGAATTTTTCTCGGTCCGGGTCGGACTGAAAAAATTCAACATCCCGCACAAGTATGACGTCAAAAGCATCATTGAATACTATGCCCAGTGGGTGCGCGAAGGAAAACTTAAACTCACCTCTGACTGGAACAGAAATCTAAAGGTCAAGTTCACCGTGCAGGACCCCTGCCAACTGGTGCGGAAGTCCCTGGGCGACCCGATTGCCGAAGATCTGCGGTTTGTGGTAAAAGC
>JARROL010000255.1:0-8474 GCA_037383965.1 Desulfobacterales bacterium | reverse complement strand
GCAAGGCGGTCCAGCAAGCCCTGGCCGAAGGAGATTTAAAGCGAAGCGATCTTTTCCTGCAAGGATTTTCGCTCCTCACGGCCAATGCGCCATTTTTGAACCGGCCCGAGATTCAGCAGATGTCACAGCAACGGGGATGTTCTGCGGCGCAGATCGTGTTTCGATTCGCCCTGCAGGCCGGTATGATTCCATTGACGGGAACAACGAGCGAGGGCCATATGAAAGAGGATCTGGCAGCTTATGACATCGAGCTCAGTCAGGTCGACGTCGAGGCTATTGAGAACATCGCTCTCAGCTGACCGGCTGTTAATTTTCATCGTAATGTGCTATCGGCCCCATTGACGCGGTATCATCAGCATCAGCGCTCTCAACTCGAGGGGATGACGTTGACAGGGAAAGAGACGTGAAAATCGAAGACGTTATGGAAATAATGGAGATTAACCTTCGCGAGGCCGACGAAGCCGTAAAGGACTCCGGGCTGTCTCAGGCGGCTCGCAACGAAGCCCTCGGTGAGAAGAAGGCATATGCCCATTGCCTCGGGCTTCTCAATGCGGCCCTCCTGAAAAAAGGCTGGAAGTGACCGTCTCGCCTTCAGGCCTGCGTCGTGTCTGCTGCCTGTGCCTAAGGGCGCGTCTAAAAATAACCTCAAATCTTGAATGCCAACGCATCCCGTCCCGCGTCTTCAGTCGTCCTCGGACAGGGTCGTCAGCTCGACGGCCCAGTCGACCGCCCGCTGGAATGCCCCCCTGACCTTGCCGTCGTCCAGGTTGAGCTGCTGAACCATCTTTTCGGCCTCGTGCCACCTGGCTTCCTCGAACAGACGGGCCAGCTGCAACAGCGGCACGTATTCGCTGTTCGGTTCGCCGCATAGAGCCGATTGGAGTTTGGTGTCCAGGGGCAGATGGGCCACGACATCCGCCATTGAAACGCCGAGCATGACATCCAGAAGTGAAAAGGTGCCGAGGAGATTGAGACTGTCCGGATCGAAGCCCCAATAGTCGTGATCCGCGGCAATAAGTTCGAGAAACTTACCACGCTGAACCGCCAGCAACATCAGGTCCGATGCATCCTTGTTGGGGCTCACTTCCATGATCAACGATACACGCAGCCAGTTTTTCATTTTGTTCCATCCCAGTAGCGTGATGGCCTGGCGTATGGATTTTATTTTCTGCGGAAATCCGAAAGCCGCCGAATTCAGATAAGCCAGCAGACGATAACTGACGGACACATCGGTTTGAATGGTTTCGGACATCACATCGATATCGGGTTCCTGCATTTCAAACAACCGCAAGAGCCTGAAGCGCGACACCTCAGCCGAGGACATCTTGCGCAGCTTGATGACATCCGGTGTTTTGAAAAAAGCGCCTGAATACAAGGAAAACCCCATTTCGCGGCAAGCTTCGAACCACGCCGGGTCTTGCACCCCGGTGGCCATGGTCAGTGCGTCGTAACCGCGGGTGAATTCCATGATCGCGGTCAGATCGTTCTTACGCTTTCCGTCGACGGCGAGGCTGATGATATCCGCTATCCTGTACAGGGGATCGCCGGCCGGACTTCCCGTAAATCCTTCGACAGCGACCAAAAACCCATCGGTTTTCAACCGTTTCAGCGACGGAACGACATCCGGGGTCGACAACACGGTTTCATCAACCTGGACGACGGCCGAGACCGGGGGAAGGACATAGGGTAAATCGTCGAGCAGGCCCTTTGCAGTGAAGTCGAGAACGATCTTTTTGCCCCGGTCCAGCATATTCTGCAACCCGATATAAGCGCTTTTGGCCAAACTGGTTGCCGCGCTTTCCGTGTTTACCGAATCTCCGGGAGTGGTTGCACTGCCAACGCGGAACAGCTCGTACCCCCACAACCGGCGTTTGTCGTCGAACACCGGCAGGCGTGCCAGAGAAACGGTTGCGACCTCTGCTGCCGATGATCGGTCTTCGGTTACCATCGTCATATCTCCTTTGAATGCTTGTGCGCCCGCAAGGGACGCACCCAGTTTGGGGCTATGCATCGATCCTGCATCACAAAAACGGCTGTACTTTCCAGATGTCGGCGGCATATTCGTGGACGGCCCGGTCGCTGGAGAATTTGCCCATACGGGCCGTATTCAGAATCGACCGCTTCGTCCATTCGTGGTCGGAATAGGCGCCCTGATGAAGTAAACTGTTAAAAACGGGCATAAACAAACCCGGTTCATCCGCACAAAAGCAGTCGGAAGCGATCATGTCGAGAGCCTGCTTCAATTCGGCATCGCCTTCGTAGTAGCGGGCCGGCTCGTATCCCGCCGACCGCGTGGCATTAACTTCCGCGGCGGTCAATCCGAAAATAAAAATATTGTCGGCACCGACTTCTTCCATAATTTCTACATTGGCGCCGTCCAGTGTGCCGATGGTCAAGGCCCCGTTAAAAGCCATCTTCATGTTGCCGGTGCCGGAAGCCTCCATGCCCGCGGTTGAAATCTGTTCTGAGAGATCAGCCGCCGGAATGATTTTCTCCGCCTGCGACACGCAATAATTGGGCAGAAATGCCACCCGCAGGCGCCCCTGAACGTCGGGATCGTTGTTGACCACTTCCGCCACGGCGTTGATCAATTTGATGATCCGCTTGGCCTGGTGGTAGGCGGGCGCCGCCTTGCCGGCAAAAAGGATGGTGCGCGGCACGATTTCCCCGTCGCGGTTTGCCTTGATGCGATTGTAAAAAGTGATCACGTGAAGCACATTGAGCAGCTGCCGCTTGTATTCGTGGATGCGCTTCACCTGGACATCGAAAAGCGTATCCGGATTGACACCGAGATGTATCTTGCGCAACATGTAGCGCGCGAGCCGCGTTTTGTTTTCCTTTTTCGCCTGGCGCCAGGCTTCTCGAAATGCCGAATTCTCGGCATGCGGAACCAGCTCGGTCAGCCGGTCGAGGTCACATATCCATTTAGGACCGATGACGGACGTGATCAGTTGCGACAGTGAGGGGTTGGCCTGTTTGAGCCACCGGCGCGGCGTGATGCCGTTGGTGACGTTTTTGAAGCGGTCGGGGAAAACGCGGTGAAAGTCGCAAAACAAATCGGTTTTCAAAATATCGGAATGCAGCGCGGCCACTCCGTTGACGGTATGGCTTCCGATGATGGCCAAATGGGCCATGCGGATGCGCCGCTGTTCGCCTTCCTGAAAAATGGACAGCCGGACGGGCAGGTCGGTTTCCTGCGGGAAACACCCGCTGAGCGATTGGAGAAAGCGGTGGTTGATCTCGCCGATAATCTCGAGGTGTCGGGGCAGCAGGTTCGCCAATAAGTCGACCGGCCAACTCTCCAGCGCCTCGGGCATGACCGTGTGGTTGGTGTAGGCAAACGTGCGTTCACAAATGCGCCATGCATCGTCCCAGCCGAGCTTTTCGCCGTCTACAAGAAGTCGCATGAGTTCCGCAATGGCGATGGCCGGGTGGGTGTCGTTCAACTGGATGGCGACAAAATCGGGAAAAGCGTCGAAAGATTGGCTTTGTTTGCGGTAGCGGCGGAGTATATCGTGCAGAGTGGCGGCAACGAAGAAATACTGCTGCTTGAGCCGGAGTTCTTTGCCGGCTGTGGCCTCATCGCTCGGGTAGAGGACCTTGGAAATGGTCTCGCCGAGCACTTTTGCCTCGACCGCTCCGATATAGTCTCCCTGGTTGAAGTGCGTCAGATTGAATTCCCGGCTCGATCTGGCCGCCCACAGCCGCATGTTGGTGACGTAGTTGTCGCCATAGCCGGGAATGAGGATATCGCAAGCCACGGCCATGACAACTTCTCCGCCAACCCACCGGTAGCGCAATTCCCCGCTGCCGTCGGTGTAAGTCTCGGATCGGCCGTAAAAGCGAATCGGCTGTTCGACGGGCAGGCGCTGGATTTCCCAGGGGTTTCCGCGCCGCATCCAGTTGTCGCACTGCTCGCGCTGGTACCCGTTTTCAAGAACCTGATGAAATATGCCGTAGTCATAGCGGATGCCGTATCCGTATCCGGGCAGATTGCAGCACGCCATGGCGTCGAGGTAACATGACGCCAGCCGTCCGAGCCCGCCGTTTCCAAGGCCGGCATCCCATTCCTCTTCTTCCAGTTCATCGAGGTCGAAGCCCATGTCGCCAACAACACTTCGGGCATCCTCCAACATGTCGAGGCTGATCAGGTAATTTTTAAGAAACCGACCCGGCAGGAATTCCAGAGACAGAAAATAGACCCGTTTCGACAGGGTGTCGTAGAGGGAACGCTGGGTTTCCATCCAACGTCGGATGAGCCTGTCGCGAAGGCTGTAAGCCAGCCCCAGGAAGCACGAAAAACTGTCCGGCTTATGGGGGTCATTTCCGAGGGTAAACTCTATGTGCCGCAGGATGTCGTTTTTAAGGTTTTTCGAGTTTGCTTCATCCGGTGAAGGGTCTTGTCGGCGGGTCTCGTCCATGGATGGTGCTCCGGGGTTAGAAGAACGTCGATATTCTGAATCTTATTATAATCATTGGATTTTTGCAAGATGATAAAATAAGATTGACCCGACCGTGAAGACACATCCCCGTGTCTGTAGAGCTTGAAATTGACGTGTGAGTCAGACCTGATCGGTTCCAGTTTCATGGTTCAAAGGTTATAATATGCTGATTTCCGCTTGTGAGAAACATGGGAATCGACTTAACTGACGCGGAACACGATTATGAGAGACCAGTTGGCACCTTAAATGGGATCGTAAATTCAGCGGGAAATCGCTCAACATGGATGAGGCAAAAAAATGAGGAGTGCACCGTCACACCCCTCTATGCATCGGCATTTCACGGGAGATGCCAGTCAACGGGCACTTGACATCATGCCGAAGGCGCCGTTTCGAGATCCACGATCCGTTTGCCGATCGCATTCAGTTCTTTTTTGAGGATTTCGGCTTCGTTTTTCAGCATTTCGAGTTCTTCTAATGGCGTGAGATTGGGAAAAAATCCGCTCGACGGTGAGCTAAAACGCCTTCCATAGCCGAGTCCTCTACCCAATCTTCGGCCTCTTGCCATGCCCCGGCCGAAACCGCGAGCGCCACCCATGCGAAATCCACTGGGAGCTGACGGACGCGAAAGTCTTCCCGCTCCGCAGAGCCCTCTGCCGCCGCCGGTCATCGAACCGGCGCCCATCGGTCCTTTTCGATCGAATCCTGGCATAATTTACCTCCTTATGACGAAGTTGGCTATCTGTTTCGACCCTGTCTTCCGGATCCCTGTCCCCGGCCGGCATTTCCGCCTCCCGTGGCCTTCCCAGAAGCTCCGCCCGGCCCTCTGCCGCTGCCTTTACCGGCACCTTTTCCGCGGGGGGACCGGCCCGCTGGATCTCCGCTGTTGCGTCTGCATTTACCCTTGCCCTTCCCGGACCCGGGCCCTTGACCCTGAGGTCCAGTTCCATCTCCTCTTGGCATAACGATCACCTCCTTTCCTATAGCGGTCCGCGACCTCTTCGACGGCGTCTGTGCGGACCACGGATTTCAAAGGTACCCCCCTCGACTCGCAGCGCCTTTGAGGTCACCAGCGCTTCGGCGATTGCAGCACGCGCGCCGGCCAGGACCCGGCCGAATGTGTGGCGGGACACGCCCATCATGCCGGCCGCCGCTTCCTGGTCGAGCCCTTCGAAATCGGACAGCCGGATGGCCTCCAGCTCTTCCACCGTGAGGGACACTTCGCCTGTGACCGGCAGCCCCTGCGGCACAAACGCGGTCATTGTTGGAAATCCTGAAACAAAACGTGGTTTCCTTGGCCGTGGCAAAATAAACTCCCTTTATGCTCATTTGAGCATAATATATACGTCTAATTTACAGATGTCAAGAACGGTTTTAATCATATGATCATAAAAATCGATCCGGATCCAACGGCCTTTGGAAATAGGTAAGCATCAGATGATTTTTTCTGTTATAAAATACCTGAACAGCGGGCCAACATGGCCTGCCATTCAGATCATAAGAAGGCCTTAAGGCGGTAAAAATGGATTCGGCCGTTATATTGATTGTGGACGATGAACGTTCTTTTGGTGAGGTCGTTGCGCAGCGGCTCCGGCAAAGGGGATTTACCGCTAACACGGTCCAAGATCCTAACCGGAAAGCCTATGGCTTCATAAACTGACTGGATACATGACCAATGCGTTTTAGGCCCGTCTTCGCACTTCTCGTGTGCACATACTCGTTTATATTTTTAAGTGGTTTCTTCGGTATGCCAATCCATCCTGCAACAGTAGAACCGGATGCTGAAGAACTGCTTGGAAAGCAATTGTTCATATACAGAATCGAGCCGGAGGAAAGAGGTGGGGAGGCGTTCAAGCTGATTTATCTTGTACCTGTTTCCGTAGAATTCGTGAAACAGGTAATGTCATCATTACCGAGAACACCTACTCAAATGTTCCAAACGAAACCTTCAGGTGGCAAACGACCGTATACCCTGATCAACACCGCTTGAAGTTTCAACTTGAGAATCCAAGAGAATGTGGGCAGAAGTTTCATTACGGCACCATAACGCTTGAGCCATTCAGGTCGTATACCAAGGTCACCCACATCGCTTACTTTGATTTTTTCGGGGCATATGTCTGGGTTAATCTCCCCCTCGGGGGCGGTATGTCATCTTTTTTAATGTACACAGCCCGTTGGGAGACAGAAACTATTTTGCGTCTAAAACACCAATACGAGAATCAGCCGGAAAAATAATTCAACTAAAGATCGTGAGGATTTAAATGCGTTTGTTGATTATGTCATGCATTTCAGGTGTGCTGTCTTACCTCTCGGTTTCATTACCCCATTTTTTAGCTCCGTTGTTTAATATTTCAGATGACGCGCTTTTTCTACTTCCCGGAGTGATTTTCGGTATCCTCGTTCTCGTACCACTCGTCAAAAAAACACATTACAGGGCTTTGCGATGGCTTGGTCTGCTGATTTTTAGCATAGGCGCTTGGTTTGTGGCGGTTTCGATAGGAATCCAGGTTTTACCGTTGGTAAAACAAACTCCTATCCTGTCGTGCGGAATATCAGGAAGCATTGGCGTGCTTATTCTCGCTGCAGCAAGCCGGTATCTCGTTCCTTTCAACTTTTACGTTTCATCAATCCTGCTTGCCCTCTTCGTCGGCTTCCTCGGGGGTAGTATTATCGGTATGGCCTTCAGTCAACCAAGGGCAAGCCTGGCCAGTGAATCTCTCTATTTTATTGGGTTTCTTTTTTGGCATTGTGGTGTTGCCGTGTCGCTATTTGGGAGACCACGGGCCATCAACGAAGAAAAGCAGGAAAGCAGATGCGGTGCCCTTTGAACGCTCACACCGTATCAGCATGATATCCGCACTGTTCTTACTCTGGAGTGGCATTAAGCTGGACCATCGCTTCGAAAATGGGCAGCCGTTGTCCGGTAAACTTTCCGATCCATTTGTCGTAAATTCCAAGTATCTTTTTTGATCGGGAAAGGTCGGATATCACGCGATCTGCAACAAGGCGAAAGTCCGCATCATTTCGCCGTACGGCAAGCGCAAAAGGCTCGAAGGAAAACACGGTGGACTTGATCACAAATTGATTTGGGTCCTGCTCTTCTGAAGCGATACCAATGAGTACGACCTGGTCGGAAGAAAAGGCGTCTATTTTCTTCTGACGCAGCGCATCGATGCTTTCTTTGGCTGAATCGAACAGGACGATTTCCGCTTTCGTTGATGTTTCTCGAATTAGTTTTTTCAATTCGGCAGCGGTCGTTGTGTCTTTAATGACGCCTATTTTCGTTCCGTCAAGACCGGACTCAAACGCTTTGTTATCCTTCAAGGTCATCAGTGATGCGCCGGTGACAAATGTCAATTGAGTGAAGTCGACGATTTCACTGCGGGATAGCGTCTTGGTGGTTGAGCCGCATAATATATCGATTTTGTTATTGTCCAGAGCTTTAAATCGCCCTTCAGCCGTTACGGGAACATATTCAACCTTTACATCCGCACCAATTTTGTTGTCAACTTCAGTGACAATCTCCTTACAGATGTCGATAGAATAACCGGCCGGAGCGCCGTCTTTGTCTAAAAATGACATGGGTGGATGAGATTCACGGTAGCCGATTCTGATTTTGCCGGATCTTTTTATCTGCTGAAGGGTTCCTTTGAGTTCCTGAGCAGATAACGGGCTCGCCAAAAAAACGATCAATAAAACGATGGTCAGTTTACCTCTCATAATGTTTCTCTCCGGATTGATTGTGATTTAAGTGGAAGCGTTATCTTGTTTCCAATTGCAACCCGCAGGCCCGGACACGTCGACCAACGGTAAGGATTACGTATCCTTCTGCAACCATGCCTCGAGTAATTTATACCCTACTGCGGACCTTTTTCGTCGAAATTTCTGCGAATTCCGCCCCACGTTCTCCTGCCAGATGCACAAACGGTTTCTTGGCCATCTGCCACCGCTTGTTGCCGACGTCACGAGGGCACCGGCAACAACGAGATAGATGGCATACATCAGTATCTCAAATTTTGTCTTTTTACAAATAAA
>JARROL010000254.1:0-6886 GCA_037383965.1 Desulfobacterales bacterium | reverse complement strand
CGGCCACACTGGTGTCTTGAGGCCTGATATCGTATCCGGCATTTATCAAGATCTGCCGTTTGTCCGGATCCCCGCTGGCCAAAAGTCCGTCGGCCACCTGCATGCCGACGTTCGTAAAACACAGAAACGACACCGCCAGTACCAGGCTCATGGTCGTGATCATCGACCGAAAAAAACGAACTTGGATGTTCTTGAATGAGATCTCAATGGACTTGCTGAACGGCAGAACC
Source organism: Desulfobacterales bacterium (assembly GCA_037383965.1). Taxonomy (GTDB): domain Bacteria; phylum Desulfobacterota; class Desulfobacteria; order Desulfobacterales; family SG8-13; genus JARFQH01. The sequence continues at coordinate 6,656 of JARROL010000254.1, read as the reverse complement.
ACCAGGCGGCTCTTTTGGTCTGTTGTAGCTGCTGAAACCTTGTCACCAAGAATCTCGGTCATAGGATTACGCCTCGAAGGGCAATGGGGAAAATCTCCGACGACTGCCGGCGAACTTACTTTTCCGCCAGAGGAGCGCCATGGATCTGATAACGCACGAAAGGTTTGGTTCAGAGGGCTTCCCTGCTTCAAGTTGCCCGCTGTTTTCCGGACGGTAGCATAAAAAAGGGGACCCATCAACCGGTATTGAGCCGGCATGGAACGCCAACTGTAGTGCGGATTCCGGTTTCAGGGCGACTGGGTCATACTCAGCGGTTATGGCCCGCCACGATGCATGAAAACTGACGCGCCACAGGCCGGATGAGCGGTTGCGAAAAGCGGCTGACTGTCTGAGTCGCTTACAGGGTCTTAGACCGAACCCTATGCCGATGCCGCTTGGGTGGAACGACCTTCAAACTTTATCCAAACTCATTATTTGAAGACGGTATTGGTCCGGGCTTAGAGCCCGTTGGCGGCGAGTTTCAGCCGTCTTTCGCAACCGCTCATCCGGGTGGAGGTGCCCACCCTTTTTCCATATTACATTCTATTTTCGTGTTAATTCTTCTAACCGGCAACCGCGGCTTGAAGCCACGCGGCTGTACGGGCGGCACCGTTGAGATTGATCGAATGGGCAACTGGTTTCGCAGCGATCAAGCTGTTGCGAACGAGTGCCGCCAAGCGTCTGGGCTGCAGGTCTTTTTCGCTTAAAACGGTGATCGCCCCTATTTCCGCCATCCGTTTTGCACGAAGCCCCTGCTCGCGGTCTCCCGGATAAGGCCATACGAGAGCCGCGACATTGCTGGCCAGAATGTTCATGCAGGTGTTGTAGCCGCCCATGCTGATCGACAGATCGGCGGCGGCCAGAAAGGACAAAAAATCCGGGGTAAAGCGCTCTACTTTGACACGGCTGTTCGACCGCCCTTGAAGCAGCTCAAATTCATCCGCCGGCATGTAGGGACCGGTGAAGACGTGAAGCGCAAGCGGCCGGTCGGACTCAAGATAGGCGATACTTTCCAACAGCGGCTGCATAAGCACAATTCCAGCCTGGCCGCCTCCGGCACTGGCCACTACTAAGGCCGTTTCTTCATCGATGCCGAGGCGGCTGCGCATCCGTCGCCGGGCATCGGTAATTGGCTTGGATGTTATAAATCCGGTATAAACGACGGGTATGCTGAGATCGACGAGGCGCGAGAACGTGCGATCGAGAGTGATCAGGGCGGGATCGGCGTGCACCAGCAGGGCGTCGAATCGACGGTTGAGGATGTCGACAACCCGTTTTTCATAAATCGCCGGGTCTGTTTTCTCAACCAAGATGTCCCTCACACTGCACGCGACCAGGCTCCGATAAAGCTTTCCGCTGCGAATGCCGCCCAGAACCGGATCGAGTTCGAACCGGAAGGCCCTGCGGCCGAAAGGGTAGAGCTCGACAATAAACGCATCCGGCGTTTCCCGTTCAAACAGCTCGAAGAGAAGCCGACTGCGCTCGGATTTCACCGCTTCGAGCGTTTGGCCCTTCTCGGTCGGAAAAAGACCGGTGTAATTGCGATCCGTCATCAGGGCCGGCAGGCGGAACGTGCGCACCTGGGCCGGCAGTGGTGTGTCCACCTCGGCACCGCCGGTAACCATGACAATATCATGCTGTCTCAGTGACTTGCAGATTTCCAGGCTTCTGAAATAGTGGCCCACGCCCCAGATGTGCTGACAGTAGAGGATAATCTTCATGTTAATTCCGTGTCCGAACCTTTGAGATTTACCGCATTTATTTTTTCGATTACTATCCGTCCTCGTTCGCAGACCAACCAGTGAAGATAAGCGGGTTTTAAAATGCGGGGTTCGCTCGGCAGGAACCGCCGCTGCAGGAGCCGATACACAAGGCATTTGATAAGGCCTTCGTGCGTGACAACAAGAATGGTGGCGCCCGGCCATTTTCCGGCGGCTGTTTTGAGTACGTGCTGCCCCCTTTCCCAAACGCTGTCGCGGTCCTCGCCACCGGGCGGACGAAATTGCCAACCTTGCAGTGTCAAACGGGCCAGCAGATCAGGCACTTCCTGCTTTAGTTGGACGATAGACCGGCCCGACCATCGGCCCCAGTTTTGTTCCCGCAAACCGGCCTCGCAGGTAATGGGAACATTGAATTCCCGGTTCACGATGGTGGCCGTCGCCAGAGCCCGGTCAAGATCACTGCAGATACACCTGTCCCAACGGCTGGCCTTGAGCAGGTGACCTCTTAACGGTCACTGGTGGTTTCGACTGTCCACCCGCCCGGTTCCGACTATCCGGCTGAGCAGCTTTTCGACCCCGGTATAGTTTTTCGACAAGTCGTGTTTCCGCCGGATGTAAGCCTGAGCGGCGCGGCCCATGTTACGCCGGCGGCCGGCATCGACCAGAAGATCCTCCACGGCCTGCACAAAAGCATCCGGCTCATTTAGAGGGGCCAGCAGTGCGGTCTTCCCATCCTCGACAACTTCCGGAACGCCGGCGTTGGCAACCGCCACAACCGGCAACCCGCATGATTGGGCTTCGAGAAATACCATTCCCAACGACTCCCCGATTCCCGGAAAAACAAACACGTCACCGGCGCTGTAATAACGATACATTTCGGTTCGCGGCACTTTCCCGACAAAAATAACCTTACCCGGCAGCTCGGTTTGGGCCAGTTGCGTGAGCACCGTCCTTTGCCTGCCGTCACCGACGACAACCAGTCGAAATTCAAGACCCTTCCGCGACAGACGGCCGCATGCCCTGATGACGCCGGTCAGCCCCTGAGACTTGACGCCGGGCCGAAACATCGCCGCCGTCAGTACAACCGGCGCGTCATTGACCCGCCATTGCCGCCGAAGGTCACTGCGTGCCGTCTCTGAGAAACAAAATTCCTGCGGGAGGATTCCGGGCAGCGCATACGTCAACCGCTCAGGCGGTAGCAGCCGTTTGAGATTGATGAAATCGACCTGCTTGTTGACAAACACGTGCCGGGCGGCCCGCAACGCGCAACGGTTCAACAAAAATCCCGGAAGGGTTCTGATGTCGCGGCGGCGTTTGGTCGCATAGGCCCCTTGAAAAATAACGTAGGGAACACCCGCACGGGCGGTGACGTAAGGACCGATAACGTCCGGCCCTTTGTAATAGGCGTGGTAGGTCAGCCAAAGGTCCGGTTTATCGGCGGACAGACGCCTTTGAAGCCGTCGGCGTTCGACCATCACGCGCGGCAACAACCATGGTTTCCAGAAAATCCAGCGCGCCCGCAGCGTGGTGGCCACCCGCATTCGGTGTCCTTTTCCGGCCAGATAGTCATAAAGGCCAGTGCCGATAACGAGATCCCCGGAAGGATGGTCGTGCCCCAACGGCTTGAACGGTGCATAAAAATAGATGTTCATGTCTTGTGGAGAGCCGGAATCTCGGAGCGATAGATGTCCGCCAGCTGCCCGATATGGTGACGATTGTCAAAATATTGCCAGACACGCTCGCGGGCATTTCGTACGATCTCTTCCCTCAGTCGGTTTTCGGTCAACAGCCGCGCCACCGCTCGGGCAAGTTTTTCAGGATCTCCCGGCGGCACCAGCAAGCCCGTCTCACCGTCCTGCACGAGTTCGGGGATCGCCGAAATCGAAGTGGCGACCACCGGCACGCCCATGGCCATGCTCTCCAGTAAAACGTTGGGGATACCGTCCCGATCCCCGTTGGCCGCCACTTCGCAGCCCAACATGAAGACGTCGGCCTGCCGGTAGTGGTCGAGAACCACCTCGTGGGGCTGAGTGCCGCACCAGCGGGCGACATCGGTGAGCGCGAGGCTGTCGACAAACTTCAGCGTTTTTTCCCGCTCCTCACCGTCGCCGATCAAGGTGTGACGGACATTATACCCGTTGTCGCAAAGCCATCGAACGGAACGGTAGACGGTTTTCAACCCCTTTTTGGCAGTCATGCGGGCGACGGTCAGAAGACGGTATGGGCCGGCGGACGACCGCACGCCCGACGGCCGGGAAAACAAAGCGATGTCGATTCCGTGATAGACGCGGTATATTGGGGCGCCGTTTCCATCGGCAAGGTTCTTGAGGTGCCGGCGGTTATATTCGGTGCAGGTCACGACAAATTTCGCCAGGGCGATCTTCTCGCGCAGTTGCACCGGATCAGAGGTGTAAATATCTTTTGCGTGAGCGGTAAAGCTGAAGTCCAGTCCACTGAGCTGGGCGGAAAAAAGCGCTACCGAGGCCGGTGAGTGCGCAAAATGGGCATGCAAATGGCAAACCCCGCTGCCGGGCAGAAAACGCTGGACCAGATAGCCGGCCTGTAAAAAATGTTTGAAGGTCGCCGGTCGACGCGTCCTTCTAAACCGTCGCAGGGCGGTTTTCATCGTTTTTAGGTAATTGCGGGGATTTTGGCGAAACAGCAAGAGGTTGTGGTACAGAAAACGAGGCAGGGGAATCAGGAGCGTTTCGGGCAGGTAGTCGGCCCGGGCCCGTATTTTTCGGATGCTTTGATGGGAAAAATTCTCCCGTGGCGATCGCATCGAGAAAATGTGAACGGAAAAACCGAGCTGTTCCAGGAGCAGGATTTCGTTTGAAATAAAGGTTTCTGAAATCCGCGGGTAGCCCTTCAGCACGATCCCTAAAACCGGCCGCTTTCTTCCCGTCACGATCGAAGATCCTCCCCTTGCGTATAACGGATGTCGGCAGTCACTGCACCCTCTGAGGCACAACAGCCATCCTTCGACCCGGCCCGGTCACCAAATAAAAAAAGGGGAGCACGTCACCCCTTTTAAAATAGGCCGCGGAAAAGGGCCATAAATGGCCGGGCAAAATCTAAATCGCCTTGCGGATATCGTAGGCCAACCGGTTGTCTTTCAACCGTTTTTCGGTTTCCGGCTGGATCGTCTGGTTGCACGTGTTGATCGACTCCAATCCCCTGAACGCCTTCAGACGCCCCTGCATGGAGCTGATGCCCGTCATCTGAAAACGGGATATCGCTCCGGTGATCGCGGCCGGGCTCTCGAGCAGGGAAAAAACCTTTTCGCGCATGCGCTCGGCCCCGCATTGATGCCATGGAATGTAGTCGACCAGTCGGTTGCGGTGAAATATCTTGGCCCGGATCAACTGCTCCTTGCGCGGGGTGTCCCGTGGAACGATCAACGGCAGCGTCCCCAGGGAAAGAAGCTCGCAGATGGTGTTGTAGCCGCCCATACTGACAACCAGGTCCGCCGCCGCCAGCAGCTTTTCCATGTTCCGGTAAAAGTGGTAGGTTCGCACACCGAGTTTGCGGGCGCGCTTGAAAACCTTTTTACGGTCCTGCTTCGGCATAAACGGTCCTGTGATCAAGACGTTTTTGATGGGTAGCTGCCGGTTTTCCCTCTCCAGCATGGACAGGTAGGCGTCCATGACGCAGTAGCCGTCACCACCACCCCCGGTTGTCACCACGATCAGTTTTTCGCCGTTTTGCAGACCCTGGTCCTTGCGGGCTCTCTGGATCTGGCTTTCTGACGGCATCTTGCGGGGAATATAACCGGTAAAAACCATTTTGCGACTAATGCACGCCGGTATGGCATACTCTTCGATCGGATCGTAGAATTCCCGGTTCCCATAGACCCAAATCTCACTGTAAAGCGTGTCGAGGATGTCATAGATGCCCTTTTTATTCCAGTCTTGCCGGACGTTATGACGGTCGTCCATGATGTCACGCAAGCCGAGAATCGTCTGGGTGTTGGGCTGACACCGCCGAAGCCACTGCAATGTCGGCAGCACCTCTTTCTTCAATCCCAGCGGTTCCTTGTCGACAATGAAGAGATGCGGTTGAAAGGTCTTCGCTGTGGCGGTGATGATGTTTTTGCGGATGTTAAGGGCGTGCTGAGCGTTGATTTTGATCGAAAGCGGCAGGTATTCCTCGTTGGTTTTTTTAATCATTCCCGGGATGCGCACGAAATCGATCTGCTCCGGAAATGAAAACCGGCCGGCAATCGGTGAACCGGTCAGGATGAGGATGTTGACGTGCGGCTCCCTCAACTGTGAAGCGATGGCCATGGTGCGGCGGATATGGCCCAAGCCGTACGTGTCGTGAGAATACATCAGTATGTTGTATGTGGGCGTACGGGACATAAATGACGTCGAATAAGAGTCATAATTGAACGGCCACGTATCCCTTATCACAATTTTTATTAAAAAGACAATAGGTTCCGAAAAATCCGTTCGCTTAAAAGAATTGTATCGTTTTGCAGGGAAAGCGGCTGCACCCGGATTGCAAATGCTTAGATTATAAGGTATGAGAAACACCGGCAGAGATCGTTTCTGCAAATGGGGATTCAATGCAATCGAGGCAGTTGTCATGGCGCGTTCCGATGTTCATCCGGTGCACACCTTCGAAGACTGGCAGGTATGGCCGGGGTCCTACAGTAATCCACCGGCGGATGGCTTTTACCGTTTTCCACCGCAGCCGGGGCTAACGATCACCCGTAAAACACCGATCGCCTCCATCGGCTCCTGTTTTGCACGTGAAATCCGTAAAGTGCTGCTCCAGGAAGGCTATAGCTACATCACCGAAGAATCCCATCATCCGGCGGCGGTTCATGCCAGTGCGGCCTGGGAACGATCCTATAACACCTTTTCGATGCGCCAGATCTTCGATTACACATTT
>JARROL010000253.1:0-4413 GCA_037383965.1 Desulfobacterales bacterium | reverse complement strand
GAAGAAATCGAAATCCGACCGGCATTGATGTTCGATTCGTCCGGACCGACCAGCTGGTACTCGACATCTTCCCCGGTTTCGACATTCTCGAGCACAACCCGGCTGCCGAAAACGGCTTTTTCCTTGGAAAGGTTGCGGGTGTCGATTATGTCGGCGTTGGCCACTTTGTATTCCAGTTCGGCGATCCGGCCTTCGAGAAAACTCTGGCGGTCCTTTGCCGCCGCGAACTCGGCATTTTCAGAAAGATCCCCGTGAGCCCGGGCCTCCTCGATGGCGCGGATGTTGGCAGGCCGTTCTTCGCGCTTGAGCCGTTCCAGCTCTATCTTCAAGGCCTCGTAGCCTTGTCGTGTCATCGGTATCTTGTTCACTTCGTTGGAACTCCGTTCAGTTTGGCTGTATCACAAGCATTCTTGCGGACCGGCGGGTCGCTGCGCATACACATCTCATCGGTCGCTTGATGACTGATCCGCGTGGTGGGCCCTTTACAAATAATCTTTGACCAAAATTTCGGCAATTTGAACCGCATTGGTGGCGGCTCCCTTGCGGATGTTGTCGGCGACGATCCACAGGTTGATCCCGTTTTGGACGGATTCGTCCTGGCGGATGCGGCCTACCAGAGTCAGGTCCTGCCCGGCGGCGTCGGTGGCGAGCGGATAACGGTTTTTCGTCGGTTCGTCGACAACCGCGACACCGGGTGATTCCTCGAGTACCTTGCGCACTGCAACGGCAGTGATTTTTTCGCGGGTCTCGACGTTAACCGCTTCCGAGTGTCCGAAAAAGACCGGCACCCGGACTGTGGTGGCCGTTACGCCGATGCGGTCATCTTCCAGTATTTTGCGAGTTTCATTGACCATCTTCATCTCTTCTTTGGTATACCCGTTTTCCTGGAAGCGATCGATATGAGGCAAGCAGTTGAACGCTATCCGGTGGGGGTATATTTTATTCTCATATCCCAGGAAGTTGATCATGGCGCGGGTCTGGTCGAACAGTTCGTCGACCGCCTTTTTCCCGGTGCCAGAAACCGCCTGATACGTCGACACCACGACGCGTTTGATGCCGAAGGCTCTATGAATCGGGTTCAAGGCAACGACCATCTGGATCGTCGAACAGTTCGGATTGGCGATGATGCCCTTCGCCTTGTACCCGGCGATGGCGTGCGGGTTGACCTCCGGAACCACCAGAGGGACTTGTGTATCCATCCGCCAAGCACTGGAGTTGTCCACTACCACACACCCCGCTTTGGCGGCCGGCGGGGCGAACCTCAGACTCGTATCACCGCCGGCTGAAAAAAGAGCCACATCAACGCCCGCAAACGACTCATCCGTCAATTCTTCCACCGGCATCAGATCGCCCCGAAAGCGCAGTTCACGTCCCACGGAACGCTTCGATGCCAACAATTTGATCGATCTGATCGGGAAATTTCTTTCCTCGAGGCAGCGGATCATCTGATTTCCGACCGCTCCGGTGGCACCGGCAACGGCCACGTTAACCATTTTCTCGGCCATACCGTAACGTCCCTCACTTGACCATCAAAGAAGTAGGTCGAATATGCCGGCTACTGCCGGCTGAGTTTATGATTTTCTTATATAGTCAACGATCAAGTCGCCGACCTCCGTCGTCGAATGTCCCAACTTGCCGGCGGCCACCTCATCGATGTCGTCACGCAGCACTTTGATCACGGCTGCTTCGATCAAACCGGCCCCCATCTGCTCGCCCAGAGTTTCCAGCATCAGTTGCGCGGCGGAAATGGCGGCAATCGGGTTAATGATGTTTTTCCCCGTGTATTTGGGTGCAGATCCGCCGATCGGCTCGAACATGGAGACGCCTGCCGGATTAATATTGGCACCGGCGGCGATACCCATACCCCCCTGAATCATGGCGGCCAGGTCGGTGATAATGTCACCGAACATGTTGTCGGTAACGATCACGTCGAACCATTCGGGATTTTTGACCATCCACATGCAGATCGCGTCCACGTGGGCGTAATCGACCTGAATGTCAGGATATTCGCCAGCGACCTCATAGAACGTTCTTTGCCATAAGTCAAATGCAAAGGTCAGCACGTTTGTCTTGCCGCACAGAGTGAGTTTCTTGCGCTTGTTGCGGCGCCGGCAGAAATCAAATGCAAAACGGATGCAGCGTTCCACGCCCTTGCGGGTGTTGATCGATTCCTGAACGGCGACCTCATCCGGAGTCCCGCGTTTCAGGCATCCGCCGGCACCGGCATACAGACCTTCCGTGTTTTCACGAACCACGACAAAGTCGATGTCCAGCGGGCCTTTGTCTTTCAGCGGCGTGGCGACACCTTCATAGAGTTTCACCGGACGCAGATTGACATACTGGTCCAAATGGAAGCGAATCTCGAGCAGAATTCCTTTTTCAAGCAATCCCGGTTTGACGTCCGGATGCCCGATGGCACCCAGGAAAATGGCGTCGGCAGCCGACAAAGTGGCCAATGCGTCTTCTGGCAGTATGACACCAGTGGCTGTGTAATGCTCACCACCCCAATTGTAGAAGGTGAAATTCAGCTTGAATCCGCATTTATCGGCGACGGTTTTGAGGACCTTTATCCCCTCCCGCACGACCTCGGGACCGGTGCCGTCACCGGGAATGACCGCTATGTCATAGATTGTTGCCATTCTATCCTCACTCAATCTTTACGGCGTTCGTCTTCGGCCGTAATTTCACCGCCGCCGCTGCGGAAACATTGCGGCCAAGGCCGGGCTTATAATGTTGTTCGCTTTTCGTCGATTTCTTGAGATTCTTGAGATTCAACATCCTCGGTCTTGAGCTTGCGGAAGTGCCGCCACACGGCACCTAACGGTCCGGAGACGACATAAGAAAGGCTCAAGGCAAAGATGGCAATAGACGGCTGAGCGGCTATGAATATTAAGATCAGTATGGCAGCGACCAACACATTGAAGGTCATCTTGTGATACAATCCCGCCTTCTTGAAGCTGTTGTAGCGGATATTGCTGACCATCAGAAATGCAAGCGCATAGAGCATGATCAAAATAAAAAGCCGGTAAGGTTCCACGGCAAAGCCGAATCGGTGCCACAACAGCATCGTGGAGGCATTCATGGCGGCGGCGGAGGGAATCGGCAGCCCCACGAAATGATCGCTGCTGATGGAGCCGACCTGGGTGTTGAAACGGGCGAGCCGCAGGGCGCCGCAGACCATGAACAGAAAGGCCGCCAACCAGCCGATTCTACCGAGGGGTTTGAGGGCATAGAGATACATCATCAGACCGGGTGCGAGTCCGAAAGAGACGAGATCGGCCAAAGAGTCGTATTCGACTCCGAACTTACTGGTGGTGTGGGTGGCCCGGGCGATTTTACCGTCCAGCAAATCAAAAACGGCTGCAATGATGATCGCCAGTGCGGCGGCGACATACTTGCCGTTGATGGCAGCAATGACCGAGTAGAACCCGAAAAATATGTTCAAGGAGGTGAAGATGTTCGGCAGGATGTAAATACCGCGTCGCAAGCGTTCACCCTTGAATTTCTTCCTTCGCGTCATGGCAAGACTCCCATTATCGTGGCACCGGCTTTCACATGCTCTCCCACGGCAACCCCGACCTCCGTATCCGGCGGCACGAACAGTTCTACCCGGGATCCGAAGCAGATCATGCCGAGACGCTGTCCGCGACGAACGGACTGTTCTGTTCCAACGGTACAGATGATGCGTCTGGCGATAAGACCGGCAATCTGGACAACGGTGATATGGCTCCCCTCCTCGGTTTCAAGGAAAATCGTGTTGCGTTCATTGTCGGAAGATGCCTTGTTGCGGTTGGCGGCAATGAACTTTCCAGGGTGATAAGTGATTTTTTTGACGGTTCCCTCATACGGTATTCGATTGACGTGTACATTGAAAACCGACATGAAAATACTGATTTTTTTACACCCGCCATCGTAAAAAGGCGATTGGTCGAGCGTTTCAACGGCAATCACCTTGCCGTCGGCCGGTGACACCACCGTTCCGGCTGCGTTCGGGACGATCCGTTCGGGGTCCCGGAAGAAATAAACCACGAAAAATGTCATCGCCAAGACAAACAGGGTCGGTACGGTCAAACCCAACAGCGCCAGAACCGCCGTGGTGAATGCACAGCCCAGTATGATAGGTAGTCCGGGCCGGGCCACCGGAAAAGCGGTCGGGTTCGGTTTGTCCGGCCACATAAACTCGTTCATCAAATGATCCTATTTAGAACCTTTATCAATAGCTTTCATAAATACCAGAGATCTTGCTTACCCGTCAATCAATACCGATTGTGGCCTTTGTATCGTGCGGCATCATGAGGGGCGAGACCGCCGGCTGATCTGTGCATCTGATTTTCGTACATACGCCGGTACGAAGTGCGTGAGTTCGTCGCTGTCGCCGTATGCCAGTTTTTTCCTAGCCAGACGTGCCACCGT
>JARROL010000252.1:0-4434 GCA_037383965.1 Desulfobacterales bacterium | reverse complement strand
TGTCCAGCCCCGGTGCAGGAAGCCGGAAAAAATCGTATTAAAGCAAAAAATATGCCTGTGTTCAATCCCCATCGCACGCAAGTGCCCTACAAGCGCACAGATGCATTGGGTACCGGTGAGGTCATCAGCCGGTTTCCGATATGGTTACAGTCCCTGTGTAAATGATTTCACATCCCTATATGACAAATGCCCCCGCAAGAGCCGCATTTCAGGCACGATTGAGGGGCCGCGGCAAGAAATAGTGAGTCCGACTGATTGTCCTCTGGCTCGGCCACCGGCTTGCATCCACTGACATATAACCCGATACATGCTACCGGATGAATCGTGTAGACGAACCAAAATCCCGTTCGCTCCCTTACAAGCATGTCTCGAGGAGACCCGAATGCAATCAGGAGTTCAAAAGCGTAAAACAGACTCTTTGTCCGGTCGCCGGGAGGCTGCTTTGCGATTGCCGATCAGATTAAAAAAGTGTTATACTATCACTTAAATATGAGATGCCTGTGGTCCAAACGGCCGGCCGGCCGTATCGCGCCGTTCAAGTTGAATGCTCCTGAACCCCCGAATTGATCTGTGAGACATCCGCATGCGAACCTCAGAAGTTGTTTTTAGAGTGGTCGATAACGACCGATGCCCCTTTTATGCCGAGGGCGACGAATTCAAATTATCGGGCAATGCCCTCCTGCTTGAATTGAAGCAGGAAAAGACCTTCGTTTCCACCGCCATTGTCACACCCCCCTATGAAAAAGAAACGTGTCGTACGCTCATCGGTGATCTCACCCGCATTCTCATCGAGTTCGAGAGCGTCGACCGCATTCCAGAGGAACTGCTGGCGTGCAGCGGTTGTTCAGGGGTTATCAAGTTAGAACCTTGCTTGCGCCATCGTGCCAACGGCACCACCGGTGCGAAAGATCGCAGCCGAAACATTGATGCCGTGGCCGGGATTCTGAGCAACTTCTCAATATTTCAGGCCCTCGATCACCAGAATCTCCGCGACATTGTGGCCTTGCTGAAGCTCAAGCGATTTGCCCGGAACGAGGTTATCCTGAAGCAAGGGGATCCGGCTCAGAACCTCTACATTATTCTTTCCGGCGCAGTGGATGTGCTCGACGAAGACGGCGTTCGGCTTTCCGCCCTCAAAAAAGGCGATGTATTCGGAGAGATGAGCCTGATCAGCGGCGAACCGGTGGGGGCCACGATAAAGGTCGTCGAACCGGCAAAAATAATTTTCATAAAGGGACAGGATTTCAAGGAGATTCTCAACAATTTTCCGTCGATTCAGATGTATCTGGCCAGACTGCTGGCTCAGCGACTGGCAAAATCGAATCTAGCCGTCGCAGAGGAGATCGCATCGGGCATGTTGGGGCGGTTATCCGAAATGCCGCCACCGGAAATTTTTCAGACCTTGAACCTGAACCAGAAAACAGGTCGGTTGTCTTTGATTCTGCCGGATGGTACCGCCAAGGTGGCCTTCCGTCAGGGAGAACTGATCGGGGCGACCTACAGGAAAATGAACGGTAAGGAGGCCTTCTTCGAGCTCATGATGAAAAATGAAGGCCGCTTCAAATTTCATCCCGACCTGTCGGAAAAGGAAAAAAGCGCCCCTGCAATCGGCAATTTCATGGATATGCTGCTTGAAGGTTTGCGGCGGATGGACGAGCGCCGCTGCGTGCGGGAACATCGATGATCATCTACGATCCGGAACATAAGGCCAGTTTCTACGAGTTCGGCATTCAAATTCCGATCAAAGACAGTCGGGCGGCGCGCACGTTTGAAAATCTTAAGACGCATCCGGTGCTCGGGCCGAGGATTGCCGACTGGTTTATCGAAAAAGACCATCGACTGCTGGATCGCGTCGACCTTGAAAGGGTACATGACCCGGCCTACGTCGACCGGTTGTTTTCGGATGCATTGGAAACCGAAATCATCAAGACCTACGAACTTGTCGACCAGCAGGGGCAGTATCACCGCTATGATCCGCTCAGCGCCACCCAGCCGCTGAGTGGTTTGTTCGTGCGTATCCAGGAAAGGGTTTCCGGCACCTGGCAGTGCTGCAACGTGGCTCTGGAGAAGGGCTTTTGTTTCTATTTCGGCGGCGGTATGCATCACGCTCAGAAGTCATTTGGCAACGGCTTCTGTTTGCTCAACGACATCGTGATCGCCATCCGCAAACTGCAGGCCGACAAGCGCATCAAGACCGCCTGGGTGATTGACGTCGATGCTCACAAAGGCGACGGCACCGCGGCCCTGACGGCCGATGATCCGTCGATCGTTTCCTTCAGCATCCACATGGGGCGCGGGTGGCCGCTCGACGGCCCCGCCCAGGATGCAACCGGCCGGCTCAATCCATCTTTTATTCCCAGCGACCTCGACATTCCAGTTTTTGCCGGTGAAGATCACCTGTATCTCGTCAAACTCGAAGAGGGCCTTCGGGAATTGGCCGCCCGGCCGAAGCCCGACCTTGCCGTGATTGTCTCCGGGGCTGATCCCTACGAAAAGGACGAGTTGCCCTCGACCGCCGATTTACGGCTGACGCTCGAACAGCTCTTCGCGCGCGACTGGAGCGTCTACCAGTTTTTAAAAAAGCGCATGATTCCGAGGGCTTACCTTATGGCCGGCGGTTATGGTGAACACAGCTGGCAGGTCTACACCCGTTTTCTGCAATGGGCGCTCATGGATCACCTCGAGATAACGTGAGAAAAGCGCGATCGGCCGACATCAGATCGTGCTGTCGAGTATAAGGGTCACCGGGCCGTCGTTGACCAAACTCACCGCCATCATCGCCCTGAACTGTCCAGTCCTTGCAACGATGCCCTTTTGTCGCACCCGTTTCACGAAACAGTTGTAAAGCCGTTCGGCCAAGGCGGGTGGGGCCGCCTCGACGAACGAAGGCCGTCGGCCCTTGCGACAGTCTCCGTAAAGTGTGAACTGGGACACCACCAGCATTTCCCCGCCGATATCCAGCAGAGACCGGTTCATTTTACCCCCTGCATCTTCGAAAATCCTCAGGTGAGAAATCTTGCGCGCCAGTTCCTTGGCATCGGCATCGGTATCCAAGCGGTGAACGCCGAGCAGCACCAGCATCCCGTGACCGATGCGGCCGACTTCCCGGCCGTCGACGGAAACCATGCTTTCCTTTACCCTCTGAATCACGGCCCGCATTAATTGAAGCCTGCCTTTTTAAGTTAAGTCGGTTGAGCCGGTTATGCCCGTTAGTCCGGTTGAAGGAGGTCGTTCGATTTTCTGTTTTCTACTTGCGGCGCTTGCGCCCCAGGGCATCTGCAAAAGGATTGTGAAATGGGCGGTTCTGCTTTTTTTCGGCTGCCGGTTGACGTTTCTCGCCTTTGGGTCGGCGAGGTTTTTTATTTTCCGGGGAGACCTTTTCCCGCGCAGGGGCCGTTTTCATGGAGAGCGCGATGCGGTTTCGTTCCAGATCGACCGCGAGGACCGTCACGCTGACCCGCTGTTGCACGGAAACGACATCGGTCGGGTCCTTGACAAACGCCTCGGCCATTTCGCTGATGTGAACCAGGCCGTCCTGATGGACGCCGATATCGACAAATGCGCCGAACGCGGTGACGTTGGTGACCACGCCCGGCAGTATCATGCCCGGTTTCAAGTCCGTGACCTGGTTGACATGACCGGCAAAGGCGACGGTTTCGAAATCTTTGCGGGGGTCGCGGCCCGGTTTGTCGAGTTCGGCCAGGATGTCCTGCAGGGTGGGCAGGCCGATTTTGCCATTGATGTATCTCGTGAGGTCGATGTTTTTCCGGCGGCTTGCCTCCTGCATCAGTTCGGCGACACTACAGTCTTGATCCCGTGCCATGGCGTCGACCACGGCATAACTCTCCGGGTGCACGGCGCTGGCATCCAGGGGGTTGGCGCCACGCTGAATCCGCAGAAATCCGGCCGATTGTTCGAAAGCCTTGGGCCCCAGCCGCGGGACGCTTTTCAATTCCGCCCGTGAAGTGAAAGGCCCCTTTTCGTTGCGAACGGCCACGATATTGGCAGCCAACTGGGGGCCGAGCCCTGATACGTAAGTGAGCAGTTCGACACTGGCGCGGTTGACATCTACTCCGACGGCATTGACACAGCTGATGACGACATCATCGAGGGCTTTTTTGAGGTCGGACTGGTCGACGTCGTGCTGGTATTGGCCCACGCCGATCGATTTCGGATCGATCTTGACCAGTTCGGAAAGCGGGTCCATCAGGCGTCGGGCGATCGATACCGATCCTCGTACGGTGAGGTCCAGATCCGGGAACTCGCGGCGTGCGGCTTCCGACGCCGAATAGATCGACGCGCCGCTTTCGTTGACCAGCAGTACCGGAATAGCCTGGAGAGCGTCGATTTTACGCACGAAGGCCTCGGTCTCGCGACCCGCCGTGCCGTTTCCGATCGCAACGGCTTCAATCGAAAACCGAAGGTAGAGTTCGG
>JARROL010000251.1:0-4497 GCA_037383965.1 Desulfobacterales bacterium | reverse complement strand
AGCTGTACGACCTCACGCGAATCGATCACTTTCGCGGGCTGGTTGCCTACTGGGAAGTCCCGGCCCGTGCCAAGACCGCCGTCAACGGTCGCTGGGTGCCGGTGCCGGCCGAAGAGTTTCTCGATCGACTCGTCAAACGCTTCGGAAGACTGCCGGTGATTGCCGAAGACCTGGGCACCATCACGGCGGATGTCCGCGAGGTTATCAACCATTACGGCTTTCCGGGCATGCGGGTGCTGCTCTTCGCCTTCGGAGGGGACTTTCCGAACGGCTCGTTTCTGCCGCATCGCCACGAGCCGAACTGTGTCGTTTACACCGGCACCCACGACAACAACACCATTAGAGGCTGGTTCGAAAAAGAGGCCGACCCGAAAACCAAAACCAACCTGTTCCGCTACCTGGGCCGGGAAGTGCCGGTCGAAGAGTTGCATTGGGAACTCATTCGGATGGCCATGATGTCGACAGCCGAAACGGTGATCGTTCCCCTTCAGGACGTGTTGGGGCTGGGTTCGGAGGCGCGGATGAACCGTCCCGCCAGCCGCAGGGCCAATTGGCTGTGGCGTTTCGGATGGGATATGCTCGGTTCCGAAACGACCGACCGGCTGCGGGATATCACCGAGACTTACGGTCGAAATTAACCAATCGGCAGCCTACGCTTCCTCCCGGGCGGCTATTGCGACAGGTGCCGCAGCGAGGCCCGGATGAAGGCCGGGAGGTCGCCGGGGTCTCTACTGGAAACCAGAGCGCCGTCCTCGACGACTTCTCGGTCATGGAATTCGGCACCGGCGTTTTTGATGTCCTGAATGACGGACTTGTAGCCGGTGATTTTGCGGCCGCGGAGCACGTCGGCGGTGATCAACAATTGCGCGGCGTGGCAGATGGCAAAGACCGGCTTGCCGCTGCGAACGAAGTCGCCCGCAAACCGCACGGCATCCTCATCCACGCGCAGTTTGTCGGGGGAGTATCCCCCGGGAATCAAGAGGGCGTCGAAATTTTCCACGGCTACCGTATTGACGGCTTCATCGATGGTCACGGCCGTGTTGTCTTTTTTGCCGTGAACCGTTTTTCCGGCCTCTAGCCCAACATGAACCAGAGTGTGTCCGGCTTCACGAAACGCCTTTGCCGGTTCGGTGTACTCGGAATCTTCAAACATATCGGTGATGATCACGGCGATTCGACTCATGCGATCCTCCTTGCTTTTTCGGTTTCCGGATTATGGTTTATGCCTGTAGACTATCCATCGGTTGCGAAGGTGACTATTCCGTCAATCCTGTATTTTGCAAGTATGGAGAGCTTAGGCGACCGGCAATCCGCCGGTAATTGGACCGCGTCCAGGTAATGCTGTAGCCAAATCGGGCAACGCTCGGATGAGGTGATACACTCATTTAAGGGTCACGGTAAGAAAGTATTCAACTTCTTATGGTTTCAACCCTTTTTCCAGTGCGTCAGGGGAAGGTCGGCTGCAAAAGGATATCAAAATTCAGCGTTGCATGCGAGGGTCTATGGGCCGACGCTTTAAAACCGATATCGCGAATTCGAAACAGTTCGTGATCACTCTGGAGCTTGTGCCCGGCGCCAGTTACCAGGGACTGGCCTTGGACACGGTCAAGAAGATCGCCCAAGACGCGCTGGACGACGGCCGGGTGTCGGCGGTGACAATCACGGACAACCCCGGCGGAAACCCGTCACTCAGCCCGGATGTTATCGGAAAGGAAATCGTCGACCGGGGCATGGACGTCATCGTGCATTTCACCTGCCGCGACGCCAACCGGGGCGGCATCGAAAGCCGCGCGCTTCAGCTCGCGCGCATGGGCATGCGCAACATTCTTGCCCTCACGGGAGACTATTCGGGTCGTGGCTTCGGTGGGCAGGGTATGCCGGTTTTCGACATGGATTCAACCAGCCTGATCTGCTTTCTCAAGATGCTGGGAGAACGCAGCTGTCGTGAAGCGCGGTCTGCAGAAGGCTTTTGCACGGGCTGTGCCGTCTCGCCCTTCAAAAGCACCGAGGCAGAGACTATTGCTCAGTATTACAAGCTCTGCAAAAAGATATCCGCCGGTGCGCGCTTCGTCATTACACAGGTGGGTTACGACGTGCGCAAATTCCGGGAGTTGCAGCAGATCCGGCACGTTTTCGGGCTGCCCGTCCCGATTCTCGGATCAGTGTACGTCCTGCGACCGCCGGCGGCCAAAATCATGCACCGCGGCGCCATACCCGGTGCGGTCGTCACGGAAAACCTGCTTCAAGCGGTGAAGCGGGAATGGGAGGACAATGAGCGGGGCGAGGCAGCCGCTGTCGAACGGGCGGCCCGGCTGGCGGTCGTTCTGAAAGGAGTAGGCTACCAAGGGATCCATGTTGGCGGCGTGCATAAAAGTTTTGCCACCCTGGCAGCCATCTTGGACCGCATGGAACAAATCGAGAACCGGTGGCGGGAATTTCTGTCCGATTTCGACTGCCCTCAAAAAGATGGTTTTTATGTTTTTGAAGAAACCGCCCCGGACAGCCCGCCATCCGGCACCCTGCCGTCACCGGTCAGCCGGGCCACGCTCCTTTAAAAAACCCACTTCCAAGCATTGCGAATGATGCACGACCTCTTTTTCCGTTTCGAGTCACCCCTGGAACCGGGATTGCGGGCGGTCTGCACCCGACTGGACACCACCGCCGGCGGACGCCGGCTGGCGTATTTGATCGAGGATCCCTTAAAGAAGTGGCTGCTCTCCTGCAAGGGGTGCGGAGACTGCGGAATCCAGCATCTCGCCTTTTTGTGTCCCGAAAGCCAATGCCCCAAGCATATTCGCAACTGGGCTTGCGGCGGCAGCAGCAACGGTCGCTGCGAGGTCTACCCGGATCACCCTTGCGTCTGGGTGCGGGTGTACAAGCGCCTGGCGGCAGTGGGTCGGGCGCAGGAGATGGCCAGCACGTTTGTCGCTCCCCGCAACTGGGCGCTCAACCAAACGTCGAGTTGGCTCAATTTCCACCTGCGCCGCGACCATCAGAGCACCGGCTGCGACATTGCCGAACGCTGCGATGCGGATGGCGGCTGCCCGTTTCGTCGGGAAAACGCCCTCCCGCCGTCTCGGCGGATGCAATCTCATTCACATGGCGGTAGTACCGATTAAAAAGGGTGAATATCGTCTTGGTCTTTTCAAGTGGTCGTGTAAAAGCTGCTATTTGATCCTTCCGAATCAGCGGTATCTGCAATTGTAGAGGCGGGGTTTGTTTCGAAAGTCATTTGCCGCTGGCGAGTGGCAATGAGACGTGCGTCGTTATTCCAGATCTTCTCGCAGAATCGCCAGCCCCCGGTGATGTTGCAGGTTATTCAGTTTGGAATTGCTGGTGCAATGAAGTTAAAGTAAAACATTCGGTTAGATGCGGCATAGCTTCGGAATTAATTAAAAAATAAGAGCAAAACCACCTCTGTTGCCGTCGAGCTGGACCGGTCGGAATGCGATCTCTGCGACCGTGCACTGGAAGGTGAAAGCATCTGCCGTATCGACGGTACGCGATGCCTTTGTCTTTCCTGTTACAAGCACTTGGAAAAGATTCCCCCGGGACAGGTCCGGGAATCGATCTTAAGATTTATTGACCGAAACATCACGTGGACCCGAAAAACCGGTTGCCGGTGCCCGACCGCGTCTTCACAATGGGCATCGATTCAGACACATCAGAAAGACGAACGGTGAACTCACGACGAGCAGTCATTCTCTCCACGGGGAGGTATTTCCCAGAGACGATTGTCCACGATGATTCAACAGTCCGAAAATCAAACCAGCCCGTGCCCCGAACAATTCGGACAGACGCTTTTGCGGCGTTGCCCATCCGCGGGCGTGACGATCCATCGCGGCCATGGGGTCGTCTATTTGGACCTCATCTCGATTCTTCGGCTCGATGGTTGATTGCGTGATCCGATCGAAAATAATCCGAGGGCTGCTTCTGGTAAAACCCGTCTCTACGTTTTCGTCTGGAAACCGCTGGAACATGATCGGCCGGTCCTCCAAGTCTTGATGTGCTTATGCCGAATAAAGCCTTTCCGACATCATGCGAAGGCTTCGACCATTTAATTTCACCCAATGAGACCGTGCGGAAGGCTTCCATGAGACTCGGGTAACCGGCATTGCTGAAAAGCGCTCTCACTTTTACGAGCACGATAGCGCCTTTTTTGAAATCGGCATTGGATTCGATGCACATGCCGCCTTCACTATAGTTCAGCATTTTGGCGTCATAGACGTTTGTGTTTTTAGATGTCGCAAAGTGACTGCAGACGGTCGACGCGTCTATGCCCTGGCGTTTAATGTTTCGTTTTTCCATCAATTGTTCCCTTCCTGGGCAACCGGCTGTTGAGGGCAGGCAGACTGCCGGATCATGCGACCACGAATTCCATTCGTCATTTTTGTGTTGTGAACCCCATTCTCGATGACGGGTTTTAAGCATGTCATCGCTGATCTGATCGCCATGACAGAGGTTATTGATATGCAGAACTTGGGTGAGCTTCAAGGT
>JARROL010000250.1:0-8345 GCA_037383965.1 Desulfobacterales bacterium | reverse complement strand
ATAATTTCTCCAGCATCTTTTGCCATGACACAAACAGCTTCATAATTTGCCCATGGTCTTCTCTCAAGTTGTCTTCAGGACGCATAATATTTCCCCCTATTCCTCGATGACGATGGCCCCGGGTGCGCATTCTAAGGCGGCACGCCGGCCAAGATCTTCAAGCTGTTCCAGTACTTCATCAACAAGGACGTTTGATGTCAACTGTTTCCGAGGATTTTAGATCATGAACCGCTGAGAAGATCCCGGAAAAAGCCCATCTGTTCAACGCATACCCTGACGCCGGCGTTTGATGAAAAAATCGAGAACAAAGTTGATGTGAGATCGCATGGTGTCGAAGGCGCGCTCGGGGTCGTGATCCCGAATGGCCTGAAAAACGGAAGTGTGCTGAACGATGATTTTTTCGATGTTGGTCGGCTCCTCATATAGGTAGGCCAGATTTTCCTTGATGCCCACAAAGAGATAATCGTAGAAGGAACGCATCAGATAGACCTGTAGCGGGTTCTTGGTGGCATAGGTGACCGCCATGTGAAAGGCGACGTCGGCCTCGGTCCCCAGCCGCCCCGCTTGGACCTCTTTACGCATGTCGTCGACGCTCTTTTCCAGAAACTCCAGGTCGCTCTCCTCGGCCCGCAGGGCCGCCAGCGAAGCGGCATTGCATTCGAGACCCATCCGCACCTCCAGAAGGTCTTCCAGGGTCGCGTTTTGGGTCTCCATGGCAACCGCCAAAGGGTGTTTGTCGGTTGGTTCCGGCATGCGCACGAACGTTCCCTGCCCCTGATGTTGCTCCAGAAGACCCATGGCCACAAGCTTGCCGATCGCATCGCGAACAGAGGTGCGGCTGACCTTAAGGGACTCGGCCAGTTCCCGCTCGGGCGGAATCTGCTGTCCCGGCTTGAATTCGCTGCGGAAGATCAGCTCACGCAACTGCTCCAGTACCTGGTCGGAGATCCGCTTCGGCTTAATCGGCTTAAGCGATGTATTCATGATTTGGGTACCTTGACCATCATTCGCCGGCTCCTATCCGTCAGAGACTCCGATGACACGTGAAATGGGCCGCTCAATCTAATGGTATGACCATTTACGGACGCCTCTCCGGCTCTGCCGGTACGACCGATTGAAAAGAATTAATTATTTCCTATCAGATGGTTAAGTAAGAATCAAGAAATTTTAGCTTTTATCCTTGACAGATATAAAAGCCAAAATGTAATAGTGGTATAACCAATCATTTCGGAGCCCCCGCCGCAACTTAATATCCGAAATTTTTCGCCTTTAGGAGGATGCATCCAATGCCATCAGCAACGCTTTCCGTGGCAGACCTTCACACCCGCTTCAAACAAAAGGCCGAATTGGTATCGGCCATCGTATCGAATGTGGAGACCACTCAGGAAGCTTTTGAATACTGTGTGGATCTCTGTGAGCGCAAACAAGCCTGCCAATTGTTAATTTCCGGGTGCGACGATTTCCTCTCTCCGGAAGCCGAAGCGCTTTGCGATATCAAACAGGAGAAAATCATCGCCGCCCCCGCTTTGCCACCAGGTCAGTCCGAAATACTTAAAGAGCTGAGTGCAGACAGAGGCATTCGGCTGGTGACGGACGGGTTGCGCCAACATTTGTCCGGAATCGACATCGGCCTGACTTTCATCGACTACGGCATCGCTGAAACCGGCACCCTGGTGATCGACTCGAGCAGTGAAGACGTCAGGCTGGCAACAATGGTCAGCGAGATTCACATCGGTATTCTACCCAAGTCGAAAATTCGGCCGAGCGCCTACGATCTGGAAAAAGAACTACAGGAAACCATGCAAACGGCTCCCAGTTATCTGGCCTTTATCACCGGAGCCAGTCGCACGGCCGACATCGAAAGGGTCCTGGCTCTTGGAGTTCACGGCCCACTGGAACTTCACATTCTGCTCCTGGAGGACAACTGATGCAGGAAGCCCGTAATCTAAAAGAATACAAGAAAGAAGTCGATGACGCTCTTCAGAACGCGTTCCTGCGCAGTGCCATGGACAAGTTTGCGGTCGCCTACCGTTCCGGCCGGGCCAACGCCTTTGCCGACATGGACGTGGAGGGCCTGATAGCAGAGATTGCCGCTGCCAAGGATGCCGCATTGACGCGGATGGATGCGCTTTTCGAGGAATTCAAAGAAAATGCCTCAAAAGCGGGCGTTCACGTCCATCTGGCCAAAACAGCCGGCGAAGCCAATGCCATCATCGCCTGCATCGCCCGCGACAACGATGTGAAAAAGATCGTCAAGTCCAAATCGATGACCGCCGAGGAAACCCTCTTGAACCATGATCTCGAAGCCGAGGGATTCGAGGTCACCGAAACCGATCTGGGCGAGTGGATCATTCAACTGCGCGGCGAGGGCCCGTCCCACATGGTGATGCCGGCCATTCACCTGTCGCGCCACCAGGTGGCGGACTTGTTCACTGAGGTCACCGGTCACAAGCAGGAATCCGAAATCGAACGCCTGGTAAAAGTGGCCCGCCGGGAACTGCGCCAAAAGTATGTCGAGGCGGACATGGGGATTTCGGGTGCCAATTTTGCCTTGGCCGACACCGGTACAATCGGCCTGACCACCAATGAGGGCAATGCCCGCCTGGTGACCACCCTACCGCGCGTGCACGTGGCCTTGGTCGGCCTGGACAAGCTACTGCCGACGCTTCACGACGCCCTGCTGATCAATCGCGTGCTGCCGCGCAACGCCACCGGGCAAGGCATCACTTCCTATGTCACCTGGATCACCGGCCGCAATGCCTGCGGCGCCGCACCGGACAGCAAAAAAGTGATGCACATCGTGTTTCTCGACAACGGACGGCGAGACCTGGCCAAAGACCCGGTATTTTACCAGGTGCTTCGCTGTGTGCGCTGCGGCGCCTGCGCCAACGTCTGTCCGGTTTATCGCATGGTAGGCGGCCACCGCTATGGCCATATCTATATCGGCGCCATCGGACTCATCGTGACCTATTTCTTTCACGGACGGGACAAGGCCAAGAACCTGGTTCAAAATTGCATCAACTGCGGCGCCTGCAAGGCCGTCTGCGCCGCCGGCATCGATCTGCCCCATCTCATCAAGGAAATTCACGCCGTCATTCAGGACGAAGAAGGCCATCCGTTGACCAGCCTGCTGCTGGGCAAATTGCTGCGCAACCGCAAGCTCTTCCACACCCTGCTTCGGTCGGCCCAGGTGGCCCAACGACCGGTGACCGACGAAACCCAGTACCTGCGGCACCTGCCGTTCATCTTCGCCAGAGAGCACAATTTCAGAGCCCTGCCGGCCATTGCCGAAAAACCTTTCCGGGATCGATGGGAGCAGATCAAACCGACGGTTGCATCACCCCGCAGCCGCGTGGCGCTCTTCTCGGGCTGTCTGCAGGACTTTGTCTACCCCGAACAGATGGAGGCAGCCCTGACAATATTGTCGGACACCGATGTGGCCGTCGACTTTCCGATGGAACAGTCCTGCTGCGGTCTGCCGGTGGTCATGATGGGCGAAAAACAGGCGGCGCGTGATGTGGCCCGGCAGAATATTAACGCGTTTATGAATGGCAACTACGACGCCATCGTCACCCTGTGCGCCTCTTGCGCCTCGCACCTTAAAGCCGGATATATGAAACTCTTCGCAGACGATCCCGGCATGGCTGAAAAAGCGCGCCAGTTCGCGGACAAGGTCTATCCCTTCAGCGCCTTCGCAAACGATGTGCTCAAAATGTCCGCGAACTCTTTCGAGCCGCGCGGAACCGGCACGACCTACCATGCGCCCTGCCACCTCTGCCGGGGACTCGGCGTCAGGGAAGCACCCCATGCTCTGATTAAAAATGGCGAAACAACAAGGCATATAGTGACTTTGCACATTGATATTCCAACGAAAAACAAACAATATGAAGTATTTGTGAATCGATTCACTGAGTGTCCGTCCAGAAATGGTAGATTTCGGACACGGCCAAGGCCGCAGCGATCTTGCAACCGCAGGCGTAGCAGAGCTACGTCGAGGATTGCAAAGAGCGAGAACGCCGGCCCGGGCCGATAGATGCCGTTTCTGAACGGACACTGGGAGCCGCCATGCCTGACCTCAACCAGAATCAAACCGACACCCTGGCCTCCATCGTTTCACCCGACCGGTTTTCCACCGGTCCGTCCAACCGCGAGCTGCACCGACGCGACATCTCCCCCCACCGAGGGTTGCTGCCGGCCGGTATCATCTGGCCCGTTACGACCGAAGAGGTCGCTCAAATTCTCTCCTGGTCCTACGCCAACGATGTACCGGTCACCCCCTGGGGTGCCGGCACCAGCACGGAAGGCAACCCGGTCCCGACGCGTGGCGGACTGGTGGTGGACCTGACCCGGATGGACCGCATTCTCGATATTCGTCCCCAGGACCTGCAGGCCGATGTCCAGCCGGGAGTCCTGCGTAAGGAACTCAACCGGCAGGCCGGTCGCCACGGCCTGTTTTTTCCGCCGGACCCCGGAGCTGACGCCACTATCGGCGGTATGATCGCCAACAACGCCTCGGGTGTCCAAACCGTTAAATACGGCGCCACCAAAGATTACGTAATGCGGCTGACCGTCGTCCTTCCCGGCGGATCAGTCATCCACACCGGCTGCAAGGCGCCGAAATCCTCTTCCGGTTACGATCTGACGCGCCTGTTCGTCGGGTCGGAGGGAACCCTTGGCATCGTTACAGAAGCCACCCTGAGGTTGACCGGCATCCCGTCTCACCATCTGGCGGCCACTGCCACCTTCGATCGCCTGGATGATGCCTCCAATGCGGTGGCCGTGCTGATGGGCTCCGGACTCGGGCCGGCCGCCCTGGAGCTGCTGCCGTCGCAGCTGATACAGCTCATGAACCGTGAAAAGAAACTCGGGCTGGCCGAAACGCCCACGCTTTTTTGCGAGTTCCACGGCATCAGCCGCACCATGCTGGATGACATTGCGGAACTGGCCGAGGATCTCTGCCGCGACTGCGGCGCCACCGGTTTCAGGTCCGGGGTCGATGAGGGTCAGCGCACCGAACTCTGGCGCGCGCGTCATGAGGCCTGGGAAACCATCCACCGCGCCCACCCTGGCAAGGACACGCTGATCGTCGATGCAGCGGTTCCGATTTCCAGCTACCCGGAGATGGTCATCTTTTCCCAAAACATCGTCGATCAGGAAAAGGCCGTCGGATATGTATTCGGTCACGCCGGTGACGGCAACCTGCACGTGGTGCTGGTCGGTGATCCTGCGGATCGGAATGAATGGAAGATTATCGAAGACATCAATCGGAAGATTGTCACGCGCGCGGTGGAAATCGGTGGAACCTGCACCGGTGAGCACGGCATCGGAATCGGCAAGCGCAAATTCATGCAGTTGGAGCACGGTGAAAGCTATGTCCTGATGCGGCAGATCAAAGATCTGATCGATCCCAAAGGTCTGATGAATCCGGATAAGATATTTGTCCAGCTTTAAGGAGCTCCGGCGACGGGAAATCGCGAACCAAACCAAATGACAGGAGGAAGGAACATGTTACCGGATATCAGGAAGATTCTTTATGCAACGGACCTTTCCGAAAGCGCCCGCTACGCGTTCGGCTATGCCGCCAGCCTGGCCGACCGCTACGGAGCAAAAATTGTCATCCTTCACGTTATCGAGGACCTCTCTCCCAGTGTGACGTATCAGCTGGCCACCATGTTCGGCGAAGACAAGTGGAAAGAGGTCAGAAATCATCAGGCCGAGGAGGTGCTGGAGACTCTTAGAAAAAGACTCGAAAAGTTCTGCCGAGAGGCCTTCCCGGATGCCGTCGCCTTCGATGTTGCCGCAAACGATATTGTCGTCAAAACTGGAGAGCCGGTGAATCAAATCTTGGAACAGGCCCAACAGGCCGGCTGCGATCTGATCGTCATGGGAACCCATGGCCAGGGAAGGTTTGCCGAGGCCTTGATGGGCAGCACAGCCCGTCGGGTCGTCCGCCGATCCCCAAAACCGGTCCTGGTCGTACGATTGCCGGAAAAGAAGGTTTGAAAATGACCCCCCGGTTGAAAAAACCACGCGGCCCGATTTTGACCACTAAATTCTACGAAAATGGGAAAATGAT
This sequence comes from Desulfobacterales bacterium, assembly GCA_037383965.1. Taxonomy (GTDB): domain Bacteria; phylum Desulfobacterota; class Desulfobacteria; order Desulfobacterales; family SG8-13; genus JARFQH01. The sequence goes on along the minus strand of JARROL010000250.1, from coordinate 2,269 downwards.
TCTATTATAAGGAGGTCAGCATGAACATTGCCTTTATCGGTATGGGAACCATGGGCACTCCGATGGCGCTTAACCTACTGAAAGCCGGACACAAGGTGACCGTGCACAATCGCACCCGCCAAAAGGAAGAGGCAGTTGCCGCAGCAGGTGCCCGGCGGGCCGCCTCTCCGGCTGAAGCCGCTGAAGATGCCGAGGTGGTCATCACCTGCGTCAGTGACACTCCCGACTTAGAGGAGATCATTCTGGGTGAAAACGGTGTCATCCAGGGCGCCGCGCCGGAAACCATCGTCGTGGATATGTCCACCGTCAGCCCCAGCGCCACCCGCCGCATTGCCGAAAAGTTAGGCGAAAAAAACGTCCGCATGCTGGACGGCCCGGTGTCCGGCGGCTCCGAGGGCGCCGAAAAAGCAACGCTGTCGATCATGGTGGGCGGAGAGGAGGCCGACTTGAATAGAGTGCGGCCGGTATTGGAGGCCATGGGCAAAACCATCACCCATGTGGGACCGATCGGGGCCGGTCAGCTCACTAAGGCTATCAACCAAATCGTCGTCGCCGGAACGTATTGGGGTGTCGCCGAGGGAATCGCCATCGGTCTAAAGGCCGGTCTGGACATGCAGAAAGTCGTTCAAGCCGTCGGCGGCGGCGCAGCCGGTTCCTGGGCGATGATCAACCGCTCCGGCAACATGATTGAAAATTCCTATCCGTTGGGTTTCAAGGTCCGGCTTCACCGCAAGGACCTCGACATTGCCCTGGAAGTGGCCCGCGAATTGGGCGTGACCCTGCCGGTGACGGCCTACGTGGAGCAAGTTGAGACCGGCCTCATCGCCCGCGGCCACGGCGACGAGGACATTTCCGTCATTGCCAGGAGTATCAGAGAGGCCTCCGGCATAGACTAGTCGCTTTCGCTTAATAAATTTTTACCCCGGAACGAACAATTCCGGGGTAAAAATTTATACGGGGTAAAAATTTATCGGCCGAAAAACAAATCGGGCAGGTAGGTGGCCAGCTCCGGGAAAGAGCCGATAACCAAAAGACCGATAAGCTGGAGAATGACAAAGGGGATGATGCCGCGATAAACGTGCATCATGGTATATCCCGGCGGCGCGACGCCCGCGAAATAAAAGAGGGCGTAGCCGAAGGGCGGCGTCAGAAAAGACGTCTGCAGGTTGACGCACATCAGGATAGCAAACCAGAGGGGATCGAAGCCGAGTTCCATGGCGATCGGCAGGAAAATCGGCACCGTCACCAGTAGAATCGCGGCCCAGTCGATGAACATGCCCATCATAAAAACGATGCCCATCATAATCGCCAGAGACAGCCAGCGGTTCAGGCCACTGCCGATGAACAAGTCGGCCACCACGTCGCCGCCGCCCATGCTCAGAAAGACCGTACTGAAAAACATACCGCCGATAAAAAGGGTCATGACCATGGCGGTGGTTTTCATCGTGGCCCGGCTGGCCTTGACGATCATCTTCCAGCTGACAGCCCGGTTGAACAGCGCCAGAATGAAGGCACCCAGCGCTCCCAGTCCGGCGGCCTCGGTAGGTGTGGCGATACCGGCCAAAATCGTTCCCATGACCATCAGGATCAGGCCCAGAGGCGGAACGAGGCTCTTGAGGGTCATGAGCCATTTCTGCTTAGCACTCCACTTGCTGGCTTCTTCCTTGCTGATGGACGGCCCCAATTTGGGGTTGATGAGGCAGCGCACGGATATGTACGCGAAGTAGAGCCCGGAGAGGATCAGACCGGGTAATATCGCACCGGCGAAGAGGTTGCCGACCGAGGTTTCTTTCAAACCGGTCAGCCCGCCGAAGACGACCATCATGATGCTCGGTGGAATCAAAATTCCAAGCGTTCCCGAGGCGCAAATGATACCACTGGTCAGCTCCTTCTGATATCCCTTCCCAACCAGGGCCGGAGCGGCCAGAAGGCCCATGGCGACCACCGACGCACCAATGATGCCGGTAGTGGCGGCAAAAACGGTGCACACCACAACCACCGCCAGGCCCAGACCGCCCCTGACGCTCCCCAGAACGATGTAGAGGGCCTCGAAAAGGGCCTCGGCCACTTTGGACTGGTCCAGCAACTGTGCCATAAAGATGAACAGGGGGATAGCCACCAGGGTGTAATTGTTGAACAGTCCCCAGGCGTTGTTGGCAAACATGAAAAACAGGGAAGGGATGTTGAAACCGTTGTCGATCAAGCCGAACAAGGTCGCCACAGCCGCCAGGGTGAAAGCCAGTTCATGTCCCAGGGTGATGGCCAGAAT
>JARROL010000249.1:0-4536 GCA_037383965.1 Desulfobacterales bacterium | reverse complement strand
TCAGGACGGCCTTTTCAAGGTTTTCCTGAAGCAAGGGGGAATAGATTCGCATCGGAAAGCAGCCCCATCGTTCAGAGGTTCTCGGTGGTCGTAAGAATATTGCAGAAGACCAAATTGCCTTGATTTTACATGCCATTTTTACTAATTTAGGTCTGCGCAAGGCTTTTAATACGCAAATAAGGAGGGCGCCTCCGCCCGGATGAGCGAATAATAGGACCACGAATTAGTTTCCGATCAAGAAATGAAAATATCCTGTAGCGGCATCATTCTGGCCGGTGGGCTTAATACCCGTTTTTCCGGCAAAGAAAAGGCGTTTCTGACCGTCGACGGCGAGCGTATCGTCGATCGAATTTACCGGATTTTTCGTGAAACGTTCGAAGAAATTATAGTGGTCTCCAACGATCCGATAAAATTTTTAGACTGGGATGCCCACATCGTAGCCGATCTCTTTCCCGTCCGAAGTTCATTGACTGGAATCCATGCCGGCCTTTTTCATAGCCGGACTCCGTATGCGTTTTTCGCTGCATGTGACATTCCGTTTTTGAAAAAAGAGGTGGTAACGGCCGTCATAGGTGCCATCTCGCCTGATATCGATGCCGTAATACCGGAAACTGCGGCCGGATTCGAGCCCCTTTGTGCCGCTTATTCGACACGCTGCCTGGAAAACGTGCGCCGACACTTGACCAAAAACAGACTCAAAATCCAACTTTTCTTGAAAAAGATGCACGTCAGAACTATTCCGGAAGACCGCCTGCGCCGGCTCGACCCACAGCTGATATCGTTTTTCAACATCAACTCTCCGGCAGACATGGCCCGGGCCGAAGCATTGCATGGCTCGACATCTGAACGAGACCGCTGAAACGTCTCCATAGTTAAATTTTAAGGGATACCTTGGATACCCAACATCTCATAGACACGGTAAAAGAACATCCCGAATTCGATCGGGTCGGCATGATACTGTGCCACAATGGAATCGTGCGGGCCACCTCCCGAGACGGACGGCGGGTTAACGGCCTTGAGGTGAGCGTCGACCACGATCGGCTGAACCACATCATCGCCGAAGGTCTTCGGAGACCCGGCATCGTTGCGGTTGAGGTCAGCATTGCCGAAAACCGGTATCTGCCGGTGGGCGAAGATGTGATGGCACTGGTGGTTGCCGGCGATGTGCGTGAAAACGTGCTTTCCGCAATGCAATCGATGCTCGACGCCATCAAAAAAACGGCAACCCGTAAAGTCGAACATTTTGAGTAAAGGAGGGCCGCACATGACCGGATTCACCCATATGGACACCGAGGGAAGGGTCCGCATGGTCGACGTTACCGCCAAAGAGGCGACCGATCGGACGGCAATCGCAAGGGGCGCAATCACCATGCAGGCCGACACCCTGGAGAAAATTCTGGCGGGTGCCGTAACAAAGGGCAATGTCCTTGAAACGGCGCGTATTGCCGGCGTGATGGCCGCTAAAAAAACATCCGACCTCGTACCGATGTGTCATCCGTTGCCCTTGACCCATGTACGGATCGATTTTTTCCCGGACCAGGCGGCCCATATAATTCGAATCGAAGCCGGCGCGCGCCTTGTGGGCCGCACCGGTGTTGAAATGGAAGCCCTGACTGCCGTGACCGTAGCGGCCTTGACCATATACGACATGTGTAAATCTCATGACCGCGAAATGACCATAACCGACGTGCGTCTGGTTGAAAAATCCGGTGGCAAAAGCGGCCATTACGTGCGGGGAAAATAAAACGAGGATGAAGGCGGTGCGTATATGTTCGTCGAGTTGATGACAACCGGCCGATCAGGGTGCTCCGATGCACGTGGGTCGGCCTTACAAAAGTCTCGGCAGACCGTTTTCACGCTGCCGCTATTTTTGGGGCTGATCCTCCTGGCCGGCTGGATCGGCGGTTGCGCTGCCCCCGAGAAAAATGCCGTCTTTGAAATCTCTTCTGCAAGGTATCCCAATTTCTCGGACGACATGCATTTCGACGGCCTGGAGGAGAGCATTCGACAAAGTCTGGCCTATTTACAACGCGTGCCGCCGGACAAAGAATTCCGGTTCGGCAATGACAGCTTTTCCGCCGCGCACTTGGCGCTTTCAATGGAATCGTTTTTGGCGTTCATCCAAACGGGCCCATCAGATGCCGAGCTGAGCCAATTCATCCGGAACAACTATAAAGTGTATCGGTCCGCCGGCAACGGTCCCGATAAGGATGTCCTGTTTACCGGCTACTATGAACCCCTATTAAACGCCCGGCGGCAGCCCGACAAAACACATCAGGTGCCGATCCTGGGACGCCCGGATGACCTGGTGACCATCGATCTTGCCGCTTTTTCAGATAAATACACGGGTGAGAAACTCACCGGCCGTCTGACCGGCCAAACCGTCGTCCCTTACTATGAACGCAAAGATATCGAAGAGCAGGGCGTTCTGACCGGCAATGCGCCCGTGTTGGCGTGGCTCGAAAACCCTGTGGACCTATTTTTTCTCCAGATTCAGGGCTCCGGCCGGGTCTTGCTTGAGAGTGGCGAGACGCTTAACCTTCACTACGATTCATCCAACGGTCGGCCGTATAGGAGTATCGGCCGACTCCTTATCGACGAAGGCAAAATTCCGCAGCCGGAAATGTCGATGCAGCGCATTCGCTCTTTTCTGGCGGCCCACCCGGAGGAAACCCGCAGCATCCTCAACCACAATCCCAGCTCCGTTTTTGTTCGGGTTGAAAAAGACGGGCCGTTGGGCTTTCTGGAGGTCAAACTGACACCCGGCCGCTCGATTGCTCTCGACTACCGGCTTTTTCCCCTGCCGGCCCTGGTCTACATCGAAACCGAAAAGCCGATCCTCGATAGCAGCGATCACATTATCGATTGGGAAACATTCGGCCGATTCGTGCTCAGTCAGGACACCGGTGGCGCCATTCGCGGTCCGGCACGGGCCGACCTGTTTTGGGGCAGTGGTCCGTATGCCGAAGCCGCCGCAGGTTATATGCAGCAGAGAGGGAATCTATTCCTGATGGTTTTGAAACCTGAAAAGTTGGACTGACCTTTTTGACCGCCCTTAGATCCGTTTCCGACAAGCAAAATAAGAGCCGGATTTCCATTGGTCTTGACAGGTTATCGGAAACCCAGTAGTAATTAAGCCTTTTAACTGACGCAGGTTTTAGCAAACGTTCCAATCTGCCCGCCGGAATTTATCCACAAACGACCGACCGGTCGGGGATATGCAAGGAGACACCTCATGTTTGGTATCGGCATGCCGGAAATGTTGTTGATTCTGGCTATTGCACTCATCGTGATCGGACCCAAGAAACTACCGGATCTCGCGAAATCATTGGGACGAGCACTGCGAGAATTCAAAAAGGCAACCAGCGAACTGAAAGAATCAATCGAGTTGGACAGTGAGCTGAAAGAGGTCAAAAACAGCTTCACCAATAGTATCACTGATAAAAAGGGCGCCTTGAAAAGCCAACCGGAAGTAACCGACAATCCAAAACCGTCCGATCGGAAGGTCTCTGATCTTAAGGAGGCTTACGACAAATGGCAGCAGAACGGCGCCGCCGCCAAAGAGGAAAAGGATAGGGTGGATGTCCCTGGTAACGGGGCAGAATCCGCAGACCGAACAACGGTTGAAACCGGTGGTGACCGGTCGGAGAAGACAGCACATGAAGGACCGACCCGAAATGAATGAGGAGTCGAAACTTCCCTTCACGGCCCACCTCGAAGAACTGCGTAATCGGTTGATTGTCTGCTTTGTCGCCGTCGGCATAGGCTTTGTCATCTCCTACGGATTCAAGGAATACCTGTTTCAAATCCTGGTCCATCCCCTGGTCAAGGTCATGCAGTCCGGCGACTCGCTGATTTTCACCGGACTGCCGGAAGCTTTTTTCACCTATCTCAAAGTGGCCTTCCTCGCAGGCCTGATGCTGGCCGCACCTGTCATTATCTATGAATTCTGGAGTTTTGTGGCCCCGGGTCTCTACGACAAAGAAAAAAGACTGATGCTGCCGATTGTTTTTCTTTCCACCTTCTTTTTTATCGGCGGTGCCCTTTTCGGCTATTTTCTTGTTTTTCCCTGGGGCTTCAAGTTTTTCCTCGGATTCGCCACGGAAACCATACGCCCCATGCCCTCGATGAAAGAGTACCTCGGGTTTTCGGCCAAACTCCTGCTGGCCTTCGGGCTGGTCTTCGAATTACCCCTGGTGATCACTTTTTTAGCCAGGCTTGGCATCGTATCGGTTGATTTTCTGAAGAAAAACCGAAAGTATGCCCTGCTCCTATTTTTCGTGGGAGCGGCCATTCTGACGCCGCCGGATGTGGTCACTCAGATTATGATGGCCTTACCGCTGATGCTTCTCTACGAAATCAGCATTATCGGGGCCCGCATTTTCGGGAAAAAGAAAATGGAGGAAGATACAGCGGCCGAGGAATCCGCTGCGGCCGGCGGCAACGAGTGAGACCGTTTAAGCGTCACCCCTCGCGCACCCTGAATCGCGTGAACCGCTGTTGCAGTCAAATATTGACGGGTAAACCATGCGGAGG
>JARROL010000248.1:0-4541 GCA_037383965.1 Desulfobacterales bacterium | reverse complement strand
TTTTCACCAAAGATTACGCGGGAGTCAACCGTGTCGTTAAAATGAGAAAAAAAGCATCCAACCCATGCACAATACGGTGACACCCCGGCGTCCTGGCGGCCTTTTATGTAAACAGAAAGGCCGTGCAAAAAATTGTTGCGCATCAGTGACCATTTTGTTAAGAATGAAAGATTTTTTATTTCGTGTTCGTTTGCAGACGGTCGCATTCGTTTCGGGCTGGCCAATCGGGTCTTTTATCGCCCTCCGCAACTTTGCGAAGCACATGCCCCGCCTTAGGGATGTTATTTAATCAGATACAATGCGTTGCGACCTGGGCTCGGGCCGATACCGCCACGGGGGTCGCTGTTTGCCGACGGACACCACTTCACACGTCTTCGGACTTTTTTCCCGGTGCTTTCTTGAATGGTCCTGCGGTCGATACGATTGGGCGGACAGCCTCCTGCTGGTCGTGTCCGATTTCGAGCAACAGACGTCCGCCCGGCCGCATAAAGCGATGGGCCTGCGTGATCAGCCGCCGCACGCTCGCCAGACCGTCATCTCCTCCATCCAGCGCCCGGAGCGGCTCGTACAAGTGAATCTCAGGCTCGAGCGTCTTGATTTGACCGGTGGGAATGTAAGGTGGATTGGATACGATCACGTCGAAAATACCGCTCAATCGCAGCGGTCGGGTCCAGTCTCCGCAAAAAAACTGAACACGCCCATCCAGTCCGTGCCTGTGGGCATTCTCGCGTGCCACCCGCACCGACCGCTCGGAAACGTCGGAAGCAAAACAGACACTGCGGCACAGACTGGATGCCAAGGCCAATATGATCGCCCCGGAGCCGGTTCCCAGTTCGAGAATACGCCAAGGCTCGGCGGTGTCTTCAGATGACAGTTCGGCCAGCACCTGTTCAACCAGGCATTCGGTCTCGGGACGCGGTATCAGCACATCACCGGATACCGTCAGGTTCATCGACCAGAATTCGCGGCACCCCGTTATATAGGCCACCGGTTCACGTCGGACCCGCCGTCGGATCAGAGCCTTGTAACGGTCGCGTTCCGTCTGCGTCAAGGGTTGGTCGTAGCGCAGATAAAGATCGACCCGCTGGAGGTTCAGTACATGGGCCAGAAGAATTTCCGCACCGGCCCTGGGGCTTTCGATCGCGCGGGATGCGAAGTAGGAAGTGGTCCACCCGAGCAGTTTGATGATCGTCCAGTCATCACCGCTGGAGGCTGCCGAGTTCCGCATGTTGAAGTGCCTGAGACTGGTAGTGGGTTGTCAACTCCTGAATGATTTCCTGAATATCGCCCTGCAAAATACTCTCGAGCCGGTATAACGTGAGCGCGATGCGGTGATCCGTCACCCGGCCCTGAGGGTAGTTGTAGGTCCGGATCCTCTGGCTGCGATCGCCGCTGCCAACCTGATTTTTACGTTGCTGAGAGCGCTCTTCATCTTGTTCGCTCGTCATTTGGTCCAGCAGGCGGGCGCGCAGGACCTTTAAAGCCTTGTTCTTGTTCTTCAATTGCGACTTTTCATCCTGGCAAGTCACCACCAGTCCACTCGGCAGATGGGTAATGCGCACGGCCGAGTCGGTGGTGTTGACGCTTTGTCCGCCGGGACCGGACGACCGAAACACGTCCACTTTCAAATCGACGGGATCGATCTCCACCTCGACATCTTCGGCTTCGGGCAAAACCGCCACGGTCACGGCCGAGGTGTGGATGCGGCCCTGGGTCTCGGTCGTCGGTACGCGCTGCACCCGGTGAGTGCCGCTCTCGTACTTCAAGGCACTGTAAGCCCCCCTGCCCTGCACCAAGGCAATGATTTCCTTCATGCCGCCGACACCGGTCGGGTGTTGGGTCAGGACTTCGACCTTCCAGTTTCTGTTCTCGGCGTAGCGGCCGTACATCCTGAAGAGGTCGGCCGCAAAAAGAGCCGCCTCTTCTCCACCGGTTCCGGCCCGGATTTCCAGCACAACGTTCTTTTCATCGTTCGGATCTTTTGGCAGCAGGCGCAGACGCAGATCCTGTTCGAGTTCGTCCTGGCGGCGCCGCAGTTCGGCGAGTTCCTCCCGTGCCAGCTTCTCGATGTCGGCATCCCCGTCTTGCAGCAGAGCTTGGCTCTCCTCTATATCCGCCAGAATCTTCTTGTACGCCCGGTAGACCGTCACGATCTTGTTCAGTTCCGCATGTTCACGGACGTGCTTCTGATAGGTCACCTGGTCTTTGATGATATCGGGGTCTCCCAAAAGATTTTCGATTTCCTGAAATCTTTCTTCGACACCCTCGAGATTAGCGAACATCGTTCTCAATCCTCTCAGGGCTCACCCAAACAATAACGTTGAATTCTGAACGCCGAAACCCACGCCGCACGCAACCGAAACAACCACCGGCGGTTGCGAGAAAAAGGTCGTAAAAAACGGATGGCTGATTTCACAGCATCTCACGCACAAAACCACGGATCACACCATCGCCCGCAGACACCCTTTCGGGGGTGTACGCGATATCTTGGGTCCAACAGCGTGTGTGTCGTGGTTTTGACAAACGGGGAAGAAGCGCTGAGACGGGTCGTCTTATTCTTTTTTGCCTTTCTGAAATTTTTCGTACTTCTTGCGGAACCGTTCGATCCGGCCGGCGGTGTCGATCAGTTTCTGTTTTCCGGTGAAAAACGGATGGCACTTCGAACAAATTTCGACCCGAATATCCTGCTTGGTCGAACCGACTGCGATCTCATTACCGCAGGCACACTTAATGGTCGTCTGGGAATAACTAGGGTGGATGTCGGTTTTCATGTTAATTTCAACCTCCTGTTATGCCGACTAGGCATTCATCGATGATAGAAAAAATTTATTATCTGCGGTCCCGCTCATTTTATCAAGTAAAAATTCCATGCTGTCGACCGGATTCAGAGAGGAGAGAAGTTTTCTCAATATCCAGACCCGGTTCAAGATCTCTTCCTTGAGGAGCAGCTCTTCCTTGCGGGTGCCGGACTTCTTGATGTCTATGGCCGGGAACACGCGCTTGTCGGCCAATCGCCGATCGAGTGCGATTTCCATGTTGCCGGTGCCTTTGAATTCCTCAAAAATGACTTCGTCCATCCGGCTGCCGGTGTCGACCAGGGCAGTGGCAACGATCGTCAGAGAACCACCCTCTTCGATGTTGCGAGCCGCGCCGAAAAACCGCTTGGGACGTTGCAGGGCGTTGGAATCGACGCCGCCGGAGAGAATTTTACCGCTGGGCGGCATCACGGAGTTGTAGGCTCGGGCCAGTCGCGTAATGCTGTCGAGCAAAATAACCACATCTTTTTTATGTTCCACCAGGCGTTTGGCCTTTTCGATCACCATTTCGGCAACTTGGACATGCCGCTCCGCGGGTTCGTCGAATGTGGAACTGATGACCTCGGCCTTTACCGTCCGCTCCATGTCGGTCACCTCCTCCGGTCGTTCGTCGATCAGAAGAACGAAAGGGACCACCTCTTTGTGGGCGGCAATAATGCTGTTGGCGATGTTTTGCAGCAGCATCGTTTTTCCGGAACGCGGCGGGGACACAATCAGTCCGCGCTGGCCAAAGCCGATCGGCGTCAGCAGGTCCATGATGCGCGTCGAATAATTGTCGGCGCCGTCCTCGATGTTCATCTTGCGGTTCGGATACAGCGGTGTCAGGTTGTCGAACAGAATCTTATCCCGGGCCACCTCCGGGTCTTCGAAATTGATGGCCTCGACCTTCAACAGGGCGAAATAGCGTTCGGATTCTTTCGGCTGGCGAATCTGGCCCGACACCGTGTCACCGGTACGCAAATTGAAGCGACGGATCTGAGAGGGCGATACATAGATGTCGTCGGGACCCGGCAGGTAGTTGTAATCAGGAGAACGCAGGAACCCAAAACCGTCGGGCAATATTTCCAGCGTGCCTTGGCCGTAAATGAGACCGTTTTTTTCGATTTGCCGCTGCAGCAGGGAAAACATGAGTTCCTGCTTGCGCATACCGGCAGCGCCTTCGATGTTGAAGGTCTTGGCCATCCGGGCCAGTTCGCTGATTTTCTTCTCTTTAAGCTCTGCAATGTTCATTAAATCGGATCCCCATTATTGTCGTGATGATTGCCATACAACCCATTGGAAAACTGTGCAATAAACACAGATTCCTTTGGTTGCAAAAACGAAACGTCATTTTTTCCCGTTTCCGGGTTTTTCTTTCATAAGAATTTCGGCGCAAGGGCAAACGCGGTCAAGAAAGGGCCGAACGCCTGCTGAGTTATGAACCAGTCCTGTACCGGTGAAATACGGAAATGGACATTTCGATAATGCTGGAGGATATTGAGTGACAGTTATAGAAGAACGACTATGATATTTTCTCCAACTGGCGGGTTAAACTTTGGTTTTATATATTTATACCACAACCGGTTAAGTGTCAAGGTTTTTCGATCGCTTTTTCGCCAAATTGTATGGGGTGCGCCCAACCTTTTTCCCGCCATGCGGTACCGTCCTATCGATCCGCATCGTGGACGATCAACCGGTCGTCGGCTGGTGGACGAACGGGTGTCATTTGCTGTATGATCTCTGGTC
>JARROL010000247.1:0-4557 GCA_037383965.1 Desulfobacterales bacterium | reverse complement strand
GAAATGCTGTTGGTGTCACCTTCGTCATGATGGTTCGGCCTTAAAAATACGGCATCATTGGCTTAAGGGCCCCGGCAAAAAAGATTCCACCTCTGGCGGTCTTATGGCCCGTCTACTGCGTTACATCCACCCACACGTATCCCGATGTGCGCTGGTGGATGTGCCTTGTAGACAAACCATAATCCGGCGCAATCGTGTGGAATTATTTCTTACCGTGATCCTAAGAAAGATCGGGGGATGCGGGATGACCGGCAGGTGCTGTCGCCTCTGCAAGGTAAGCCGATGGGTGGGGCGCTCCGGAACTCTGCCAGAATACGGAACCGGAGCGCATTCTGAAAATATTAGGTCTCTTCTACCGTGATGGCACTCTCTTCGCATACTTCAACGCAACTTTCACAGCCGAGGCATTCTTCAGCATTCACGGGAACGGATTTCCCGTCCTGCATCTCGAATACCTCGACGGGGCAAACGTCTACGCACTCTTCGCATCCTACACATTTTTCTTCGTCAACTGTGGGCGTAAAGGCCATAACCGATTTCTCCTTTCTTGAGATTTTGAAAGAAGGTGACCGAATCACCTGTTGTTTCCAATTACGAAGGAACGTCATTATACCAATTAAAAAGCCGCGTCAAGCCTTGATGCGCTTTTTGCGGCACCATAACACGAAAAAAATATCATTATAATTATACCCTTTTATTTCAAATCATTACAAGAATACGGGCCCAGAATCCTATCTGTCGATCCAGGCAACTACCGTATTTTTCAGCATGGTCTCCATATCCCCCTCGGCGCCAGGTTCATTTGAAGGGGAAAAAGGCCCTCGCAGGAGACTACCGGGTGACTGTCCGGAAAAGAGGTATACCCTCAGCGCCGCACTACCCGCAGCTCCCTCCACAATCGGAACCGGCGGCCAGGTCACAGAGTCGGCCGCTTCGGCAGCCTGTTCGGCATGCACAAGATCGATCAAGCGTTCCAGCACCCCCCTCCGCCAGTTTTCCAAGATCTCCGGCCGACCAGTGTGCACCGGCACGTCGGTGGCCTCGAAAACCTTGATGGCCGCGGGTCTCGACTCGGTAAGATGCGCCGCAACCGATCGACTGGCCGTAACGAAAATGCCCGATGCATCCGGGCCTTTTTGTGCGGCATCAAGCGCCGCCAACAAAGCCCACGCCCCGATCCGCTCCTTGATCATGTAATCCGCCCCTGTGCCGGGTTCAGCCTGCAGAGTTCCTGTTTCCTGACGCAAGATCGCCTCGTCGCCTCTCATGTGTCTGAAAAGAGACTTTTCCATTTCATCGGCCCGCCGCAGGTCGGTTAACAGGGAATCGTTCTGAGCATCCATCTCCTGGGCAATGCGGAGCAACAGCCGTGCAGTCAGCAAGCGTGTTTCGGTGGACGGTGTCTCGGTCCGGCTCTTCCCCTTTATGTCCGCCAGGATCCACGCGCCGGATGTGTCGTCGAAAAACGGCCACCTGTCCTTGCGTGTTCTGAAATAGGCCAAGTCGATGCCGCGTTTGTCCCGATGCAGGGCGGCCCAGTTGCGATATTCCGTCAAAAGAGAGGCCAGTTTTTCTTCTTCGGCCGGAATCAGCACCCGTAGGTCGACCTGCCCCGTCTTTTCCCATTCCCGCAGCGACGGCGGAATGTCCATCGCCGAGGGCTGATAAAGCACCACCGGGCTAAAGCAGGCCTGAACGGCTTCCATGACCGGGCGGGACAAATAGGTGTGCGGAAAATAAATCGGTGTCATGTTGGTCACTCTCGCAAAGGCCTAAAGGTTTAGGGTGTGAGGTACACGGCTAACGGCGTAAGGCAAAAGGCTGAAGGCAGAATGTATGGGGTTCAAGGTGTATGGTGCAAGGTATAGGGTTCACAACTAAAGTGCTCAAAGTTGTAAGAGCCCTGCCATTCGCCTTTTGCCTTTCCCCGTTTTCCTTAAACCTTAAACCTTGAACCTTGAATTCTAAACCATTTTTTCGCCTGCGGCCTCCCCGTCCTGAACAACGACGCCCATCTCTCTGAGCTGCTCCCTCAGCTGGTCGGCGAGCGGCCAGTTGCGCTCCGCCCGCGCGCGCGCCCTCTTTTCGATCACCGCTTGAACCGCCGGATCGGCGGCCGCATCCTCGAAATCGAGCAGGTTCAGCACGGAATCCAGGTTTCGGAAAGCGTCGATGATCTTGCCGGCACCCGCGGCATCGACCTGCCCGTCTCTCATCAAAGAATTCACTTTTTTGACGACCTTGAATATCGATGCCATAGCCGTCGATATGTTTAAATCGTCGTCCAGACCGCTGATGAAGCCCTGTTTTATATCATAGAGGAGCTGGTCGAGGTCCGCATACGGCCGCCCGTCACGCAGGTTTTTCAACCGTCGGATGCAGTTGTTCAACCGGCCCAGAGAACGGCCTGCATCCTCGAGTCGATCGGGCAAAAAGGTGACCGGTTTGCGATAGGGCGATGTCAGCAACCAGTAACGAACCGCTTGGCCGGAATATCCCAGGCGCCGCAGCTCCGCCGGCGTCATGCCGGCGCTGTACCGGTCTACCTTGTGCCCATCTGCCATAACCGGTTCGCAATCGACCCAGCAGCTCACCGGTGGTTGGCCGCTGAGGACCGCTGCAATGGCATTGATGTTCTCGTGATGGGGAAACATCAGCTCGCGGCTGCTGGCATGGATGTCGAATCGCTGCCCGAGATATTTCATGGAAATAGCGGCCGCTTGCAAATGCCATGATGGACGCACGCTGCCCCAAACAGTTTTGGTGTAGATCCCTCTCTTCAGATCCGACAAACGCGCGCGTTTGAAAAGCGTGAAATCGCGGGGATTGTCTTTTTCGTATTCATCCAGGTCCACAGTGGCACCCAGTCTGATTTTGTTGATGTCGATCCCGGAAAGGCGGCCGTAGTCCCCGAAACGGGAAATGTCGAAATAGAGCGACCGCAGCTTTTCGTAGGCAAACCCCTTCTTGGCCAACTGCTCGGCCAACTGAACCATATCGTCCAGGTGCTCGCTGGCGCGCGGATACGCGTCGGCCGGTTTGATCCCGAGCCACTCCATGTCCCGGTTGAACTGCTCTATATGCCGGGTTGTAAAAGCCTTCAGATCCTCTCCGGCTTTTTCCGAACCGGCGATGGTTTTATCATCCAGGTCGGTGATGTTCATCACATGCTTGACCGTATATCCACGGTAGGCCAGATAACGGCAGAGGAGATCCGAGACAATAAAGCGCCGCATTTCTCCGAGATGGATCGGCGCATGAGCTGTCGGCCCGCAGGTATAAATGGAAACCTTGCCCGGCACCAAAGGCTCGAAGGGTTCTTTGCTTCGGCTCAGAGTATTGAAAAGCGTCAGGTTGACCTTTTCCTTGACCACGAACAACGGGGTGCTCAGATACCGCTCCCCGCTGTCGGGCAAAATGGCGACCAGTGTACCGGATGCCATCTCCCGGGCCTGCTCGACGGCGATCGCCATAGCGGCTCCGCTGCTCATGCCGACCAAAAGCCCCTCTTCCCTGGCCATACGGCGGGTCATGTCAAAGGCCTCTTCATCGTCGATGTTGATCTTTTGGTCCAGACGGCTTTTTTCAAAAATCCCCGGACAATAGGCCTCCTTCATATTCTTCAGTCCCTGGAGCTTGTGGCCGAGGTACGGTTCGACACCGACGATCCGGACGTTCGGATCGAATTCTTTCAACCGCCGGGAAACCCCCATCAGCGTTCCGGAGGTTCCCAGGGTGGCCACAAGCGTCGTCAGTCGACCGCCGGTCTGTTCCCAAATTTCAACCGCCGTTCCATTGTAATGCGCCTGCCAGTTGGCGGGGTTGTTGAACTGGTCGGTCATGAAGTAAGTGTCTGGGGCCTCGCGCGCCATGTGATAGACCTCCTCGATGGCGCCGTCGGTGCCGAGATGACCGGGCGTCAGAAGGATGTCGGCCCCACGCGCCTTGAGAATTTTTTGGCGCTCGACACTCACCGCTTCAGACATGGCCAGCAGGAGCCGATAGCCTTTGACGGCACATACGAGTGCCAGGCCGATCCCGGTGTTGCCGGAGGTGGCTTCGATGACGATTTTGTCACCGGTCAACTCCCCGGATTGTTCGCCGGCTTCGATCATGGCCAGGGCGGCCCTGTCTTTTATCGACCCGCCGGGATTGAAATATTCGAGCTTGCCCAGCAACGTGACCGCCGGATTCGGGTTCAAACGCCGTATTTCCAACAGCGGCGTGTTACCGATTAGATCGATTATGGTTCGTTTCATAGTAAGTTGAGCCGGTTATGCCCGTTGGGCCGGTTGAGTCAGTTGGGTAAGTCGACCAGCGTGGGCAATCCGCCTTAACGGGCTAAACGGGCTCAACGGTTTATCCCCCTATCAGCCGCTCGATCGCCGTCTCGATGTCGCGGCGGACAGCCGCTGCCCCCTGCTCGGCATCGACAATGCAGAATCGCTCGGATTCGCGGTGTGCAGCGGCCGTCTGTCGCGACATCGAGACGGCGATCGAGCGGCTGATAGGGGGAGGGCCCGGTTGGGCCCGATAGGCCGGTTGAACCGGCTGGCT
>JARROL010000246.1:0-7977 GCA_037383965.1 Desulfobacterales bacterium | reverse complement strand
CGCCGGCCGAAACCGGCCGGCCGATAGTCATGGAGATTGACCCGATCCCAAGGTATGATTTTTCTGCGACCGCTGCCACTTTCTTGAAGGTGAACCACCTGACCGGATTCACGCCGGCGCCGGCCAGCAACAACTGGGTCATATCCGGAGCCCGCAGTGTGACCGGCAAACCGCTTCTGGCAAATGACACCCACATGCCCCTCACGAACCCCTCCCTCTGGTGGGAAGTGCACCTCGTCTGTCCAACCATCGAGGCCGCCGGATTTGCCATTCCGGGGCTGCCCGGCCTGCCTTTAGGACGCAACCGGCATGTGGCCTGGGGAATTACCAACGTGATGGTGGACGATGTCGATTTTTACATCGAACAGCTCAACCCTAAGAACCCGTTGCAGTATCGCTACGAAGACCACTGGGAAGACATGCGGTCTGTGCGTCAGACGATCCGCGTCAAGGGGGCGGCACCGGTCGCCATCGACATTCGGTTGACCCGGCACGGGCCTGTCGTCGAACAGGGTCAATTCGGCAACTCGAACCAGGTTGTGTCCGCTCGCTGGGCGGTCAACGATCTCGAACTGCCGGCCCGGGCCGCCTTCCGTCTTCTGAAAGCCGCCACAGTCGCGGAAGTGGTCGATGCCCTGAAGGACTGGGAGGCACCCGGACAGAACTTTGTCTTCGCCGACACCGACGGGTCGATCGGCTACTGGTGCTGTGCCGCCATCCCGATCCGACCGCGGGGAAGCGGCCTGCTACCGGTCCCGGGCTGGACGGGTGCCGACGAATGGGTCGGTTACCTCCCCTTTGCGAAACGGCCGCATGTCATCGACCCCCCCGATGGGTATGTCGCCAGCGCCAACAATGCGTTAACCGACATCCACTTTCCGCACGTGATTGGGACCTACTGGGAGCCGATCGACCGCATCAGCCGTATCCGGGATTTGATTACCGCCAAATCGAAATTGTCGGTCGATGACATGTCCGCCATGCAGACTGACGTCGCCTGCCCCCTGGCAGCGGAATTGATACCAATCATGCTCAGTGTCATGGAAGAACGATTTACCGCTCCGCCGGAGGCACCCATCAGAGACATTCTGGCGCAATGGGACTATCGCATGTCAAAGAAAAGTCCTGCCGCCGCGATATACGAAACCACTTATCTCAATCTGCTCGAAAATATTTTCGAGGATGAACTCGGTCCCGCTCTTTATCGACGCTATATCGGTCTGACTGTTTTCGCTCCGCGCGCGCTGCGACATATGTTGCGAACCGGCCGCTCCAGCTGGCTCGACGACGTCGGCACCCAGCAAACGGAAACGCTGACCGATGTTGTCGAAAAAAGCCTGCACCAGGCCCTGGCGGACCTGCGGAGCCGCTTCGGCGGGGATGTCAAGCGTTGGACCTGGGGCCGGCTGCACACGCTCACCTTTAAGCACCCTCTGGGCGAACGCAAACCACTGGACCGGTTGTTCGACCTGGGACCCTATCCGACCTCGGGCAGTCACCTGACGGTGAACAAAAAACAGTACGACTACACCCGCCCCTTTACGGTCAGAGAGGGGGTTTCGCAGCGCATGATCGTCGATCTCTCCAATCCGGCGGTTGCCCTGCACGTGCTGCCGACCGGTGAATCCGGGCTTCTCGGCAACGCCCACAACAGCGACCAGATCGATCTCTACCTCGAGGGACGCTATCATCCGAGCAGGTTGACCCGCTCCGATATCGAACACCAAGCCGAGGCAACGCTCGAGCTGATACCCCGCTGAGCCTTCGGGTCCTCGGCCGACGGCTTGGCGGAATTCCCGAATTGTTCATTGCAATTTGTTCCGACTTTGTTATGGGGAATTGGTTGTGTCAGTTGAGTCGGTTGGGTCGGTTTTATCAGTTACCGTATTGCGTCTATTTTATCGTAACGACGTTCAAAACGTTAAGGCCGCTAAGGCGCACGAAAATTCATGTTGAGGAGAAGCTTTTATGGGCAAAGATACGCAGTGCGTACACAGTGGATCGATACCGGATCGGATGAGCGGCGGTCTGAACTCACCGATCTTTACCTCATCCTCTTTTGTTTACCTCGATGCGGATGAGAACGTCTATCCGCGCTATTTCAACACCCCCAACCAGAAGGCCGTCATCGACAAGCTCTGCGCACTCGAAGTCACCGAGAGCGGGCTTCTGTTCAGTTCCGGTATGGCGGCCATCAGCACCGTGGTTGTCGCTTTGGTCGGCAAGGGCGATCACGTGGTGATGCAGCGCGACATTTATGGCGGTACCCATCACTTCGCCAGTGCGGAATTCAACCGATTCGGCATCGACTACACGCTTGTGTCGAACGAACCGACCGATTTTGAAGAGGCCATACGGGACAACACGCGGCTGATTTATATCGAAACGCCGTCCAACCCCTTGCTGCTGGTAACCGACATCGCCGCCGTAGCGGAGATCGCGCAATCACACCAAATTCCCAGCGCAATCGACAACACCTTCGCCTCACCCATCAACCAGAACCCGCACGAGTTGGGGATCGACATCGTGCTTCACAGCGGCACCAAGTACCTTGGCGGCCACAGCGACATCTGCTGCGGAGCCGATTTGAGTTCCCGGGAACTCATTGAGCGGATAAAATCATCGGCCATCAACTTCGGCGGCAGCCTCAACGCCAGCACCTGTCACCTGCTCGAACGAAGTCTCAAGACAATGGGTATCCGGGTTGACAAACAGAACCAAAACGCCCTGACCATCGCCCGGCATCTGAGCGGTCATTCCGGCATCCGACGTGTCAACTATCCGGGCCTCGAAACCCACCCGGGTTATGACATCGCCCGCAGGCAAATGCGCGGTTTCGGCGGCATGCTCTCGTTTGAACTGGACGAGGACCGGATAGACCCGCAGCGTTTTGTTCGCGGCCTCGGGTTGATCCGCCCGGCCCTGAGTCTCGGCGGGGTGGAAACCATCATCTGCGCACCGGCCGTGACATCCCACGTCAAACTGTCGTCCGCTGAAAGGGCGGAGCTCGGAATTACCGACGGACTTTTCCGGCTCTCGGTGGGCATCGAAGGTGTGGACGATCTGATCAGCGATATCGACCGGGCGCTAGCGGATTAAATTTCATTAGTCTGACGTCATTGAAAATGTACAAACGCATCGTGTTCTGCGATTTCGACGGGACCATCACGGCTGAAGAGACTTTCGTGGGGATGCTCAAACGCTTTGCGGCAGAGTCGTATGACGCGACGGAAGGCCTGCTGATCGAAGGGAAGATCACCCTCGCAGAGGCCGTGCGTCGTCTGGTCGAATCGATACCGTCACATCGCTATAAGCAGGTCTTGGGCTATGTAAAGGACAAGCCGATCCGCCGTGGGTTTTCGGAACTGCTCGACGTTCTATATTTTCACGGCGTTCCCTTGATAGTTGTTTCGTGGTTTCCGGTGGACTCATAGGATCGGTGTCCTCGAGGCTGGCTTCTTTTCAAAATCGCATCCACGCCATGTATGCCGCCGACGTCGATGCCGGAGGAGATTTTCTCAGAGTTCATTCGGATTTTGAAAGCGCCGCTGAACTGGTGGCCAAAACCCGGGTCATGAGGCTTTATCGATGCGAGCACTCGATTGTCATCGGCGACGGCATCACCGATGTGAACATCGCCGTGACGGCCGATCTTGTCTTCGCCCGCGACCGGCTTTGCGGGTATCTGACGGAAAGGGGTAAATCGTTCATTCGTTGGAAAGACTTTTTCGACGTCTGCAATCACTTGTCGAAGCGTTGGCTGGCCGCAGAATAGAGTTCGGGGGGGTGTTCATCGGAAGGTGAATTCGGGGCAGCAAAAATCAAAAAAACCGTCGGAAGAGAATGCATCATCACTTAGGGCCACGGTAAGACATAATTCCACAAGATTGCGCCGGATTTGGGTTCGTCTACAAAGCACATCCTGTGGCGCCATCGAGATACGTGTCGGTGGATGTAACGCAGCAGACGGACTAAATGACAAGCAAGATGTGGACTTATTTTTTCTGGGGCCCTTAACAGCCGATGAGGAGCAGAACTGCCTCATCACCTGTCTCCCGCCGCCGGCGCAAAGATATCGTCGGATCAGATGCTTGCTGATCTGACCCGCCAAAGACCGGCTGAAGCAGCAGTTGAGTGTATACGCCGATTCGACGGAATGGTTCAGCTGCTCAGCTTTTCGAGTGCCATAAGGTCGTCACCCAGCCGCTGAATCCGTCCCCCCATGATGTCGACGATCGCAGACTGCGCCTCGAGCCACAGCGGCAGCGCCCGCTGCAATACCTCTACACCCTGCGGGGTCAGATCCAAGGTCCGCGTACGCAGGTCTTTACCGTGACCCGACCGGATCAAGCCTTCGCGCTCCAAGGGCTTGAGGTTCCGGTTGAGGGTCGTTCGGTCCAGCAGCATCAGATCGGCGAGCCTGCTGATGGTTGAAGAAGGATACAAATTAATGGCGTTCAAGAGAGTGAACTGTGTTCCTTTCAACCCAACCGGCTTCAGATGCTCGTCGTAGTGGTTGCCGACCACACGCGACACCCGGCGTACCCGAATACCCATGCAGGTATCGGCCACCTTGCGGCAGATGCCCTTCAATCGATGTTGTTCGTGTTCTGCCATAATGTCTGTACGTACACATGAAAAAAACAGAATGTCAAGCCCCAATCGACGTCCAGCAGACTTTTTCTTGCGGTTGCCAAGCGCGAGCCCCATACCTATTGTTGAAGTGGATTGCAACATTTTTTCAGGCCCATGATCAGAATTGTTTTCAAGGTAATGAATAAACGGGAGATAACAATGTCCACTAACCGCTTAATCAATGAAAAAAGTCCCTACCTGCTTCAGCATGCCCATAATCCCGTAGATTGGTATCCTTGGGCGGATGAGACGTTTGAACGGGCCCGCGATGAGAATAAACCGATTTTTCTGTCGATCGGTTACGCCACCTGCCACTGGTGTCATGTCATGGAAAAGGAAACCTTCGAGAACGATGAAGCCGCGCGCTTTCTCAACGACACCTTCGTCTGCATCAAGGTCGACCGCGAAGAGCGTCCCGATATCGATGCGGTGTACATGGCGGCCTGTCAGATGATCACCGGCAGCGGCGGGTGGCCGCTGACCATTTTCATGACGCCCGACAAAAAGCCGTTTTTTGCAGCAACCTACTTGCCGGTTCGGACCCGCTTCGGCAGGGCTGGTGTGATCGAACTGTGCCAGCAGGTCAAGTCGATGTGGCAAACAGAAACAGAAAAGGTGTTGACATCGGCAAACCAGATCGCAGGTCATCTGGAAACAGCATTCGATTTCCAACCGGCCGGTGAACCGGATGCTTCCCTGATAGACCGCGCCTACGCCCAAATCAAAAAAAGCTACGACAACCGTTACGGTGGCTTCGAGCCGGCCCCGAAATTTCCCACTCCCCATCGACTCCTGTTTCTCCTGAGGTGCTATCTTCGCCAGGAGAACCAAATGGCCCTGGAAATGGTGGAAAAGACGTTGACGGCCATGCGTTTAGGAGGCGTATGGGATCACGTCGGTTTTGGATTCCACCGCTATTCCACCGACACACAATGGCTCTTGCCGCATTTTGAAAAAATGCTCTACGACCAGGCTATGGTTGCGCTGCCTTATTTGGAAACTTATCAAATCACCCGCAATCCCTTTTACGCCCGGACGGTCGAGGAGATATTTGCCTATGTTCTGCGTGACATGCATTCCCAGGAGGGGGGATTCTACTCGGCCGAAGACGCCGACAGTGAAGGTGAAGAAGGAAAATTCTATGTCTGGACCGACGAAGAATTCAGCCGTGTACTGGGCAAAGAAGACGCCGCCGTGTGGTCGCGGGTATTCAATCTAAAGAAAGAAGGCAACTTTATCGACGAGTCGTCCCGCAGCAGCACCGGCACCAACATTCTCCACCTTAAGAACATGCCGGCGGCCGTTGCAAAAGAAATTGGTGCCGACGAAGATGGCCTTCTGAAAAACTGGGAAACGGTTCGGCAAAAACTGTTTCAGTATCGGGAAAAACGGGTCCACCCGTTAAAGGATGACAAGATCCTCACCGACTGGAATGGAATGATGATCGCGGCCCTGTCACGCGGTGCACGCATTCTCGACCAGCCGAAGTACAAAGACGCCGCCGTAAGAGCCGCTCGATTTGTCCTCGAAAGAATGAGGGGTGCCGACGGTCGTCTCTTTCACCGCTACCGCGAGGAAGATGTCGCCATCGACGGCCATGCCGAAGACTACGCATTTTTTATCTATGGACTACTGGAACTCTACCAGGTCACTTTTGATCCGCTCTTCCTCAAAGAGTCACTCGACCTTCAGAAGCAAATGGTGGATGACTTCTGGGATGACAAAAACGGCGGCTTTTATTCGACATCGAAGTCAAACCGTGACCTCCCCGTACGGCCCAAAGAACTCTACGACGGGGCGATACCGTCGGCCAATTCCATGGCTCTGTACAACTTTCTCCGCCTCTCGCGGTTGACCGGTGACGCGAAATGGGAAGAACGGGCGCAGGCGTTGGCGCGTTCATTTTCTGGTTCTGTGCACCTCCAGCCCTCTGCCTTCACCTTTTTTCTGGTCGGGCTCGACTTCGCACTGCATCCGGGTGAAGACGTGGTGATCACAGGCGAACCGGGAGCATCGGACACCCTGGAAATGCTTTCGGCACTCAATGTCAATTTCAGCCCGCACGGAATAACGCTGGTCAAATCGGATCAGAACGCACAACAGCTAGCCGGTGTTGCCGGATTCACAGACGGGCTGGACGTTATAAACGGAAAGACAACTGCATATATTTGCAAGGGCGGCGCATGTCAGGATTCGACCACGGATGTCGACGCGATGCTGAAAAAACTTTTACGGAAGTAACCATTCGAAGTGTAACTACTTCTTCACCGTATTTGCGAATCGAAGCACTTAGACGGATAAGCTATCGCCCGCCGGCCGTCCTCGCCTTTTGGGGCGAACGCCAAGCAAGCCCCCCTTTAACAGACCGACGATTCTGTTTGCGACCGGTACCGCCGCTTGGTGGCTGCTGGGCGCTGCGGTGTCTGCGATTGTTAGGGGTGGCTGCCATAGGGACGTGATAATTGAAATCCGCCAGGGTACGCTGCTCCACAGGCATTCCAAGAACCCCGCTGATGGCCTTTACCATCTGCCTGTCTTCATCGGTTATCAGGGTATAAGCTTTGCCGCTGCGCTCGGCCCTGCCGGTCCTGCCGATGCGGTGGATGTAGGTTTCGGGCGTAGAGGGCATATCGTAGTTGATGACATGGGAAACATTGGAGACGTCAATGCCGCGGGCTGCAATGTCGGTCGCCACCAGCACCTTATATTTGCCCGACTTGAAGCCGTTCATGGCGTCCTGACGCCGCGCCTGGGACAGGTTCCCCTGTAGTGAGGTCGAACGATAACCGGCTTTAGCCAGTTTTCCGCCCAACTGCTTGGCACGATGTTTGGTGCGCGTGAATACCAGAACCGCGTCCATGCTCGTATGGCCAAGCAACTTGAATAAAAGCGC
The DNA here is from genome assembly GCA_037383965.1 of Desulfobacterales bacterium. Lineage (GTDB taxonomy): Bacteria > Desulfobacterota > Desulfobacteria > Desulfobacterales > SG8-13 > JARFQH01. Next base: position 449 of record JARROL010000246.1, on the reverse strand, counting down.
CGCTTTCAAATGCTGTGCGTCAGGGTAGAAGGCATGGCCGACCGTATCTGCAGGTGCCTCATTCCCTACCTGCACCCTGACCTGGTTCTTTAAGATGTTATCAGCCAGGCGCTGTATTTGAATGGGCATAGTGGCCGAAAACAACAAAGTCTGGCGATCCGATTGCGGCAGCTGGATTAATATCCGTCGAATATCCGGCAAGAAACCCATGTCGAACATCTGATCGGCTTCGTCGAGCACGAGCACTTCGACATGGGAAAGGTCGACCGTCCTCCGGCGGATATGGTCAAGAAGCCGCCCCGGACATGCGACAACAACATCAGCGTTTTTCAGCAACTGCACCTGCGGCTGAATTCCAACGCCACCATAAACCGTAACACTTCGCAAGCCTCTTTTAGAGCCCAGGATTTCAATGTCCTGATGAATCTGTGGGGCCAATTCACGGGTGG
>JARROL010000245.1:0-4890 GCA_037383965.1 Desulfobacterales bacterium | reverse complement strand
TCTCCTGCGGCGCAGCGTCCAAGGCGATGTCTTGGGTCGAAATTTCAACACCATTACGCCGGCCGCCTCAAGATCATCTATTATGGTTTGCGGCAAATCGATCGAGCCGAATCCATCGATCAGAAGGTGGGTAATTACGCCGCGGACGGCCGCCCGCCTGAGGGCATCCGCAATGCGTTGTCCTGTAACGTCATGCTTAAAAATATAGGCTTCCAGATAAATTTCATCGATCGCCCGGTCCAGCGCTGCTTCGATCGCCGGAAAATATGCTTTGCCGTTTTGCAGCAGGGTGATCTGATTGCCTGGAATCATTCAGGCCTCATCAAGTTTGTTCATTTCTCGGCTTTCAGGCATCGCTCGCGAGGCATTGCACTAAAACTAGCACGCCTGCCCTCGATCCATCATAAGTGAGCCTGAAATGGGCCGTGAAGGGTGAAAAGTCAGCGCTGTCAATTGCGATTTTCAACATTTCCTTTGTCATTTATGCCCTGGGATGGCTGATCGGGCGAAACGGTTGCCGTTCCTGGTACCGCCGCCGCCAGCATCTGTCTTAGCTCCTCGCCCTGAACGCTTTCCTTCTGCGAAAGAAGACGGGCCAAATCATCGAGGACTGTTCGCCGTTCAGAAAGGATCTCGCGCACGCGCTGATGGGCTTCATCGACAAACCGTTTGATCTCGTCATCAATTTGCGCGGCTTTGGTTTCGCTGTAGTTTTTTCCCGAGGAAAAGCTTTCCGGCAGAAACATCGCCTGGCGCGGACGCTCATAGCTCACCAGGCCCAGGGAATCACTCATGCCGTACTCCGTGACCATGGCCCGGGCGATGTCCGAGGCCCGTTGCAGATCGTTCTGCGCGCCGGTGGAGATTTCATTGAAAACGAGTTCCTCTGCTACCCGGCCGCCCAAAAGAACAGCCAGTCGATCGTTCAACTCCGAGCGCGTCAATAAATAGCGGTCCTCCGTGGGCTGCTGTTGGGTGTATCCGAGCGCCGCAATTCCTCGGGGAATGATCGATATTTTATGAACAGGATCGGCATGCGCGACAGATTCCGCCACAATGGCATGTCCGGATTCGTGAAAGGCGACAATTTCTTTCTCCTGCACATTCATCACCCGGCTTTTTTTCTGAAGGCCCGCAACCACCCGGTCGATGGCCTCGTCGAAATCGACCGGCTCCACGGTTTCTTTATCGTTTCGGGCCGCCAGCAGCGCGGCTTCATTGATGATGTTGGCAAGGTCTGCGCCCACGAAACCCGGGGTGCGGCCGGCGATTTGGCGCAGATCGACTTCGGGTCCCAGTTCCACATTCCTGGAATGGATTTTTAAGATGGCTTCCCGCCCGTTGATATCCGGGCGATCCACCAGAACCTGCCGGTCTAACCGCCCCGGGCGCAGCAAGGCGGGATCCAGGATTTCCGGCCGATTGGTGGCAGCCATGATGATGACGCCTTTATTGGTATCAAAGCCGTCCATCTCCACCAGGAGTTGGTTCAGGGTTTGCTCCCGCTCGTCATGTCCGCCCATCACATTCATCCCCCGGGCTTTGCCCAGGGCGTCCAGTTCATCGATGAAGATGATACAAGGCGCTTGTGCCGCAGCCTGCGAGAACAGATCGCGAACGCGGGCCGCGCCTACGCCGACGAACATCTCCACGAATTCGGACCCGCTGATAGGAAAAAAAGGCACTTTGGCTTCCCCGGCCACGGCTCGGGCCAGAAGGGTTTTGCCGGTTCCCGGCGGGCCGACCAGCAGCACGCCTTTGGGTATTCTGCCCCCCAGTTTCTGAAATTTTTCCGGAGTTTTGAGAAAATCGACCACTTCCTCAAGTTCTTCCCTGGCCTCATCGATTCCGGCCACATCGGCAAAAGAGACCTTGGTGTCGCTTTCCGCGAAAATATTGGCCTTGCTTTTGGAAAAAGACATGACCCCCATGCCCGTTCCCATCTTTTTCATGGCAAACCGCCAGATAAGGAACATGATGCCAAGCGGAAGAACCCAGGATAGGAGGCTGCTCAGAAATCTATTTTCATACCGTCCCGAGTAACTGACTTTGCGTTCATCCAGTTCCTTCACCAGATCCGGATCGTTCACCCGAACGGTGGCAAACGCTCTTTTGGGCGATCCTGCCAGCGTGCCTTTGATGCTTTCAGGTCCGATGACCAAATCGCCCGCGATTCCCTGCTCGACATACTGTTTAAATTGACTATAGGAAATCGTCTCTATTTTTGAAGAAAACAGCATTGGCTGAAGATAAGAAAATAGAATCATGGCGATTACAAAATACCAGATGCTGAAACGCTTCTTTGCCGGTAACGCAGACTGATTTTTCGGGCGATCACCAAAGCCGAAAAAGGAACGCAGTTTGTCGATCAGATCGCCGATGGGATCTTTGTTTGCATTGGGTGCCATTTTATTTTTCCTGTTTCATTCAAAAACGCTCGGCTGTCATTCGGAAAGTGATTTTGCGAAACCCTGCATGGCCTTCACAATATCAAGAATCGCTTCATGAATGCCTTCCGCGCTGGAGCCTGCTGTCCATGCTTTTTTCTTATCGCTTCCGCCATGAACTTCGGATTTGATTTTTTCAAGTTTTTGAGCATGAATTTCAAACTGCAACCGATGCTCTTCTTCCATTTCGTTGAGGACATCGAAGTTAATTCGCTTTACGAGTTCATCGGCCTCGGCCAGTAATTGTTCGATATCCTTTGGTGATTGATTCGTTGTCATTGTGTTCCTCTCCAACGGGTTTCTGCCCATTCCGGCATGATACATCGGCAAGGCCGCCAACAGGAAACCTCGCCATAACTACCAGCATTTTCATTCGAAAATCTATTTACTTCCGAATGTCTCCCGCTTCCGGTTCTTTTCGTGACAAGGGAGCCGATGAAACCGGCACTTGACCTGGTTCCGCGTTCTTGATGTATTGATAGAAGTCACTGTCCGTGGTGAGAATCAACACGGAGTTCGGATTGGTCTTCTCCTTGTAGCTTTCAAGGGTGCGTAAAAAGGCATAGAATTCGGGATTTTTATTGTAGGCCCGGCCGTAGATTCGCGTCGCCTCGGCGTCGGCATGGCCTTGCACCTCCTGCACCCGGCGGTAAGCGGTGGAGCGGATCTGGCGCAGCTCTTTTTCCATTGTACCGAGGATCTCGGCACTGCGTCCTTCGCCTTCTGAGCGGAACTGCGCGGCGATGCGTTTGCGCTCGGAAATCATGCGCTCATAGACCTTCTCGCGGACGCTTTCCACGTAGTCGAGACGCTTGATGCGCACATCCACCAGCTCGATGCCGTATTGCGGAATGATCTTCTGTGCCTCAGTCAGTATCGTACGGGTGATCTCCTCCCTGCCTCGGGCGATCTCTCTTTTAAGTTCTTCTTCGCGCTCCTTGGGGATCTCTTTCAGTGCCTCGTCCTCGGGCACTTCCCACGAGGCGCTGCGCACAAGCTCCACGAGTTCGCTGCTCGACACCTGGTCGCGCACCACCGAATCGAGGATATCGTTCAGGCGCGACTGGGCTCCCTCTTCGCTGGCCACGTTTTCCAGGAATTTTTTCGCATCGGCAATCCGCCATCTAGCAGTGGTATCCACCCAGATGAACTCGCGTCCCTTGGTGGGCACCTGGTTCGGATCACCGTCCCAGACCAGCAGTCGCTTTTCAAAGCGCCGAACCTCCTGTACAAATGGCAGTTTCATGTGCAGCCCCGCCTCGGTCACCGGTTCGCCAACAGGTCGGCCAAACTGCACAACAATCGCCTGCAGGCCCTCTTCTAACGTGTATAGACCACTATAGAGCAAGAAAACGACCACGACTGCGATCGCGATGGTTATTGCTTTGACGGTGAACTTCATGGCTGCCTCCCCTGTGCCGGTGGTTGCGTGCCGGACTCAATTGGAAGCCACGGCACCATGGCCTTCTGGTCCTGATCCACGATATAGAGCCCTTTCATGTCTGACAGGAAACCGGTCATGGCCTCCAGGTACAGCCGCCGGCGCGTGACCTGCGGCGCTTGTTGATACTGCCCCAGAATGGCTTCGAAGCGTGTGGCCTCGCCTTCGGCTCGGTTGGTACGTTCCAGTGCGTAGCCCTCGGCCTCGCTGATACTTTGCGTGGCCACGCCCCGGGCCTTGGGGATCTCCCGGTTTGCCTGTTCCTGGGCTTTATTGATCGTTCGCTCTTTGTCCTGACGCGATTCGTTGACTTCGTTGAAGGCCGGTTTAACCGTATCCGGCGGCGTGACGTCCTGCAGCTCCACGGTCACCAGGCGCACGCCATCGGGTCTTCGATGCGGTATTGGATGATCCACTGGACATCGATGACGTTCAGATCTCCGGTAAGCATCAGCGACTCGTCCTTGTAAGCGCCGCGCGTATCATAACGAGTCTTTTCACCGGGGACGGCAGACACCGTTCGAAAGCCGAACTCCTCTTTGAGCACGCGGGCCGTAGGCAGCAGACGGACCTTTTCGATGCCATAAGGCAATTTGAAATGCAGTCCCGGGCCGGCCGTGCGCATGACCTTGCCGAAGCGTTGTACAATGCCCGTCTCCTCGGGTTGGACGGTAAACCATGCGGTCCATAGGACCATCACCACAACAACGGCGACAAGGATGAGAAGTGGACCGCCTTTAAAACGTTTTAACTGCTGCCGAATTTTCTCCAGCACGTCTTCCAACGTCGGCGTGGATCCCCCTGGGGGTTGATTCCATTCAGCCATAACTTACCTCCTATTCATGAACCGATCTGCTTCATCGATGCTTGTTTGTTCATGGTGAATACCATTAATTCAGATTGTATTTTCAGTCCCCTGTTCAAAGAATATGCAGCTCGCATATCCTGCGGTAATGATAGCCGTAGATGGCCAGGGTAACCGCCAACGGAAGCAGCCAGGGT
>JARROL010000244.1:0-4571 GCA_037383965.1 Desulfobacterales bacterium | reverse complement strand
CGGGTCAACCGAGCAAACGATGATTTTAAGATGGAATCGGGCAAAGACTTCTGCTCTACCGGAAACGAAAAGAATCTAAAATGACGGATTTAGCCCCTAAAATCAATCAAAATTTAAAGTTTTTCGGCCTTAGAGGAGAGGTATTCGGCCACCCCTTCGGCGGTCGGTTTCATGCCGGTCTCACCCTTCTGCCAGCCGGCCGGGCAGACCTCGCCATGCTCTTCGGTGAACTGCAGTGCATCGACCGTACGCAGCATCTCATCCACGTTTCGGCCCAGCGGCAGATTGTTGACGACCTGGTGCTGCACGACACCGTTCTTGTCGATCAGAAAAGAGGCCCGCAGGGCCACACCGTCGGGGTGTTCAATGCCGTAGGCACGGGTGATGGCATGGGAAATGTCGGCCACGATCGGAAATTTCACCGGACCGATTCCGCCCTCGTCGACCGGGGTATTTCGCCATGCGAAGTGAGTAAATTGCGAGTCGATCGAAATTCCCACGACCTCGACTCCGCGCTCCTTGAACTGTTCGATGCGGTGGTCGTGCGCCAGAATCTCCGTCGGGCAGACAAAGGTGAAATCGAGGGGCCAGAAAAACAGGACCACATACTTTCCCTTCAGATCGGACAGCGTAAATTTTTCTTCGATAATGCCGCTCGGCATGACGGCCGGTGCCGTAAAATCCGGTGCTTCCTTGGCAACGAGTACGCTCATAATCTTCTCCTTTGGTAAAATTTCAGCCTAAACGGATCGGTTCCAGGTTGAAGGATTGAAGCGATATAGGTTCAAAGGGTCACCGTTCCGCGTTCAGGATTGCAGGATTGAAGTCCTTTTTAGAACCCTGTACCTTAAACCCTAAACTTAGAGCAATCTTTGAATATTGTTCCGGCACCGTGGCTTTTCAAGGGTTGTCGGAAATTTTATGAGGTTCCGCGATGGGTCAGTGTGGGCCCTTCCGATGCCTCGTAGCCCCTGCAAGCGGTTTCAACAGCGGCATGAACTTGAGGTTGGCCTTGGGGAAGGGAAAGCCGGCCAATTCATCTAGCTTCACCCAGCGATGGTCCGTGGGGCCGTTCAGCGACACCTTGCCGGATACGTATCGGCAGCTGTAAACGTCCATCACGATCTTGAAGTGGGTGTAAGCGTGCCTGATGCGGGTCAATTGGGAATCGATTTCGACCCTCAGGTTCACCTCCTCCCGGATTTCTCTCACGCACGCGTCCTGAGGCGTTTCGTCGTCCTTGACCCGTCCGCCGGGAAACTCCCACAACCCCCCCAGCAGCCCTTCCGGGCGGCGTCGCGTAATCAGGACCCGGTCTTTCTTAAAGACCACCCCCACGGCAACATGGTGCAGGGGGGACGGCGATTTCTGCAGGCGCTTTGGAAACTCACCGACCTTGCCGTCACGCTCGGCCCGGCAGTGCACCTTCACCGGGCAGTCGCTGCACGCTGGCCGGCGGGGTGTGCAGATCAAGGCCCCCAGTTCCATCATGGCCTGGTTGAAAGTTCCCGGCTGCGACATATCTAGGAGTCGGGCCGCCGCCGCCTTGAATATTTTGTGGTCGACCGGCCGGTTGACCGGGGCTTCGATGAGCAGAAGCCGCGCCATAACCCGTTTCACATTGCCGTCGACGACCGCATACGGCTGGTCGAAGGCAATGCTCATGACGGCGGCGGCAATGTAATCGCCGACGCCCGGCAGATTTCGAAAGGCGGTCACATCGGCGGGAACAACACCGCCGTGATGGTCCCGGACGATCCTTGCGGCCCGGTGCAGGTTGCGCGCGCGGGCATAATATCCCAGCCCTTCCCAGATCATCAACACGTCGTGGAGATCGGCCCGGGCCAGTTTCTGCAGGTCGGGAAACCGTTCCGTAAACCGTCGAAAGTAGGGGAGAACCGTGTTGACCGTCGTCTGCTGCAACATTACCTCGGAGATCCAGACCGGGTATGGGTTCGTCGTTTCGCGCCAGGGCAGCGGCCGGTGATGGGCGCGGTACCACGCAACCAGGCGTCGACGCAGATGCCGTGTTTCTTTTTCAGGCAGCATCGCCGTCGCGCTCAAGATGGTGGTAGGGCGGCAGGGTCGTCAGCCGGGGGTCCTCGACCGATCGACCGACCGTAAAGTGATAGAGGCTTTGCCAGGTGGTGTCGGCGAGACCGGCCAGGGAGTGCACCGGGTCATCGAAAAAACAGCCGATGCCGGTGCCGCGAACGCCTTGCGCCTCGGCCTCGAGGTAGAGCACCTGGCCCACCATTCCGGTTTCCCAGAACAGGTGGCGGTATCGATACGGCGTCGACCGCAGGGTTTCTCCGAACCGCGCGATCATGCCGAGTGAAAATGCCGAAAAACCGGCGATCTCCTGGTGGCAGCTGATCTCGATGGCTTCGTGACGGACATCACCGCGCTTAAGGAGATACAAGGGCAGATCATCGGTTACCGGCTCCCACAGAAAATCGGGTCGAAAGGCATTGCGGAGGGCCTGAAGATCTTCGGGGTTGCGGCAGAAAAAGTAGCGTCCCCGCGCCAGGGGTGGGACGTTGTGGACGAACAGCAGCAGGTGGACCGCCGCGGCGCCGAGTTCGACGTCAAAGGGCGGACAGTGGTTGCGCGGCAAGGTTTTATCGAGCAAGGCGAAGAAGCGTTCCTGATCGATCGATCCGTCCGGGTCGAATGCGGTGGCGCTGCGGCGGCGGCGGATGATGTCGGTTGCCGCAAGGGATGCCGGGGAGTGGATGAAAAAAGGGTTGTCGCCATAGTCGCAACGGGTTTCCTCGGTGCGGGGTTTGCGGCAGTGTTCGGCCGTTCGATAGATGATCTGCCAGTCGACCCGGTTCGGGCTCAGACGGTTCGGTTTTCCGGCAATCGTCAGGTCGGCAAACGCCCGTATCACCTCTTGCGGCAGCGTGCGGGAGACCGCAGGTCCATTTTGTTCCTGCACGAAGCAAACCAGATCGGGGTGTTCGGCTTCGAGCGGCTCCCAGGCAGTTCGGTCGAAGCCAAGCAGGGTTTCGATGTCGTCGTCCGCCAGACCATTCAGGCAGGAGAGTTTCCAGCCCTTTAGGGCGGCCGAGAAGCCCAGGGCCGCCAGCGCGTGACCAACGTCATGGTTGCAGTATCTAAAAGCCCGTTCGCCATATTTCCAGGCTTCGCGCCAGAAGATGCTGCTCAAGGCCACCATGAAGCCGTCGGTGTTGAAATGGCCTGTGATCTGCCGCCACAGGTCGTGAGGAATAACCGCCCGCTGTTCTAAAGCGTGCCGCAACGGGTTGTAATGATATAGGCCCGCTTCGAGCCCCTTCATCGCCGGCAGGATCAGATGGGCCTCTGTGGGGTGCAGGTTCCCACTCGAGGGGTTAATGCGCAGCGACCAGCGACTGTTCCCATAGACTTTCCAGGCTGACAGACCGAGCGAAAGTTCTAAGAATCCGGCCACGGAGGAGAGACTGAACGGTTCTGCGATCACCGCCTGCCGCCGGTAGAGGGCCATGTGCCCGAGGAGCGAGTCCTGCGCTGCGAACGGCAGCGGGATTGTAATGGTGCCTTCGTAGAACCGGAACGGGTTCGGCTGGTTTTTCCAGTCCATGTACCCCGGCGAACGGGCGTAGCGGTTGATGTGATGCTTCGTCTGCTCGTGATAACGGGCGATCTCTTCGGCGGCTTGATCTACCATCAGGTATCTTCAGTCCGGGCACGTTTCAATGGCCCGGGTCAGGACGCGCATGTGGGCCTTTTCCGCCTGGGCAACGGAGAGCAAGGTGTCCCGTACCTCTGGTTCCGGGGTCTGTTCGGCCATTGTCCGGTAAAGGTCGAGGGCGCTGTATTCGATACGCAGCGCAAGTTCGATCAGGTTCAGGCAGGTCCGGTCCGTGAGGGACCTCACCCTATCGAGCACCGCTTCAAGTGGTTCACCACCCTCCAGAATGTCGCCGGCGAGACCGGCGAACAGGTCCTCAAATGCCGGCGGCCCGGCCGTGTGTGACGCCCAGATGACATAGATGGTTTGCGCGTGGGTGTTCTCAGCCTTGGCAAGCACCTCGAATGTCTCTGCAAAGGGCTCGGTTTCATGACGCTTGGCAACGGCCGCGTAGAATCGCCAGGCGCCATTTTCGAGGTTCATGGCCGCGTGGAGCAGGTCGGTAATTCCTCTGGTGGTGTCGAACACGCGAACTCTTGGTGACCCTGCAAGCGTCTGTCCGTACCAGTTCATGATCCCGCCCGACAGGTTGTAGATACCGCGTTTGGTTACCTCGGCGTCCAAAGCCAGGGTCGCGGCGACCATGGAGCGTGCCCCATTGCTGCAGTAGAAGATCAGGTCCTGGTCTGCGGGAAGGTTGAAGAGGCTGGATTCAAATTCGAGCAGGGGCACCAGCACGGCCCCCGGTATATGCCCGTGCCGGTATTCAGCCGGTTGCCGGACGTCGATGAGGCGGTAGTGCTTTTCGATGTGCGTCTCCATGAATGCCGCGAGATCCTCGGCACTCAAGTCGATCGGACTGGAAAATTCCGTACTCGTCATGCGCAGCCTCCGAGTCACTTACGATCCGTTGATTGCGGCGACCGGCGTTGCC
>JARROL010000243.1:0-4572 GCA_037383965.1 Desulfobacterales bacterium | reverse complement strand
GTCCTGCAGGGTGAACGTGAAATGGCCGCCAGCAACAAAACGTTAGGACGATTCGAACTGGTCGGCATTCCCCCGGCACCACGGGGCATACCCCAGATCGAGGTGACCTTCGACATCGACGCCAACGGCATCGTCAATGTGTCGGCCAAAGATTTGGCCACCAACAAGGAGCAGTCGATTCAGATCACGGCCTCCTCCGGACTCAGCGAAGAAGAAATTCAGCAGGCGGTTAAAGACGCCGAACTGCACGCCGATGAAGATCGAAAGAAAAAGGAGATCGTCGAGGCACGCAACACCGCCGACACGTTGATTTACACCACCGAAAGATCGATCAAGGATTTGGGGAGCAAGGTCGATGAAGGAACGAAAAAGAGGGTCGAGGATGCGATTGCCGCGCTGCGCAAAGCCATGGAAACCGACGACGCTCAGGAAATAAAGCGTCTCAGCGAAGAGCTGACTCAACAGTCCCACAAGCTGGCCGAGGCCATGTATCAGCAAGCGTCGCAGAAAGGCGACCAGCAGCCCGGAGCCGGTGGTGATGCTGATGCCGGAGCCGGCGGCGCCAAAGCACCCGAGGAAGACGTGGTCGACGCTGATTTCGAAGAGGTCAAGGAAGATAAAAAATAAATCACCCCACCCTGCCCCGGGAGAAAATACCGCGATACGATAAATCGTATCGCGGTTTTTTTATGTCTCTTTTTTACCGAAATATAAATTGACCATCGCCAGCAGCGACGTACCAACGATCAAAAGAAATGAAATCGCATTGATGACCGGCGTGCTGCCGTCACGAACTTGAAGATAAAGATTTATCGGCAGGGTCGTCTCCGAGCCGACCAGAAACAAGGTGGTATTGAAGTTCTCGAACGACATCAGAAAGGCCACCGCCCCAGCGCCGATGATCGCGGGCCTTAAAAATCGAAGCGTGATGAACCAGATGACCTCGAACCGGTTAGCGCCCAAGTTCAATGCGGCTTCCTCGAGGGTGCGGTCGAATTTCTTCAAACGCGCCGAAACGACCAGGGTGACCAGCGTCGCGATAAACGAGAACTGCCCCAGTACCACCAGCCAGAAGCCGGGTCGAAACAGCGCGATGTCCCATTGCCAGACGTCTTCGAAATAGTTACCCAGAGTGGTGCTGAACATGAGAATGGAGATCCCCAGAATCACGCCAGGAATCACCAGCGGAGCAATGGTCAGGAAATAGAGCAGCGGCTTGAATCGAAAATCTTCCTGCTCGAACAGAAAACCGGCGCAGGTTCCTACCCCCACCGACAGCAGGGACACGAAAAAGGCCACCCGCAGGCTGACCCAAATGCTGTCGAGATTCATGCGATCGTGAAAAATGCCGACTCGCTCCGGCCCGTTGCCGGTAAACCACTCCAGGGTGAATCCTTTCCACGGCAGGGCCGGAAACTGCGAATCATTGAACGCCAGCACACAGGTCACCAACAGAGGCGCGAACAAGAATGCAAAATAGAGGATCACGTAAAGTTTGAACCCGAGCGAATATCCTTTGGACTGCGGCAGAGAGCGGATCATTGGACAACTTTACGTAAATTTTGTCTTGAGAGCTTCAATCCGAGCCAGACCACCAGGGAGGAGAGAAACAGCAGCAGGAACCCGAAGGCCGAGCCCTGGTTCCAATTGAAGCTGGCGATGAACTGATTGTAAATCTGTTCGGTGAACCAGAGTGAATTCTTTCCGCCCATGAGGTTGGGGGTCAGATAATTGCCGATGGTCAGCATAAAGACAATAATCGATCCGGACACGATGCCGGGCGCAGCATGGGGGATGATGATCCTGAAGAGGATGGTCCACATGTTTCCACCCAGGTCGTAAGCCGCCTCGATCAGGCTGTTGTCGAGGCTCTCAAGCACCGAGATCAAAGGCACCGCCATAAAAAGCATGGACGTATACACCAGCCCCAAAATCATGGTGGAATCCCGGTAGAGCATCTCCACCGGACGGCTCAGCAGGCCGATTTTGATGAGCAGATGGTTGATCACACCGCTCTCCCGCAGCAAAATCATCCACCCGTACACCCGCACCAGCTCGCTCACCCAGAACGGCAACAAAAGAAGCACCGTTAGAAATCCCTGAAACCTCGGATTTACCACCTTGGTGATGTAGAACGCCACGGGCAGTGCCACGACGAGGGTAAGACCGGTTACCAGGATGGAATAGAAGGCCGTTCTTGCAAAGGTCATCCAGTAGATCGGCTCTTTAAAGAACTCCCAATAGTTGGCGAGGCTCCAAACGATTTTTCCGGCCGCGTTTTCAGCGCGAAACGACATCACCAGCAAGTCGATGTGGGGCAGTACGATCAACAAGACCAGCCACAGAGCAACCGGCGTCAGGAATAAAGTCAGCCCCCATTGCAGGTGTTTCTTCATGCTACGTCTCGGCTGTTTTCGGAAAGCAGATCCCGGAACGGTGATCCCATCCGATATCGACCGTGTCGTTTTCTTTTATGGTGTCGTACTGCCGGTTCTGGGGCAGTGCAATGAGAAGTTCGGTATCCGTGTCGATGGGGCGGGCCAGCAAGCGGCTGTTGGCTCCGTCGAAGAGGATCGCCTTGACCACGACCGCGAACCGGTTCAGACCGGAGATGGAAGAATCGGCCTGGATCAGCATGGCTTCGGGGCGTAGAAAAAGTTCGACGGCCGTACCGGGAGCAAGGGCGTCGTCGCTGGTGGTGGAAAAAAGTCTGCCGTCGTCGGTTTCGACCTCGACCGTTTTCTCTGTGCGCCGCCGAATGGTTCCCGACCAGCAATTGCTATCCCCCACGAAGCGGGCCACGAATGGTGTCCTGGGGTGGTTGTAAAGATTTTGTGGTGTGTCGATCTGCTCGAATCGGCCCTGGTTCATTACGGCCACGTAATCCGACATGACCAGGGCTTCGGACTGGTCGTGGGTGATGTAGACGAAGGTGGTACCAACCTTGGCCTGAAGCTTTTTCAATTCCACCTTCATCTGCTCCCGCAACTTGAGGTCTAGGGCACCCAGCGGTTCGTCCAGTAGCAGCACGGCAGGCTCCAACACCAGACACCGGGCAATGGCGACGCGCTGTTTCTGTCCGCCGGAAAGCTGATCTATTTTTTTGTTTTCGAAGCCGGCTAAATCGACCCGTTCGAGGATAGCGGAAACCTTCTGTGTAATGGCGGCCTTTTTTTCTCCCCGCCGCTGGAGACCGAAGGCGATGTTTTCGCCGACATTCATCATGGGAAACAAGGCCAGGTTTTGAAATATCAGGTTCACCGGCCTCTTGTTGGGCGGTATTCCCAGCATGCTCCGGCCGCGAATGTCAATCGTGCCGTTGTCAGGTTCGGATAGTCCCGCAATCATCCGCAGCAGGGTCGTCTTGCCGCAGCCGGAGGGGCCCAAAATGGAGAAAAAATGGCCGCACTCGACACTGAAGCCGATTGAGTCGACCGCCGTAAAATTTCCAAAGGCTTTGGACACATTCTGGACCGACAAATCGATGGGCATGACTGTTCGTCAAATGAAGCTTGATGGTTTGGATCGCTCCCTATTGAGCCGCCTTGACCTTGTCCAGGATTTTCCCTTCGATAGATTCAAGCTTCGCCGGCACCGGTGGATACCATTTGATATTGGCAATGTCGGCCATCGGAAAGGACCGTTCGAAATTCTCTCTGATACTCGGCTCCAAAAATTTATTGGCGCCGGCCGATGCACTGAGCGTCGTGTCCAGATTGGTAAAGACGGCGGCATTTTCGGGCCGCAGCATGAAGTTGATCCACTTGTAGGCACCGTCGACATTCTTGGCCTTGGCGGGAATGGCAAATGTATCGATCCATCCAAGAGCACCGCTTCTCGGGGCGATAAAATCGATGTTCGCATTTTCGGTGTGAAGTTTCCAGCCGCCTTTATCCCAGGCCATGGCCACGTGGACCTCACCCGAGCGCATCGACTCCAGCAGGGCATCGCCGTTGGTCCAATAGTTTTTGACGAATGGTTTCCCGGCCATCATGGCCTGCCCAATCCTCTCCATCAGGGCTTCGTAGGCAGCCGCATCGTTGTACTTGGCAAAGGGATTCTCTCCCAGGGCGAAAGCGAGGGCAATAAGAGTCGGCCGTTTCAATCGGTAGCTCACCCGGCCGTTATAAAACGCACACAGAAGATCGGAATAGTCCTTGGCATTGGGAGCATAAGACTTGTTAACGACCAGACCCGATGTCCCCCAGCAGAACGGAACCGCGTGCGGTTTGCCGTTGACCATCGTGTTTTGCTTGACGGCCTCGAGCATGGCAGGAATGATCTGCTGGACTTCCACCTTGGACAGATCGATGGGTTGATAGATTTTGAATTCTTCCTGAACCGAAGAAATGCGGTCCTGGCTGGGTTGCGCCAGATCAAAACCGGCTCCCCGGGTGGCCCGCAGTTTGGCGATCATCTCCTCGTTGTTCGAATAGGTCATCTTGACCGTGATGCCGGTTTCCTTCTCGAATTTATCGACCAGTTCCTTGGGTGCATACCCCTGCCAGGTGAGCAGATTGAGGGTTTCGGCCGCGGCGGCAATGCCCGCGCCGACAATCAGCACAGCCATCC
>JARROL010000242.1:0-7315 GCA_037383965.1 Desulfobacterales bacterium | reverse complement strand
TTCATCCAAGGCTCTATTTATGCAGGACGCCCGGGGCAACGCCCGTCGCGGCAATATGGACATCGCCGTAAACGGAGCGGTCGAAGATCTGCTCACCCTCAGTGGCATGGACCTGCAGTCCCGGCTAACCGGCAAGAACCTGGAAGCGTTTGGTGACATTATCGGTGAAAAACTACCGGCAACCGATCAATTCGAGATTCAAGGCCGGCTGACAGGCTCCGCCAAGACCCTATCCCTGCAGAAAACTGAAGGCAGGGTCAGTCGGGGCAGCTTGAGACTTGCTATAAAAGGCAAGGTCAAAGATTTGATTGATCTCAGTGGTATGGACTTGCGTCTACAGGGTTCGGGAAAGGATTTGGCGGAAATTGGAACGATCACCGGAAAGAAATTTCCGGCAAGCGACAAATTCACGGTTCAGGGCCGGCTAATGGGGTCCACAAAAGCCCTGTCTTTGCTGGAAGCAGCAGGCAGTGCCAGCCGGGGCAGTTTGAACCTGACCGTCAACGGGGCGATAAAAGAACTGTTGGCCTTCGAAGGCATCGATGTCAAACTGAAGGCTTCGGGAAAGGAGCTGGCTGAAACCGGACCGCTGTTCGGAACAGATCTGCCTGAATTGGGTCCATTTGATGTGAGCGGACGGCTGTCGGGTTCGGCGAAGTCCATTTCGCTGAACGACCTTTCGGCCATGGTCGACAAAAGCGATTTTAACGGTCAGGCCACGGTGGCGTTTCGCAAGCGTCCCCAAATTACCCTGCGCCTTCAGTCTTCGGTGATCGATTTCACGGCTCTGATGAAATGTTTAGAAAAGGACGAAGAAAAAACGACCCCAAAAGACAAGCGTGGATACCGATATCCGGATAGAGGCCAGAAATGTCCGCGTCAAAGACGCGCGCCTTCAATTCGGGCGCCTCTCCCTGAAACTCGATGACGGGGCGTTGAGAATCAACAAACTCGAGGCGACATACAAAGACGCGATAATTTCCGGGAATTTTCAGCTCGATTCAGGTTCATCGACCCGCCTGGCCACCCGCTTTCTCGTTCAACACCTCGACCTGGGCGGCCTTTTCAGAGAAAGCGGAATTAATGATCGGATCCAGGCAACCGTTGATTTTGCGGCCCATCTAAATGGCCGGGGGAGTTCCATTCGCAGCCTGACGGCGAATCTGGATGGTGAAATCGGCGCGGTGATGGGTCAAGGGTACCTGACCAAATATCTCGACCTGATCTCCTTAAATCTTTCCCAAAAGGTCGTTAATTTCTGGGGGAGATCCAAAGATATAGATCAGATCAAATGCGCCGTCGTCCAATTCGACATCAAGTCCGGAGTTGCCGCCAGTCAGGCCTTTGTATTCGACACCCGGGCCGGTATCCTGACCGGTGAAGGCGAAATCAATCTGGGTAATGAAAAAGTTGATTTTTTACTCGTTCCGAAGCCAAAACATCCAGGTCTGATAGAGTTTTCTACGAAATTACGGGTCGGCGGAACCATTTTGGATGCCAAGGTGAGCCCGGATAAATTCGCTTTGTTGGCAAAAGGCGCTCGGGCTCTCAGCAGCCTTGTGATCGGTCCGGTCGGCTTGCTGGCTCCATTTGTACACCTCGGCGCGCATGAGAAGCATCCCTGCGAGATTCAAAGCATCGGACAATTGGGGTTGCACAGCCCTGCGCCTGATTAGCCGGGTTGGGTTCCGAACAGACATGCCCGCCAATGGATATTTCGCTCCACAGTCCTTTTGCAAGGGGTATTTATGGGATTTTAGTTTAACAATATGGCGGAAGTTTTATTGCCCCGAGGCTTGCGGTTCGGGGGACATCGCCTCCAGCTCATAAGCGATCAAGGTCGATTTAGGGGTGGTGAGCACAATTGACCCCGATTTGGTTACCAGGGCGATCACGAGCTCTCCGCTCATTTTGCGGGTGGACCACGCCGGCGCCAGCCCGGCCCCGTCCCAGGCGAAGGCTTCGATATGGGCGTTGGTAAAGTCGCGGCGGTTCCAGCGCATGTTCATGATTTCGTGGTTATTGACGGTGATGACCTGGCTCTTGCCTTTGTCTTCAGTACTGTTTCGGACCAGAATCCGGGTGGGCAGGTAGATGGGGTTTTCCTCCTGCCCCTTGTCGGTTTTTTCACCGTTGACATACAGGGTGCTGCCGCCGTATTTGTCGCCGCTGGTCCAGAGAAGCTCGCCGGATGGGGAGGCAATGACGATGCGGTTGTCCCGATCTATGGCCACCAGGGTTTCATCGCCGGTCTTCCGCACGTCGCCCAAGGCAACCCCCCGGACATTCACCTGCTTGCGTGGCGTGGTGATGGGGTTCCCGGGCACATAGGCGCCGCCGTCCCACTGCATTTCGTAAATACCGCCCTGGTAGGGCGCGTAAAGGCGGGCCTCCTGCCCCATCAGTATCCGGCCGCGCGCCGGCAAATCGGTCACCCGGAAGAACCAGCCCAGGTCCTGTGCGATGTCTACGAATTCTTTGCCGTCGAACTCCTCGATATTCTTGGTGCGGGTCAGGGACGTGACGAAGATCTCTGCTCGGCCGTTGCCGTTGATGTCGGCGACGTCCACGCCGATGTTGTAACGTTCCGAACCGACGTCCTGACGTGTCATTTCAAGGAGCCGGCCTTTCTCAAGGCGATAAACGTATATCTCGTCGGGGCTGACAACAACGATTTCGCTTCTGCCGTCATCGTCCACGTCACCAACGGCCATGCCGTTGATCAGGTATTTGTAATTGGCGCTTTTCCACATGTTGGGCGATTGAAGGACAAGGTCCTTGGGGGTGATAAAGGGGGAGACCTGGCCCTCTCCCCGCTGATAAAGCTTTTCCGGGTGTACCCGGCTGTCGTCCCGGGTGTCGTCCCGGGTGTCGTCCCGGGTACCGGGCTGCGGGGCGGCTGGAACCGGCGTGGCGGCAACGGCCGCTTCCGGTGTTCCGCGGTCGAAAACCCGCGCGTTGATATCGGTCGCGATCCGGTCGATAGCCGGGATAATGCCCCCGACGTCCGGACTCTGACTGAAAGCAGCCACCGGTGGTTTGGCACCGCTCACATCCAGCATCTTGGCATCGATGCTGAGACTGTCGCCGAACATGGTCAGACTGCCGTAAAGAACATAGTCGGTTCCCAATTTTTTGCCGAGATCGCGGGCGGCGGTTTCATCCTGCGGCCCGGCAGCGCCCGCCAGCGCAGTGTCGATCTCACCCCGGCTCAGGACCTGGACTTTGCCCGGTTCGGCCAAGCGGCTGGAGAGCATATCGAAAATACCGTTTTGCAGGTAGTCCAGGTTCTTTTCGGCATTGATCTTAAACGGCAGCAAGGCCACCCGTTGCGGTTCGGCGGCCAGCGTGTGCACCGGCCAGGCGACGATGCAGAACAGAAGGATTCCGATGGAAAGGGTGCGGTGAATCAGTTTGGATTTTTTCAACAATTGCCTCCCAAATTACTTGAGTTTATAGCAGTTCAATTTTATGAGCTTGAAGCCAATAATTCCCCCCTTGAAAAAGGGGGGTCAGGGGGGATTTCTTGTCGCCGTTTGAAAATCCCCCCAGCCCCCTTTTCCAAAGGGGGAGACTAAATGGTGCCCCTTTTTCAAATGGGGACTTTGAAGGCAACCTTAAGTTGATGGCTTCATTTCATGGTTACTTGCCGAGAAAAATGAAATCACAAAATTTCAGGCATCGGAGCTTAATTTGGCCTGTATCGGTGCAGTACAGAGATTCAACCGCTCGCGAACGACGCGGGCGATGACTTCTAAAACCGCATCCGTTTCTTTCATTACGTCATTACTGTTGAATCGCAATATCTGAAGGCCAACATTATTCATATAAGCATCACGTCTTTGGTCCCTTGCAACGTTTTCACTTGCCAAATGCTGAGATCCATCCACTTCTATCACCAGTTTGGCTTTTGGTATAAAAAAATCAACAATATACTCGCCAATTGGTCTTTGGCGATAGACTTGTATACCGAACACCTGTTTGCCGCGCAGCCGGGACCATAGGACGCGTTCGCTATTCGTCATGTTTTTACGCAAATGACGCGCTTTGTTTTTTAAATGTTTCTTGTATCGCAACATATAGCTCTTAAATCCCCCCAGCCCCCTTTTTCAAAGGGGGAGCCTTGAGATAACCTATTTTGGAGGGGGAGGTGGTAGCCCCTCTTTGTAAGGGATAGAGTCCTTGGTAATCCTTTTTCTAAAAGGGAGGCTCAGTGGTACCCCCTCTGCGTATAATGACTATATGGGATAAGTTGCTTCCCCCTTTGAAAAGGGGGATTGAGGGGGATTTTTTCAATTTCGATGCAAAAGCACATACCAAAATCACGCAAGTCTCACCGACCTGTTGGGATCATTCCTGTCCCTTTAATTTTTCGGTCAACACTTCGTTCACCATCTGGGGATTGGCCTTTCCCTTGGTTTCCCGCATCACCTGGCCCACGAAAAAGCCGAGCAGTTTGGTTTTACCGGACCTGTAGGCCTCAACTTCGTCCGCATTTGCGGCCATGACCTTGTCGACGGCAGTCTCGATCTGGCTGGCGTCGCTGACTTGAACGAGCCCCCGCTCCTTGACGATGCGCTCGGGTGCGTGGCCGCTCAAGGCCATTTCATCGAAGACGGTCTTGGCGATTTTACCGCTGATGACACCTTCTTCGATCAACTGCAGCAGGCGGCCCAGGTTATCAGGAGAGACCGGTGACGCGTCAATCGATTTACCGGCCGCGTTCAGAGCTCCTCGCAGGGGGCCCATGATCCAATTGCTCACCGGCTTGGGGTTGTTGAACGTCTCGAGGCAGGTCTCGAAATAGTCGGCCACTTCACGGTCGCTGGTCAGCAGGTCGGCATCGTAAACCGGCAGGCCGTAGTCCTCGACGAAGCGCTCTCTTTTGGCCTCCGGCAGTTCCGGCAGTTCGCGGCGCACGCGCTCGATCCATTCGGTGCTGATTGTCAGCGGCAGCAGATCCGGGTCCGGGAAATACCGGTAGTCGTGGGCCTCTTCCTTTCCGCGCATGGAAGTGGAGCGATTGCGATCCGGGTCCCACAGCCGGGTCTCCTGGGTCACACGGCCGCCGTCACGCAGGGTTTCGGTCTGGCGCATGATTTCATACTGCAAGGCCTTTTCGACATGTTTGAAAGAATTCAGGTTCTTCAACTCCGTGCGGGTGCCGAACCTCTGCTCTCCGAGCGGTCGGATCGACACATTGGCATCGCAGCGGAAGCTGCCTTCCTCCAGGTTACCGTCACAGATTCCGAGATACCGCACGATAGCCCGCAGCTGCCGCAGGTAAGCGCCGGCCTCCTCCGGAGAGCGCAGGTCGGGTTCGCTGACGATTTCGATCAGGGGGACCCCTGTGCGGTTGAAATCGACCCGGCTGACCGGCCGCAGGGGGTCGTGGATCAGCTTGCCGGCATCCTCTTCCATGTGGATGCGGTTGATACCGATTCGCTTTCGATCACCGCCCGCCTGGATTTCGATCCAACCGCTTCTGGCAATCGGTAGCTCGTATTGGGAAATCTGATACCCTTTGGGCAGATCAGGGTAAAAGTAGTTTTTGCGTGCGAAACGGCTTTCGGCATTGATGTCACAGTGGGTGGCCAGGGCCATGCGCAAGGTGAACTCGACCACCTTGCGGTTGAGCACCGGCAGCACACCCGGCATGCCGAGGCAGACCGGGCAGGTGTGGGTGTTGGGCGGTGCGCCGAAAGCGGTCGAGCAGCCGCAGAAAATTTTTGTCGTGGTGTTGAGTTGGGCGTGTACCTCCAGCCCGATGACCGGCTCTAATTCCATGCGCCTTTTGTTTCCCTGATGCTTCATAAATTGACAATTAATAGGGGTCTACGAAATACCCTCCATTGCTGCCATCCGCATACGGTTCCGGTGAAAAAATGATGATCCGGTCACCCTCGAATTTGATGGTGTAGGTGTTCACCCACGAGTACCACACGCCCGCTTTCTGGCCCTCGGGGCTCATCATGTACGCGCCGTAAAGAAACCCGTATTCCGGAAACATGCGACCGACCATCGTTTTGAACTGCGACGGATCGATGACGGTCCAGAATTTGGAACTGAATTGAAAGGCCGGATCGATGCCGATGATCGCCGAAGGTTTGTTTTCGCGGCCACTGTAATAATACTGGTAGTGGTCGAGCATCTCATCGTTTTTGAAAGCCTGCTCGACTGTACCGTTGATTTCCAATCGGCCGTAGTTGCCGGAACAACCGGCCAAAAACGCGAGAATAAAAGCCGTCAGCAGAGTCTGCTGCCATATTAAACGGTTTGGATGATGTGTCATATCCCAGCTCATCAAGACGAGGTATACATGTTGAAAAAATGCCGCATGATAAATTTTACGGTTTGTTTGTTGACGTGAAAATTTTCCTTGCCGTCGCTGAACCACGAACGGCCCAGGAGCGGCTGATAAATGGTGGCCATTTCAAAAGCCGGAAAATAAAAAACGTTGTCGTGACAGGCTGCAAACTCGTCGGCCGCGGCCCGCAGGGTCGATTTCGAGTTGCAGCTGGCGCCGATGACGTCGAGGTCGGTGCGAAACGTCGCCCAGAGATGTACCGGCGACACGGTGACCAGCAGCGCACACCGGGGATTGTGCGCGGCCATGAGGGCATGGATGCGCTCGAGGTTGGCCAGGTTTTCGGCGTGGCGACTGACCCGGAACTGGTAGCGGTTCATGTCGCCGCCTTCATTGACGTAGGGTCCGGAGGGCAGGCAAATGACCGCTCCGTCGCGGGTGTCTTCCCAGATCTCCGTTAGTCCGAGGGTCAGGATGAAATGTGTAATCGAAGATCTGGCGCATCGAAAAGGTGTTATAGGATCGTTCCCAGGCCGCACTGGCATGAACCGCCGCCGGATGATGGGATTCTTCGGTGATGTAGCTATAGCCTTCCTTGAGCAGTACTTTACGGATTTCACGTGCAAAACAGGAGCCGATGGAGGCGATTGGTGTTTTACGGGTGATCGTCAGCCCCGGCTGCGGCGGAAAACGGTAGGTGTCATCCGCCGCCGGATTACTGTAAGATCCCGGCCATACTTGCCAGTCTTCGAAGGTGTGCACCGGATGAACATCGGAACGCGCCATGACAACTGCTTCCAGTGTTTACGTTAGGCGATTAAACCCCATCCGCAGAAACAATCTCTGCCGGTGTTTCTCATACCTTATAATATAGGCATTTGCAATCCGGGTGCAGCCGCTTCCACCGCAAAAAGATACCATTTTATTAGTTTGGAATATGGGCCCTGCCTGTTTCGAATGGCTGCCACGGAACCTCAACCCCATCTGCGGCGGAAAAGTCTTTTCCGA
>JARROL010000241.1:0-7550 GCA_037383965.1 Desulfobacterales bacterium | reverse complement strand
CCGGCACTCTTCCGTGCCATCAGTGAGTTGCCGAAAGATCAAAATTAATCGCACATGACCCTGCAGGCCACCATGGTGCCTGAAAATGATGCGCCGGAGCCCGGATGAGCGGTTGAGAACAGCGGCTGACTGTTTGAGCCGTCTACGGGTTCTTGGACCGGACCCAATACCAATGCACTATGGAAGCCAAAATGTTGGGAATAATTCCAAACCCTTATTTGAAGAAGGGACTGGTCCGGGCTTAGAACCCGTTGGCGACGAGTTTCAGCCGTCTTTCTTAATCGCTTATCCGGGCGGAGGCGCCCACCTTTTTTCGATATTACATTCTATTTTCGTGTTAAATAAACCCCGGCCCCTCAATGATCATGAACCACCTTCACCGGCAGGCCTCCTGTTGGTCCTCAACCGGTTCATCGCCATCCCGCTTGTCAGGATCAAGAGGCTCCCGGCCCAGAAACGCCAGGTGGCGGGATCTCCCAGAAAAACGATGCCGACGACGGCGGTAAAGACGACCTCGCTGGACATGAAGACCCCGCCTTCCCAGCCCCTGCAGTAGAAAAAACCCTGGTTCATCAGAAGCTGGGCCGTCGCCGAGGAAAAGATAATCCCGAGGATCATGACCCATTCCAAGGGGGTCGCCGGCCAAACCGGGTGCAGGGCGAACTTTGGCAGCGTCACCAGGGTTCCCATGGTGCATAAATAGAGATAGATGATAACCGGGCCATTGTTTTCTCGGAGAGACCGGATCAGCGTTACGGTGAGCCCCGCAAGAATGCCGCCCAAAAGCGCCACGGCTTGACCGAGAAGCCCGCCCGCAAGCTGAAAATCAAAAAGAATTCCGACACCGATCAACACCCCGAGAGTGCAGACGATCTCGTACCGCCCGATCCGTTCCCCGTAGATGAGGAAAGAAAAAAGAGCCGAAAAAACAGGGAAGGAATAAAAAATGACCAGCGCGGTGGACACGGGCAGCAGTCGGATCGCCGTCACAAGGCAGACAAAAGCCGCAGATCCGGTGCAGCCTCTTATGACGAGCAGACGGATGTTATTGCCCTTGTAAGGATTACCCCTGCGCCCGAAAACGGCCAGCAGCACCAGGACTCCCCCGCAGAAGCGGTACAAACCAACAAATTATAAGCGTTTACAAGGTGCCACAGATGTACTTTTGTACTTCAAGTGCCCGACAACAAAGCAGATGCGGTTCGCTGTGCACGCTTACGATATTTTTGAGTGAGCCCTGAGAAACGAAGCCGGAGATCAGCTGGCGCCGCCGAAGTATTTCATGAACTGCACTCTTTCGTATACGGCAGGATTGGTGCTCTTGGCCTGGCTCAGCTTGCCCCTGAAATCGGAAAGATTATTGAAGCCTTTCTTTTTCATCCACTCCTCCAGGGTTTCGAGCATCGTCGCAATATGCCCTTTTCCGTGTTTGTACAAAGCCGAGACCACTTGAACGGCATTGGCTCCGGCCAGGATCTGTTTGATCAGTGCTGCGCCGTCGTGCACGCCCGTGGACGCCGCCAGGTCACAGTTCACGCGTTCCGCCATGATGCCGATCCAGCGCAGGGAAATCGTCAAATCGGAAGGGTTGCTGAAAACATTGGAAGAAATCACTTCGAGTTTCTCGATATCGAAATCAGGGCTGTAAAAACGGTTGAACAGCACCAGGCCGGCTATGCCGGTATTCGAGAGGTTTTGGATCATCGGCCCCAAGTTGGAAAAATAATAGCTGATCTTCAATGCAATCGGAATGCTCACTTCTTTTTGAACTTTCTCGATAATGTGAAAATACGCTTTTTCTTTTTCTTCGGTGGTGCGATCAAATTCCGACGGCAGGAAGAACATGTTCAACTCCAGTGCATCCGCCCCCGCCTCTTCCAGTTGCTTGGCGAAGGAAGTCCACTCGTGAGAATAAACGCAGTTGATGCTGGCAATCACCGGGATGGAAACGCTTTTTTTGCACTCTTCGATCAGGTCGGTGTACTTTTTTATCTTACCGCTCTTTAGTTCAAAATCGTAATAATCGAACTGATCCAGATTGACACCTTCCTGGCTGGCTTCCCGCAGTATATCCTCGTACTCGTACATAATTTCTTCTTCGAAAATAGATTTCAAGACCACGGCGGCCGCGCCTTTTTCTTCATACTCGCGCACACCTTTTGCCGTGGCGCTCAATCCGGAGCTACCGGCGATCAACGGATTTTTCAGTTTCAAACCGAGGTATTCTGTTGACAGATCGACCATTTTTTACAATCTCCTTTCCAGGTTGGTGTTTTGGATCAAACCACTCTTTTCTTACGGATGTCCCTTCCCGGATTCCCCCGGAAAACGAGCACCAGGTCCCCATCCGGAAATGTCTTCAATTGCAAAATCCCGATTAAATACCTTTTTATCCCTGTCGGGTGGCGCCTGGTGCCGTACGGCAAATTGTACGCGATATGCTAAACCCGATACCATCTGGTATGTCTCGTGGTCAAACAGTTTCCGTCCATCCGTATGAAACTTCTTGACTTGGAAGGGGCTTTTTGGTCTGAAGGTGGTTGAAAATCCAAATGAATGCGACCCGATCGAGGGAGGACGCCTTTAAATGGCACTAATTGACAGGTTTGAAGAAATATTCGGCACCCTAAGGAAGGGAGAAGAGGAACGCGCAGATTTAAAAGAGATTTTTTGCAAACGCAAGGACGATGGTTTTGTCAAGCGCGTTCGAACCGCCGCTGTCGGATGCGAATACAGCAACACCGATGGCAGCGAGCGTCAGGATAGCCTGAGTCAGCTGAAGGCCGGCGAAAAGGTGCGCTTGATTTGGGGGACCACCGGTTCGGGGACCAAAAATACCGTTTACCTGGTGCGAAAGGGCAAGAACAAGGAGCTGGCGATGCCCGACTGTTTCGGCCGTTTGAGTGACAAGGTCGCCGCAGAAGATACGTGTGGGTAGATGTAACGCAGTAGACGGGCCATAAGACTAGCAAGAGGTGGAATTATTTTTCGCCGGGGCCCCTAGTTGATTTCCCGCGTCTTTTGAAACGTTATGTCCGGCCATTTTTCCATGTAGTAGCCGAGCTGCCACTCACTGGTTGTCAGAAACGACAAACACCCCTCGGCATCTCTGGCCAGGTTGGCCGCGTTCGCCCTCTCGAATTCAGCCAATTTTTTCCGATCCCCACAACCGACCCAGCGGGCCACGGCAAACTCGACCGGCTCGTAAACGGCCTCCACGCCATATTCCGCCTTGAGCCGGGCCATGGTCACCTCGAACTGCAGGAGGCCGACAGCCCCCAGAATGGTGTCATTTCCTCTTAAAGGCCTGAAAACTTGGACGGCACCTTCTTCCGCAAGCTGCGTCAATCCCTTCTGAAGATGCTTGATCTTCAGAGCGTTTCTCAGGCGGATCCGCTTGAAGTGCTCCGGGGCAAAATTCGGAATACCGTTGAATTTTAAGGGTTCTTTCTCGGTAAACGTGTCACCGATTTTTATGGTCCCATGGTTGTGAATCCCGATGATGTCCCCGGGAAAGGCCTCTTGGACATTCTCCCTGTCCTGCGCCATAAATATAGTGGCATTGGCAAGGGCCATTTCTTTGCCGATCCGGTGGTGAACGACCCTCATACCCCTGGTGAATTTGCCTGAGCAAATCCTGACAAAGGCGATCCTGTCGCGGTGGGCGGGGTTCATGTTGGCCTGGATTTTGAAGGCAAAGCCTGAAAAAGATTCCTCGTATGGCGAAACGTCGCGGGAGGAAGCGGTCCGAGAACCGGGAGGGGGCGCCATTTCCACGAACCCGTCGAGCATCTCTTTGACACCGAAATTGTTGATGGCACTGCCGAAAAAGACCGGTGTCTGGCTGCCTCTCAGAAATTGATCGATGTCGAAAGGATCGACGGCACCCTCGATCAACTCGATATCTCTGCGCAGATCATCGGCCTGTCCCCCCAGAAGTCGGTCGAGCGCCGGGTCGGACAGATCGGTGATGACGACCCCTTCCAGCGCGCGGGTTTCGTTGCCGGGTTTGAAAAGGTGCAGCTGTTTGTGAAATAGGTCGTAGACCCCTTTGAACCTCTTGCCCATGCCGATAGGCCAGGAAAGCGGCGTGCACTCGATTTGTAGTTTATTTTCGATGTCGTCGAGGATATCGAGCGGTGCCATTCCCTCACGATCGAGTTTGTTGATGAAAGTCGTGATCGGGGTATTGCGCATCCGGCAGACTTCCATGAGTTTTTCGGTCTGCGGTTCCACTCCCTTGGCGTTATCGATCACCATAAGGGCGCTGTCGACAGCGGTCAACACCCGGTAGGTATCCTCCGAAAAGTCTTGATGTCCCGGTGTGTCGAGGAGATTGATCTCAAAGCCTTTGTAATTGAACTTCATGACCGAAGTGGTAACGGAAATCCCCCGTTCCTTCTCAATCGACATCCAGTCGCTGGTCGCGTGTCTGGTGGCATGCTTGGCCTTGACCGCCCCGGCCTGCTGGATCGCACCGCCGAAAAGGAGCAGCTTTTCCGTTAGAGTCGTCTTTCCGGCATCGGGATGACTGATAATGCCGAAAGTCCGTCTCCGGTTAATTTCGCTTCGATACGGCTGATCCATGACGCCTACTACATTGTTAACCGAATCTTTAGTCGCGCACATCCGTCACACCGCCTCCCCACACCGGTTTTTCACCGGCGATGCGCACATCCGGTTTGCCTTTGCGGCGACGGATGACCCTGGTTCCGCATAATCTGCTTTTGCCGGGTAAATTTTCCAGGCCGACCCTTTCGGCCTGGGCAAACAGTTCACATAATTTGGCTTCGATCATTCTTTTCTTGGCTTCGTCCATCAATTCTTTTCCTGTGTTTATGGTAATTGTCCGTCCAAGCGGTCGTTCCCCATCATTAACATATCCGGTTGTAGCCGGTCATCGAAGCGTCCGAAGACCGCTTCCCGGACCGCTATTTCCACAATTCATCCGCCAATACAAGAAATGACGAAACAAAAAAAGAAAAATGGGAAAAGTGCCGGGCGGTGAGTACCGCTTTTTATGAGGGGGGATGGTCCTTTATTTAAGATGTTCGGCAAAGATATTAAATCACATGCTACGGTTTGGCAAGTCTTAAATAACCGATGGTGTGTTGCGGAAAGGGTTTCCGGTAAGGTCATCGAGAGCCTCACATTTCATGAATATTTTTACGGAAACGTGGTAAATATCGATACACCCAGAATATCTAAATGCATTTGGTGATTCGTTCTCGCGGCCCCTTGAACTTTGCCCGTCAGAGAAAATGTTAAACGATCGTATGGCACCGTCTTCGGACGACTCAAGTGGTGAATGCCCTCGCCCGCAAATCGCATATTTCCATAATTTCTAAAAATACCAAACTTTTACGGTTGACAAATTGTCAAATTCAACTAAAATATATCACTTGAGTTTTACACATTACGAGAGAGCAATATCACCGTGCGGTGATGATGCAAAACCATGGCGCTAAGGGCTCGCGAAAAAATAAGTTAGTGATTTCGGACGTTGAAACGCCCGGCCGAAAAGGCGTAAAATCGCATGAATATCTGGATATTCCGAAATTTTACACCGGCAGCCGGACGGGATGCATCGGCGTCCAAAATGGTAAGTTACTTATGAGCAAGCCCTTATGGCGTCGGCCATGACAGCGGTTGTCCAGCGTCGGCGATTTAGGGGAACTCACTGATAAACCTACATTAGATTTTCCCTATCCGCCTATTCGTCTTTACACCCGCTGTCCATAAAGCCCGCCACAACTCCTCCAACCATGTGGGTGGAACCGTGCACCAAATCGAAAATAGCACAGATTCACCATTAAGCGCTCCCGACGCCGAAACGGAAACCGACTCACCCGATAGACCCTTGGATGTTGCAACGATAAGAGCCGTTTTGCCGTTTGCCGAACCGTTCTTTTGCCGGGCCAATGAGGACGTGCTGAGCCATGGTAGCGAGTCGCGCTGTTTTTACTATGTCGAGAGGGGCACGGTTGAGGTCTCCTACTCCGAAAAAGGAACGAAAATCCTGGTGTCTCTCATCGGGGCGGGAAATTTTTTCGGTGAAATCGGCTTTTTCGATGGGACCTCGCGCGTTCGGGACATTCGCGCCACCGAAGAGGCCGTGATCCTGCGCTTCGACCCGGCGACCCTGGCTCGAATCGAAAGGGAGAGACCGTCACTCTATGGACGCTTCCTGACGGTTGTCATCCGGAAAGTCTGCTCCAAATTCCGTGGAATGCTCGACGAACAGGCCCCCTTGACCGCCTACGGCGTCTCACTTTCCGCAGGGCGACGCAGCTTCAGCATGCCCAAAGCGCTGCCGGAACGATTCTTTCAGACCGATGAATGGCGGTCGGTCAATCGGATCATCGAAGAGTTCAAGTCCCAGTTCTACCACTTGTCGTACGCCTTGCAGCAGGACGTCTCCCCGGAGCTGACCGAGGAAATGCAGGCACACGGTCATCGCGTTCTGGTACGGTTCAACGAACACCTGCAGGAATTTCAGAACATCCCAAGCGATCCGGGGACCGAAGACCTGATGTGGGGCTATGTGTTCAAGGAGATATTTCCCTACTTCATGCGCAGCCGGTTCGTCGAGAGGGCCTATTTTAAACCGCGCGGTTACGCCGGAGATTACCTTCTGATGGAAATGATTTATCGCGGCAGGCCAAATGGTGACGGTAAACTCGGCCGATTGGTGGACGGATACTGCTTGAACACCACCGCAGCCAAATCGGTTCGTGGGAGGCGCGAGCTGATCAGCCGGGAGCTGACCGCCCTGTGCTGGCCCTTTTTGACACAGAGCCGGCCCGTGCGCATCATGAATCTGGCGTGCGGCCCCAGTCGCGAATTGTTTGATTTTATCGAAGGCTGCGATGCCAGCGATCTGGTCGAAGCCCTGTGCCTCGACATCGACACCGAAGCCCTGGCCTATACCCGGCTCCAGGTCGATCCCGGAAACCACCGCGCCACCATCCGGCTGATGAATGAAAACATCGTCAAGTGGGCCCTGGGCCGCAACCGTCAGGCCATCGAAACCCAGGACATTATCTATTCGGCCGGTCTGACCGACTACTTCGATGACCGTCTTTTTGAAGCGTTGATCCGACGCTGCCACGAACATCTGAAACCGGGCGGGGTGATGCTGATTGGGAACTTTGCGCCCCACAACCCGGAACGGATGTTCATGGACCACATCATGCAGTGGAAGCTCAACTACCGGGACAGAGATGCCATCTCCGCCCTGGCCGCCAGCAGCCCTTTTGGAAATAATGTCGAGATCCTGGCCGAATCGGAAGGTGTCAACCTGTTCATCAAAGCCGTTAAAACATAATGAGCCGTAAAATCCAGCAGAACGGGCGCCAAACGGATTCTCACCTGTCGCCGGCGGCTGCAATGCCAGTCAGCAGCGGCGCGGCGGCGTCTGAACGTTGCAACGCCGGTTATCGCCTGGAAACGCAGAAATTATTCTACCATCGGGCCCGCGCCACCCTCTGGGTCGCCATCGTCCTATATCCGATGTTTACCATCCTTGATTTCGTGGTGGCCAGGCAACA
>JARROL010000240.1:0-4630 GCA_037383965.1 Desulfobacterales bacterium | reverse complement strand
GGGAGGGAAGGTTGATCCGATGCAGATTACCACCGCCACAGCGACCTTCGACCCGGTCCGGCCCGAGGCGGCGCGCGTGATTGCTACAGCCTTCCAGGCCATCGGCTGGGACGTTACCCCGAATCCCATCGACTACAACCAGAACGTCCAGAAGGTCATTATGGAGCATGACTACGACATGTGGCTGGTCATGCTCTCCGGCGCTTCTCTGCGCATCGACCCCAATGTGTTCATCTATAAGAAGCATTTCTCCGGCGAGTACAAGAAAGGCGGCTGGAACTGGGAGGGGTTGAACGATACCGGAATTGACGAACTGGCCGTCGCCCAGCAGAAAGAAATGGATGTTGAGAAAAGGAAGAAGATCGTCAACGATGCCCAGGTTCTGATCCAGCAGGATCAGTCCATGAGTGTATTGGCCTACGTCGAGATGACCAACGCCTACCGTTCGGACCGCATTAAAAATGTCGTTCCGATGATGGGCGAGGGGATCGGCAGTTTCTGGACCGACATCAACATGGAGGTGGTTCAGGGTGACGGATATGTGCGTACCGGTGCCACATCGCCTTTGAAAAACCTCAACCCGGTGGCGGCCAAGGATCACCTGGAATTCATGGAACTGCGCATGATCTACGACCGCCTGTTCCGCATCAATCCCGAGGGTGTAGCCCAACCCTGGGCGGCGGAATCCTACAAGATCGTCGATCCGACCACCATCGAATTGACCTTGCGAAAAGGGATGAAGTTCCATGACGGCGTCGAGGTGACAGCCGAAGATGTCAAATTTTCCCTCGACTACCAAACCAAATGGAAGGCGCCGTTCTTCGTCGAGTCCCTGAACAACATCGAATCGGTGGAGACCACCGGCAAATACGGTGTGCGAATCAAACTTAAAGAGCCATATGCGCCCTTTATCCCCAACCTGTTGGGGGCGATCTTCATCATTCCCCAGCACATCTGGAAGGACATTCCCGAGAAAGCGGAAGTCTCCGACCCCATGAACTTCGCCAATGAAAAGCCGATCGGCAGCGGTCCGTTCAAGTTCGATTACTGGGACCGCGGCCGGGAACTCAAGGTCACGGCCTTCAAGGAGCACTTCAGCGCCCCGAAGTGTGCCGGCATCATCCGGATCGCATACGGTAGCCACGATGCCATGGCAGCGGCGATCGAGAAGGGCGAGTGCGATCGCACCCGCTACATCCTGAAGCCCAGCCTGCTGCTGGATCTGCAGAAAGTCAAAAACGTGGTGGCCGAAGGCTATCCCAATCACGGGTTTTACACCCTGAGCTACCATACCCGGCGCCCGCCGTTGGATGATCCGGCCTTTCGCCGCGCCGTCGACTATCTGATCCCCCGGGAGCTGATGATCGAGGCGATCCTGTCCGGTTTCGGAGAACCGGGGGGGTCCGTGATTGCGCCGGCCAACAAGTTCTGGCACAACCCGGTGGTCAAGGCGCATTCGGAAGATGTGGCCAAGGCCAAGCAAATTCTTAAGGATGCCGGGTACACGTGGGACGGTGATGGCAAGCTTCACTACCCGAAATAAGTTTCCAACAACACCCCCTCTCGGGAGCCGGCAGTCGACTCCCGAAAGGGGTATCCGGTACGACCATCGGGCAAGGGAACCATCTACTATGCACCCTCTTTTTATGCTTCGATTTTTTTAATTCTTCTCAAATGTTCGGGTTAAAGGGGCAATTCGATGCAAGAATACATTATTCGAAGAATCCTTTACACACTGCTGACCCTGTTCGGGGTCGCCACGATTCTGTTTTTCATTTTCCGCATCATGCCCGGCGACCCGACGGCACAAGTGATTTCACCGGCCCTGGACCCCGTCGCCCAGGCCCGGCTCAAAGAGGCCTACGGCCTCGACAAGCCGCTGCTGGTCCAATACGTTCTCTATTTGAAAAATCTGGTCGTGTTCGATTGGGGCCGCTCGTTTACCAGCTCCCAACCGGTGATCGACATCATGGCGTACCGCTTCTGGAACACCATTTTTTTGATGGGTGCGGCAATGTGCTTCGTTTTGGTGGCAGGGACCGGCCTGGGAATGGTGATGGCCTGGCGCCGCGGCGGACCGCTGGACACCGGGGGCACGGTAATGGCCCTCGTGTTTCAATCGGCGCCGCCGTTTGTCACCGGCCTGCTGCTGCTGATGGTGCTCAGCTACCGGATGGATCTATTTCCCACCGGCGGCATGCACGCTGCGGGGGTTTCCATCGGAAAGGGGCTTGGCGTTTTCCTGTCAGTCGATTTCCTCCACCACCTGGTGCTCCCGACCATCACTGTCGCCCTTTATTACCTGGCAACCCCCATGCTCATCATGCGTGACTCCATGCTGGAGGTCATGGGCAGTGATTTTATCGAGTTGGCCAAAGCCAAGGGCCTGGCACCGCACGTGGTGATGATCAAGCATGCCGCCCGCAATGCCTTGATGGCGGTGGTGACGGTTTCCTCTCTCATGGTCGGTTTTGCCATCGGGGGACAGGTTCTGGTGGAAACGGTCTTCTCCTGGCCGGGCATGGGTCAGCTGATGGTCGAGGCGGCCCAGTCGCATGACTACCCGGTGGCTCAGGCGACCTTTTTGGTGCTCGCTGCCATCGTTATTTTCCTTAACCTGTTGGCCGACATTTCCTACTGCTATCTGGATCCCCGCATCAAAATAGGCAAGACCAGGGCCTGAAAGGGATATTTGATGAAGATTACCGGTTTGGAACTGTTCCACATTTCGATTCCCTTCCGCCAGCCTTACAAGTTGTCGAAGGTTTACGGCACGCTGACTGACGCTCATGCGGTCGTTCTCAAAGTGCATACAGACGCGGGCATTGTCGGTCTGGGCGAAGCTGACCCCATGAATCCCTTCACAGAGGAGGCCCCCGGGGTGGTCATGGCCGTCATTCGTGACGTTATAGCGCCCCATCTTCTGAACCGAGATCCCCTGCGGATCGCCGAAATCGAAACTGACCTGGATCAGATGGTGCATGGCAATTTGATGTCCCGGGGAGCCGTGAACATGGCGCTTTTCGACATTCTCGGGAAAGTGCATCAGCTGCCGGCACACGTTTTTCTGGGTGGTATCCGACATGAACAATTGCCGCTGCTGGGGCCCATCGGCAGCGGTTCGCCCGCCGAGGATGCCGACGCCATCGAGACCCTGATTCAACAGGGGTACCGCACCGTGATGATCAAAATGGGCGCCCTGCCTGTCGCTGAAGAGATCCGGCGGGCGGTCGCGGCGGTCGAGCGTTATGGTGACCGTCTGACCCTTATCATGGATGCCAATCAAGGCTGGACTTTCAAGGAAACGCTGACATTCGTCGATGGTATCGACGGCAGCGAACCGGCCGTTCTCGAACAGCCCGTGACCACCGGTGATCTGGCGAAACTCAGAAACATTCGCGATCGGATTCCCTATCTGCTCAGTGTCGACGAGAGCCTTGTCACTCTCGAGGATGCTGCCGGAGTGATCCGGGCTGAGGCCGCTGATGCTTTCAGCATCAAAGTCTCCAAAAACGGTGGTCTGAGCAAATCGCACACGATCGCCAGGGCTGCAGAAGTTTTCGGAATTAAAATCCTATTGAACAGCATGCTCGAGTTCGGCGTCACCCAGGCGGCGTCGCTGCAGGTCGGGTGCACGCTGAACAACCTGCTCGATTGCGGCCACGCGTACATGTCGGTGCTGCGGATGTCGGATGACATCACCGATTTTCAGAAGAACATCTCCGATGCCGTGGTTGCGGTGCCCCGCGAGCCCGGGTTAGGCGTCAGTGTGGACGATGGCAAGATAGAGGCCTACACCGTCGATTATCTGAAAATCGAGCAGAAAACCCCCGTTCGATCATTTGTCCGCAAGAGCCGCAAAACCAACAACGGCCCCCCGGAGCCCAGGCGTCAAAGAAAGAAGAAGGCATGACACAAGGGAAATTGACATTTGCGGTCATGGGCACCGGCAACTCGGGCCAGACCTTTGCAGCCGACCTGGCCCTGAAGGGCTATCCGGTCAACCTGGCTGAATTGCCCGATTTTGCGCAGAATCTGAATGCCATCGAAAAGCAGGGCGGCATCGAGATATCCGGCGACGCCGGCAACGGGTTCGCCCGCATGAACATGATCACCACCGATTTGAAACAGGCCGTCGAGGGTGCGGACGTTATTTTCATCGGCGGCGCTGCCGCTGCGCACGAGCCGTTCAGCAAAGCACTGGCCCAGCACTTCGAAGACGGCCAGTTCATTGTGTTTACGTCCAACTTCGGCGCGCTACGATTCCGGAGATGGATGCAGGCAGCCGGGGTAACCGCCCGGGTGACACCCGTTGAAACCATGTCGTTGTTGTATGCGACCCGGGCGGTGGCGCCGGGCAAGGTCGCTTGCATCGGCGTGAAGAACTTTCTTCCCAATGCCGCTCTGCCGGCGCGACGCACAGCGGAATTTTTGGATATAATACGACCGATCTTCCCTCAGTTTCAGGCAGCTCCCAACGTGTGGTTTACCAGCGTCAACAATCTTAACCCGATCGTTCACCCGCCCATGGTGGTGTTCAACGTCGGACGTATCGAGGCCACCGGCGGAATGGGGTGGAATCTTTACGCCGATGGCGCCACCGAGTCGGTGGTGCGGGTCATGGAAGCCA
>JARROL010000239.1:9768-14402 GCA_037383965.1 Desulfobacterales bacterium | reverse complement strand
GAGCTCTCCTCTAATTTTGTTGCGTATTTTGTATGGTAATCTATCAATTTATTCAATGATCTGAATTTTGGATGTCGTATTTGAATGTGGCATTCCAGGAAAATGTATATTTGATTTGCCAATCACAATTTCCATAAATCAATTCCTACTTGTGTAGGTCCAACATCCTTGCCAAAGATCACAGTCTCGATTTTCTGCGATATTCTGCATCAATTATTGTTCTGCTGTATAAATCATACGTAAACCCCCACACGCTCCGAAGTAGTCCAAATTGTATATATCGTGCCTAAATCGAAACGCTGAAAACGCTTGTAATTCTTAAGATTAGCGTATGTAACATGCAGGTCGGGGAAATTGCCGATATGTGCCCGATCGGGAGAACTTTCGGGGTCGTACACAAATTATGGATTGCCACTCAGTGAAAATTTTAGTTAACTGTAATACTTGCAAATACGGTTTTACTATCACAGAAATTCAGGATGTTTTGCATCTATTTCAAAGGTTTTTATAAATAAATGTTGTTATTGTCCAAATACTTCAGCGCTTTTCTCGCAGCTCTTCACCCCATTCTTGTGCGAAATGTCCGCCTCAAAATCTTCGCTTTGAAAGCTCATTCCAGGGGATCTATGACTTCCCCCAAATTCCGACATCTAAAGCCCACCAGGCAGAGGGGCTTTATCTTGCGATTCTGTAGGGTTGCGCTCCTGGTAGTAGTAGTCGTAGCGGGAGAGGATATCACGCGTGAAATTCCAGGCCTCGTTGTACGATAAACCGCTTTGTTCCGGGATGACGATTTTGATATAGAGCTTGTCCTGCCAGCGACTTTTTAGCCGGTCGAGCCGGGACCGCAGCTCTTCCCGGTCGACCGGTTCGAATTCGTCGCTCTGGGGCCCTTTGTAGAGAATGCGGTACTGGCCGTCCTGACGGGAGTACTGCACGGTGACCACTTCCTTTCCCAGCGGACTGCGGGCCGGGCGGATCAAACGCTGGTATTTGTCTTCGAGTACCAGGTAGGCCTTGCGCTGTTTGGCCAGTGTCAGTTCAAGGTCTTTTCTTTCGGTATTCAGGGCAACGATCAGATCTTCCTTTTCCCCGAGGCGGTCCATCAGGGCTGCGAACTTGCGGTTGAATTCCTCGATCTGGCGCTCGGTTTCAGCACTGATCGCCTTCATTTGCTCCTCATAGCGTGACGCGAGTGCCTCTTTCTCGGTTTCGGCGGTCGTCAGTCGGCTCGCCAGTCTTTCAGCATCGGCTTGGATTTCGGACAACTGTTTCTGAAGCGCCGAGATCAGGGCCACCTTGGCTTCCAGAGTGCTTTGCACGACCTTGTTTTCGTCGCCCAGCAGGATGATTTCCATCTGCTGGGCCCGCAGCTTTTCATCGAGGTTGGTGATCTTGATCTTCAGCTCTTCACGGTCCGCGCGGGCCTCATCCAGCAACGACTGAAGCTTCCGCGTTTCGTTTTGGCTCACGGTCAGTTCTTTGGCCAGATTGGCGTTTTTGACGATGACGACAATCATGGTCAGCATGAAGATCATCAAGATCACGGTCATAATATCCGTGAAACTGGGCCAAAGGGAGCTATCGTCATTTTGGCGCCGACGATTGAGCCTCAGATCGATGAAGTTGTCGAAGTTGTGCATGTTCCGATCTATTCTTTCAGCCGGAAGCCATTTTTGAGCACCGTCTCGATTTTTAAAAGCTGGCCGAGTACTTGCTGGGTCTGTTCGGCCTGGTTGTCCTGGCGAGCGGTAAGGGCCGCGATCCTTGCCAGATAGGCGCGGATGTATTTATTGAGGCCGGACAGAGATTCACGGAGAACATCACCGCCGGCTTTCATTTCCTCCACCAGCAGCTGCAGTTCCGCGACCAATCGCTCGGTTTTGTAGTTGACGGCCTCGGAATCGAAGGCGAATTCCGGTATGATATGCACCAGCACGGCTTTCTCGACCCGACTGAGGACATAGGTTTCGAGGTCTGCCAAGCGCTGATAGAAGAACGTGAACAGAAAAAAACAGACGATTGCGGTCGCGGTGGTGTTCAGGGCCGTGTTCATTCCCAGCAGCATCACCCCGATTCCCTCACCGGCTGCATTGGTCTGAAGGACGGTTGTAGCGCCGATCAGGGCGTAGATCAGCGAGACGATCGTACCGAAGACGCCGGTCAGGATGAGCACGTTGTTGACAAACTTGGGATAGGACAGGTGCATCGATTCTTCAGCCACCGTGATGGCGGCAATCGCACCGTGGTTGATCGGCACCTTGTGCTCGTGCAGGCTTCTGATGGTGTCGTAGCGTCGTCCGATGAGAGACGTGGTTGAAAGCCCTTCTGGTAAAAACCGGCGGGTTTCTTTGTCGTGCACAAATCTCTCCACTTGCCTTTCCTCTTGACTCAGATGGGCGACGGCCCTGATCAATTGAATCAGACCGCTAAAGAAAAGCAGCAGGATAAAACCGTTGAGCACGACGGTTTTCGTATCGACAAGGTAAATTTTGCGGAACAGGTCGACATGCCAGACGGCGATAGCCGTCAGGGCGCCGATAACGACCAGGAGGGTGATCAGCATATGGATCAAGGCGCGTCCACTTCTGGTTTTCGTGAATTTCATGGGCAGCCTCCCGTGGCCGTCAGGTGAACGAACTCCGGTACCTCGGAGACCGATGCCATTCCGTCCTCGGTACCGGTTTCAGTGGGTGCATCTATGCGGACTATGAGCCTGTTTCACGTTTTAGTCAAGTCCGGTACCATCGACCGAGCGGTTCTCGGTGAACCCTTACATATAGCCGGCTGCCGGGCGGGCACATCTATCTGGGCCGAAAACCGCCGATGGTTTTGTGGGCCTTAGACGCGACCTTTGCCTGTTCCTACTTGGCAATTTCTTCCAGCCGCTTCTGGGCAATCAGACGAACATCCGGGTCGGGGTCTTTCAGGGCAATATCGGCCAGCATGGATTCGGCATCAAGCTTGGCCACGGCTTCCAGGCGCACTTCTTTGACCGTTTTGCCGGATTTTTTCAGGCGGCCCTTGAAAAACATTAAAGCGAACACGGCGCCGGCAGTGGCAAAGGCAATCGAAAGGGCGAGAAGGACAGGACGACCGCCGGGATCAGGCGTAATCAAAGCATTTTCGATAACGACCGTCGACAGGAAAAAAAGTCCGACGGCCACGATGTAACCGGCCACAATCAGTGGAAAGTAACTTTTTAGTATCATCTGGCATTCTCCCGTACGGTTGTTTTGCAACACGATCGTTTTTTATTTTGGGATCCCGACAAGGATCTAAGGGCCCCAGAAAGAAATAATTCCACATCTGGCGGTCTTTTGGATCGTCTACTGCGTTATATCCACCGACACGTATCTCGATATGTGCCGCAAGATGTGCCTTGTAGACGAACCCAAATCCGGTGCAATCTTGTGAAACTATTTCTTACCGTGACCCTAACGACTCGACATTCAATGATGCATGAAGTCTATTATACTCCAAGCTCTCCATCATAATACTGATCCCTAACAGGAGAAAATGTGGAAGTCAAGGCAGGTCTGAAGAGAGATCGGGATCTGGGAAATAGTAAAACAAGTTTTCGTTTGCGTGTTTCCGAGTACGATGGTATGCGGTCTGGGTGGCACCGAAGGACCCTGATAACGTTTGGCCGAAACGTTCATGACCCTTTGGACCGCCGCTTTGAATAAAAATGAAGCCCCGGAGCAACCGTCCTTGTGTTGCACCGGGTAAAATTTATTTTTGCGATAATTTCAGGGAAAACCATCACGAAAGGAGAAATGTATGAACCTGTTATTCGAGCGCATGCTGCGAGCGGCCAAGTTGGACGTCGCTCTTTACGAGGAAGTTGAAGCCGACCGTACGACGATCGGCCAGGCCATGACCGTGGTCGTGATATCCAGCGTGGCGGCGGGTATCGGCAATATTGGGAAAATGGGTTTCGGGGGCATTCTGACAGGCACTCTCGGGGCGCTGTTGGGGTGGTACGTTTGGGCCCTCTTGACCTATTTCATCGGGACCCGCTGGCTGCCCGAACCCCAAACGCGCGCAGATGTCGGTGAACTGCTGCGAACCACGGGCTTCTCCAGTTCGCCGGGAGTGATCCGCATCCTCGGCATCTTACCGGGTATCGGCGGACTGATCTTTTTTGTTGCCGGTATCTGGCAGTTGGTTGCCATGGTCATTGCGGTCAGGCAGGCTCTCGATTACAGTTCGAATGCGCGTGCGATCGGTGTTTGCATCATCGGATGGATCATTCAGGGGGCTGTATTGTTTCTGGCGATGTGGCTTTCGGGTGCCGTGCGGACGCCGGCCGGCTAACTATCCGTGTTCTATAAAAACAAAATCGGCGTTGCGAGCGATGAGGGTCCGGCTGGTAAAGCGCGAAAACGCAGGGATATGCGATGTGTAGTTTTTCTCCGAAACCTTAAATTGTTCTTCAATGAGACTGAAGGCGGTGCTCAAAGGCACCGCTTAACCCCGAACCCTGAACATCGCACTCTTCACCTTTCGTGATCATGACATATCAAGGCGTGGCAACCCGCCAACGCCCGGAAAATATTTCTTCAGGGCTTTCCCAGACCAATTCGTGTAACAACGAAAGGCTGGTCGGATCGATCAGGATCTCTTTTTTT
>JARROL010000239.1:0-9738 GCA_037383965.1 Desulfobacterales bacterium | reverse complement strand
GCGATCTTCGGCGAGACGCGCCGTCGCTGACGCTGAATCGCGAGATGCAAACGGTTGATCTTGGGATCGACGACCGCCCGGACAAATCCCTTGCTTCTATCGATACCGAGTGAATTTGCCTGGCTATCGAGCTTGTCCAGATAGGACTTGAGCGACGTTAATTCTGGCGGCGGATTGATTTCTTCGGGAATGAGAAACAGTCCGTATTTCCGGAACCTGCGTCCAATATTGGCCCTTCCTGACCACACCGATAGCGGCGCCGAAAGAACAAGGGGAATCAGGATCGGTGTGAGCCACCAGAAAAAGGACCGGTTGATGGTGTAAACGATGAAACCCCAGATGAGCGCCAACAGCATTCCGCCGTAGTGGAATCGAAAAGCTTCGTGCCATGTGGTTCCGCGGTCTTCACGCGGTTGGGCGTGCCAACCGACTTTTTGACCCATCAGAATCATAAACACGAACTTGCTGTGAAACAACATCCTCATAAGGCTCTCTCTGAGCATCGGCGCCGAAGTCGTGTTCTCCACATTTTTCGCACCGATACGGATGTTGTTTCACAGCAAGTTCGTATTTATGATTCTGATGGGTCATAAAGTCGGATGGCACGCCCAACCGGGATTCCAAACCGGCCAGTGGGGAAAAAGGGTCCGGTGGGGCGGAAAGTATTTGGGTTCGAAGATCGCCTGGGCCAGCGCTTCGATTGTGCTGAGATTCAGAAACATGAACCACAGGATGGCCGATATGTATGACATGGCGCCGTTTAGAAAAAGGGCACGGTGGGCCGGGAAAATGCCGCGCGTCAACAGCAGCCGCATATGCTGCATATTGCCTTGGCACCAGCGCCGGTCGCGTGTCAGGCCATCGAGAAGAGTAGGGGGCGCCTCCTCGTAGCTGCCGCCCAGATCATATGCCAGCCAGACTTCCCATCCGGCCCGGCGCATGAGAGCGGCCTCGACAAAGTCGTGGCTGAGGATGTGGCCCCCCAATGGCGGTTTGCCGGGCAGCTGCGGCAGGGCACAGTGCCTCATGAAGGGTTCGATCCGGATGATGGCGTTGTGCCCCCAGTATTGGGCATCACCCAGTTGCCAGTAGGACAGGCCGGCGGCAAACATCGGCCCGTAAACGTGATTGGCGAACTGTTGCACGCGGGCGATAAGGGTGTCACGGCCGACCGTCGCCGGGGCTGTCTGAAGGATGCCGACATCGGGATTTTGCTCCATGAGTCGGACGAGACGAACCAGGGTGCCACCGTTCATTATGCTGTCTGCATCTAAGACGACCATGTAGCGGTAACTGCGCCCCCAGCGGCGGCAAAAATCGGCGATATTGCCGCTCTTGCGCTTGATATTCGGCCGTCGGTGGCGGTAAAAAATGTGGCCGAATCCGTCGACGTCTTTACAAAGTTCCGCCCAGGCGGCCTCCTCTTCCACCCACCGGTTGGGATTCGTGGAATCACTGAGCACGAAAAAGTCGAAGAATGCCATTTGACCGGTCGATGCGAGCGACTCATAAGTCGCCCGCAGGCCGGCGATGACACGGTTCACCGATTCATTGTAAACCGGCAGCAGAATTGCAGTACGGGTGTTTTTTTCGATCACGGGATCATTGGCGGAAGAAGGCCAATTTATGGTGAATCGATTATACCGCCGCATCAGAATCAAAAAACCGATAAACGACGTCCAAAACCCGATCGATATCCACGCAAAAAGCATGGCGAAAAAAATGACGAGGGCAATTTCGAGCCCGGTGCGGCCCATGTGCGGCAGAACGTTGGCCATGTACCCGCTGGCGACCGCGGTGGTGCTCACGATGAGGAGCATTAGCAGGACGCGCCGCCTCACGGCCTCTTTTTCCCAGAATTTTTTGATCGGCTTACGGTTCATCTCCGACCTCCGGCGGTTGACCGCTGGCCACCATTCTCTGCAGCACGTTCGAGGTTCTTTTCGAACCCGGTCGATGGGGTCCCTTTGTGCGCCGGAAAAGCCTACCAAAGAAGGAGCGAACCGGCTTTCGATCGATAAAATCCGGCAGCATGTGCCCCCTTTTGAGTGGCGGTGCCACCGGCAGGCCGCCGGAGAGTGCAACAGTTTCAGAGAGGATTCCTGCGGTTTCATTTAGAGGAAGAGTCGACTCGGATGTACAGAAAATCTTGCGGCGGTCCCAAAAGGCCCGGGTTTCCGGAAAAAGGTTTCGTTCGGTCAGCACTTCACGGAGGGACATCATGGCGGCTTGCGTTGGATTATACTCAGTCGATACGTCACACTTTTTAACCGCACGGCGGAGCACATCGAGGGCAATCGAAAGGCCTATAATGGGTGGCATGTTGATCGACCGCAAGTAAAGCAGCACCCGGTCGCGGGCATTTTGCCAATCGGTGCACTCGTCTGTCGCACCGAAATAGATCTTCGGCGTCGATGTGGTTGACGGTGCGACAGCCGTGGGTGGTTCGATATCCGGGTTTGTCGATTGGTTTTTCAAAACCGTCACCTCAGGGCAAGAGACCATAGCTCCAGGTTTCGGTCAGGATGTTCTGGCCTTCCTTGAGATAGGCTCGCATTTCCAGCGATGGTTGATTTTTCGGTTTGGGGAGAACTTTATCGAGCGGCCCCTCGTTATCGGATTCGAGCTGGAAGACGAGCCGCCACCCGCTGTTCGGGTCATTCCTAACGAGATGCTTTTCGACAATCCTCGTTCCCTCACCGACGGTCACTATGCCTTCGAGGGGGGCCTCGACCGGCAGAACCTCGGGAAGCTTGTCCAGTTTTCCGCCCTTGAAATCAATGACGAACAACCTCAGGTTTTTGTCCCGAACCCTGCCGGTGCGCGTGGCCGAAACATAACCGCCGGCATCGGGGTCATCCACCGGGAAATACCAGCTCATGTCGTAGGCGAACGATATCGGTTCTTTCACGTCAGGCAGTGAGGCCGGAACCCAGAAGGAGACGATGTTGTCGTCGACTTCGCTGGTGGAGGGAATCTGGATTAGCTCCACGTTACCCTTACCCCACTCGCCGACAGGTGCGACCCAGACGCTGGGCCGTTTGTCATAGCGGGCCTCCAGGTCCTGGTAATGATCGAAGTCAAGATCGCGCTGCAGTAGCCCGAAGCCCTTCGGGTTGTTCAGTTGAAAGGAGTTGACCAGAAGCCGCTCCGGGTTGACCAGCGGACGCCATATGATTTCGCCGGTACCATCGGCGATCAACAGTCCGTCCGAATCGTGGATCTCGGGCCTGAAATCAATGATCGGTCGTTGATTGGTGTTCTCTGCGTACAGGAACATGCTGGTGAGCGGCGCGATGCCGAATTTGCCGACCTCGCGGCGCCGGAAGATCGTGGTCTCCACTTTAATCAGGGTTGCCTTGCCGGGTCGGATGACAAATTTATAGGCCCCGGTGAGGCTCACGCTGTCCAGCAAGGCGTAAACGACCATCTGCTTGGCCTTACGGGAAGGTTTGACTAGCCAGTATTCCTTGAAATAAGGGAACTCTTCGCCCGAATCGAGCGCCGTGTTGATTGCCAGGCCCCTTGCCGACATACCGTAGCCCATATTTTTACCGACCGCCCGAAAATAACTGGCCCCCAGAAAGACGGCCACTTCGTCCCGATAGTCTTTGCGGTTGATGGGGTAGTGCAACCGAAATCCGGCAAAGCCCATATTGTCCGGTAATTTGTCGTTGAAATCGTTGGCACCGTAATTGAAAAGATCGGTTGAGAAAGAAACCGGCTCGACCCCCTTAGTGTCGATGACGTTGATTTTCACGGGGCGGTCGTAAAAAAATCCCAGATGGAAAAATTGGACCTCGAAAGGCAGCTTCGCCGATCGCCACAGAGATTTGTCGGTTTCAAAACGGATGTCGCGCCACTGATCGTAGGTTGCTTTAAACAGGAAGTCCGGCTCAGTGACCTTCGAATCTTGAAAAGGTTGCGCAGCCAACTCCTTGGCTTTGGCAACCACATCATCAAACGTAAAAATAGGCGCGGCTGTGGGTTTTGTTGCGGAAAACACATTCATTGCAGCCGCCAAAAAACAGAGCATAAAAATGATGCACCGTGCAGTTCGTGTGAAACGCCGGTTGGTGGAAAATATGGAAACACCGGCTCGAAATGCACTGCCCCTCGTCAACATAAAAGAATCCTTTCCGTTCCCGTATCTCTGCAGGTAAAATGTCATGAACAAATTATCATTGATTGTATCCACGACCCCTACGTGTTGTCGGTATTACCCGGCCGGTATCGCATAAAGTTTAAACCATTTGATATTACGTTAAATTTTCAATTACCGCACCGTGAATAGTTTCCTTTATAGAACAACAAAATAATTGTGTAAACAGATAGCGCCCAATTGTCTGGGTTGTCTACAAGGCACATCCAGCGGCGCATATCGAGATACGTGCGGGTGGATGTAACGCAGTAGACGGGCCATAAGACAAGCAAGAGGTGGAATTATTTTTTTCCGGGACCCTAAGTCGGTTCGGTCAGTTGAGCCGGTTAAGTCAGTCATAGCGATGAACATTGGTGACGGAGATTTCCCCGGTTGGATAATTCGAGGCAATAGACCCTTGCAACATATAGGTTGAACCTCATATAAGAAACGAAATATGATGGTGTTCCTACAAAACGAAATGACGGTAATTGTAATTCGACTGAAGGGATGGCAATGAACCAAGGACAACGGTATTGGAACCCCTATCTCGAGACCATGCCGCGCGAAGAACTGCACCGGCTTCAGCTGATAAAGTTCAAACGGATATTCGATTGGGCATACACGCACTCGAAATTTCATCGCCGACTTTACGAAAAGACCGGTGTCACGCCCGCGGACATAACGACGTTCAAGGACATCCGGCGGGTGCCAAAAGTCGACAAATCAATGATGCGCGACATACAAGGCAAGGCCCCTTATCCATACGGCGACGCGCTGTGCGTCCCGCTCGAAGAGGTCGTGGAGTTCCGGCAGACCAGCGGATCGACCGGTCAGCCGGTCTACCAACCGGACACCTGGCAGGATTGGGAGTGGTGGGCGGAGTGCTGGTCATACATCCTGTGGGCCCAAGGCTATCGCCCCGGCGACCGGGTCTTCATACCCTTTGGGTATAATGTCTTTGTGGCCTTTTGGGCAGGACACTATGCTGCCGAGAAAATTGGATGCGAGGTCGTTCCAGGCGGCGTCCTGGATACCCAGGCCAGAATTCTCAAAATCAAGGAACTAAGAGCCACTGCCATGATGGGTACCCCGACATATATTCTGGGGATGGCGGAAACGGCCAAGCGCAAGATGGACATCGACCCGGCCACACTCGGTATTTCTAAGATAACCTGTGCCGGAGAGCCCGGTG
Source organism: Desulfobacterales bacterium (assembly GCA_037383965.1). Lineage (GTDB taxonomy): Bacteria > Desulfobacterota > Desulfobacteria > Desulfobacterales > SG8-13 > JARFQH01. Next base: position 4,402 of record JARROL010000239.1, on the reverse strand, counting down.
CCAGCATTGTCTCCACAAAGCGGCGCATGGAGTCGGCCTGGAATGCCAAGGTCTTCGACCACGCGGGAGCCACAGAGATCGGCGCCTGGTCATACGAATGCGCCGAACAGCCCGGTGGCGTCCATGCCAACGAAGCGTTTTTCCTGGTGGAAATCGAGGACCTCGACACGGGAGAACCCTTAGAGGAGCCCGGCCGGAAAGGAAGGATGGTTATTACAGCCTTTGATCGCGTGGCCCAGCCCTGCATCCGCTTCGACGCCAAGGATGTAATCATGTGGGGTCACGCTCCTTGCCCCTGCGGTCGATCCTTTCGCCTTCTGAAAGGTGGTGTTCTCGGTCGGGCAGACGACATCACCAAGGTCAAAGGTGTTCTTCTGTCACCGGCGGCCATAGAGGAGGTCGTGCGCTCAATTGACGGTCTGGGCGATGAATACGAGGTTATCGTCGACCGGCTGGGTGATTTGGACCGCATCAAACTGAAGGTCGAAATTGCACCGGGCTGTGAAGACATGACCAAGAGTTTGGAAAGCACTCTCAAAGACCAGCTGAGACTGAAGACCAATCTCGGCTATCGGATAGAATTTTATGACCACGGCAAACTCCCCCGTTACGAAGTAAAAGCCAAACGGTTCAAGGACATGCGAAAAGATTCTTTACACAGCCGCTGACTCATTTGGCTATGGGCACTGATTCTGGTTGCGAGCATCCAGTTTGATCGAAGAGGGAACCGGTACGCTTAACACGCGAGGTGAAAATGAATCAAATTATCGATCCGGCAGTTTTTGCCGAACAGGTCAAGCTCATTCGTGCGGCAGTCGAAAAGTTGAGAGTTATGGGGGCGGATTTTCCGGCTGTAGACCGGAACGCATCGAGGATGTTGGCCAGCCTTAAAATGATCGAATTGAACCTTGGGGATGCGGCGTAGCTTTCTATCAGTATCCTTATGGCAATGGTAAAGTTCGGGCCCCTTCAAGGTCTCAGCAACTATATTGGCGCAGGCGCAGCAGGCTTACAGCGAGATTTTTACAGATTGAGAATATCGGCCTGGCCCAAAAGATGCCGTTTTATGGGGTTTGCACTAACAAAAAATTGTGCAATGAATGCAGCTTTGACGGTTTAGCCGGGGGGAAGGACAAACGATGAAAAATAATCATGCCGTTTATTTGAGTGCTCTTTTAATGCTGTGGATTTCTCTGTCGGTTTTTACGCTTTTGGATAGCCTGTCAGCGGCTGAGTGCCAGTTGATCAGAATCTTCGGTGAAAAAGGAGCTGCGGGAAATCAGATCCAGATCGAGCCGATCGAGGCGGCGATTCCAATAGATACTTGTGTTGTCTGGATCAATTGGGTTCAGTGGACGAAGGCGAGAATCGTTTTCAGAGAGGATGCCAAAGCCTGCCGGTCGGCGACCCAATCACCTTCGGGCTTCACTGAAAAAGACGCCGTTTATACAACTGGTTTCATGCCGCGCGGTGGTACGTCCAGCCTGACCTTTGTGGGCAAGGGAAAATTCCGTTACAAGGTCGAGGTCCCTGATCTTTCCCGTGGCACTTTAGGCCTGCCGCCGGGTCAGATTGTTGCCGAAGGAATCCTTGTCGTAGAATAGCGGCAAGCTGTAATTTATTAAAGATTTTCAAAAAGGAGGGCTACATGCCAGTTCAAGAGATCCGATTACTCAAATTATTCAAAGATGTATGCAAGAAAATAAATTCTTCTCTGGATATAAAGGAAGTCCTGAATTCGATTACGGAAAATACTGTGAAAACATTGAACGTTAAAGGCTGTACGATCTTTCTATTAGATCAATTGGAAAAGAAATTAAAAATAAGTTCGTCAGACGGGTTGAGTGAAACGTACCTGAATAAGGGACCTGTAGATTCGGAAAAAAGTATCGTCGAAACGTTGAGCGGAAAATGGGTTATGATTCCTGATGCGACAAATGACCATCGGATTCAGTATCCTAGTGCGGCAAAAAAAGAAGGAATTATCACAATTCTTTCCGTACCGATGTCCCTAAAAGAAAAAATTATTGGTGTTCTAAGAATATATACTTCAGAACCACGGGAATTTTCCGATGCTGAAAAAGAATTCATATCTGGCTTAGCAGAGATAGGAAGTATTGGAATTGAAAATGCAAGCATGTACACCATTTTAAAAACAGACCATGAAAAATTGATACACGATGTGCATAAATGGTTCGATTATGGAGAAGCAAACAGACCTTAAAAGACGCCCGGTTGAAATCGATTCGAGATGCGTGTTAAGATTTCGACTCTCGAAATAGATCGTTGATGACATGCCCGAATGAGGGAAATGGGAATCTCCTCGTCATTTTAGCCGGTCTCGATCTCACGGCGAATGATGGCTTTGTCGTAGGCCGCTAACACATCCTTGTCCCTGAGGATGCCGATTACCTTCCTTTCGTTTTTCCCACCAACCACGGGAAGTTGAGAGATACCAAGGTCGCTCATGATCCGTAGGGCTTTCAGGATGCTGTCCTGCCGCTTCACGGTTTTCAGGTTTGTGGTCGCGACATCTTTTGCCACCACCAGCAAATTCAGCCCATCCTCCTGGAAAATGGGCCTGATATCCCTGAAAGAGATGATTCCCGTCAGATCTTTATTTCCGTCCACTACATGGAGGTAGGAGACATCTTCCGTTTTAAAAGTCCTTATCAAGTCCAGCAGCCGCATCCCCTCAGGGACCGTTGGAGGGTCCTTCAGCATGAATTGCGTAACCTGCATGGACCGCAGGAGGTTTTGTTCCATACCGCCCGATATATCCACACCCCGGCGCAGCAATTTGATGGTGTAAATGGATCCTTTCTTCAGGGAAGAGGCCAGCATCGTACTCAGAATGCAGGTGATCATCATGGGGAGGAGATGATCTTGTAGTTTCCGCTCAATTCAAAGATGATAATAATGGCGGTTATCGGCGCGTGGGTTGTTCCCGCCACTATTGCACCCATTCCGACGAGGGCGTAGGCTGCCGGAGATGCCGTCAAAGAGGGAAAAAGGATGTTCGCGATCCAACCGAAGAATCCTCCGGCCATGGCCCCAATAAAAAGGGAAGGGGCGAATATGCCGCCCGATCCGCCGGATCCGAGGGTAATGGAGGTGGCCGCAATTTTCAAAAAGACAAGTGAAATCAAGAAAATACCGGACAGCTGGTTGAAGAGGGCCTCATTGATGGCACCATAACCCACCCCGAACACCTGGGGAAATTTGATCAGGATGATTCCGAGCAAAAGGCCCCCAATGGCCGGTTTTATCCACTGGGGAAGCGGTATGGCATCGAAGAGATCCTCGGTCTTGTACAATGTCACAATGAACAGAAGAGCCATGAGGCCGGCAAAGAGCCCGAGGAAGGGGTAGATGGCGAACTCCCACAGTGTTTTCAAATGATAGGCGGGAATGGTAAAAGCAGGAAAATCTCCGAAATAATGCCGGGAAATGGTGGTGGCCGTCACGGAAGACAGAACCACCGGGGAAAAGGAGGCAATTCCGAAATCACCGAGGAGGATTTCCAGGGCAAACAGGACGCCTGCGATGGGGGCGTTGAAGGTGGCGGCAATACCGGCTGCGGCGCCGCAGCCTACCATGGTCTTCTGGTGCGCCCGTGCAACGTTGAATATCTGTGATGCAGTGGAACCGAGAGAAGACCCGATCTGGACGATGGGACCTTCCCGTCCCACAGACCCGCCCGATCCGATGCAGATGGCGGAGGCCAAGATCTTGGCTGCGGCCACCCGTTTCCGGATACGGCCGTTTCGAAGGACCACTGCCTCCATGACTTCCGGAACACCGTGGCCCTTGGCTTCGTTGGCTGCAAAGGTCACGATCAACCCGACCATGAGCCCCCCGAGGCAGGGAACACCCACGATAATATAGACAGGGAGTGCATGAGAAAAGGAGAGAATATCACCCGTATTGTCGTAGAAGACATACTGGGCGCCTTTGATCAGAAGGCGAAAAAGAACGGCCCCGTATCCGCTCAGGACGCCGATAAATGCCGCGATGAGCAACGTCAGTATGTGCTTGTTCAGATGGTAGCGTTTCAAGGCCTGTTTGGCGGTCTGGTTTCGGGTGAACAGCATTTTTCTATGAGCTCCCCTTCGCGACTTTCATCACCTTTTGCAGGGCAGTGTGTGGTTCAGCTATACCCGGCGTCCAATAAGAATTCGTACAATAGTTGCTAAACGCCCTAACACCAATGCTTTACAATAACTCTATGCGGCATAAAGTATGACCTTGTGTATAAATCCCATGGAGACCCTAGCTGAGGTCGCAAGCCAGGAATGCTTATTCGATAGCCTCAACTTGGGGCTCCATGGTGACATTGCCTCCTATCTCATAGGGTATATCATTATTATTCAATAGCCGACCGTTGTTTGCCCGAAAATGG
>JARROL010000238.1:0-4635 GCA_037383965.1 Desulfobacterales bacterium | reverse complement strand
GTGCTGCCGATGGCCAGCGTCAAACTCGCCATCAACGGCCGCAGCGTCCAGGGGGCCGGGTACGGCAACGGTCCCATCGATGCGGCCTTCAACACGATCGCCAAACTGACCGGCACCGAATCGGAACTGCTGCGCTTCACCGTCGGCGCCCTGTCCGGCGGCACGGACGCCCAAGGCGAGGTGACGGTCCGCTTGCGCGAAAACGGCCTGGTGTCCCTCGGCAAAGGCGCCGACCCGGACATCATCAACGCCAGCGCCATGGCTTACATCAACGGTCTGAACCGGTTGGAATACCTCAAGGCCAACCCCGTGATCGAAGCGACGGCGGTGGCCGTATAGAATGGCACCGAGTCCGGCGTTCGGGAGGATGCTTCCACCACTTATAAAACCCGAACGCCGGACCCGAGTTTCCTTGATTGAATTCATAATTCGAGAAATGTAGTCTTTCTGTGGAAAATCGTACAAGCGGTTCTTATTGTAAAAATTTCGATCCGCACTGAAGGCAGCCCAGGCTTGCCCCCTTGATATCGACCTCATTTAGGTCAATTACCTCGACTTCATCGGTAAATGTCCCTGTAAATTGGCGAATCATTCTCCCTATATTGGTTCCCTCATCCCACGAATCCGTCAGAACCAGCACCTTTTGGCTGCCAACGCCGACCCTGCCCTGAACATCTCCGGCTACAATCTCGAAAGAACTGTGAATCAAGGGACGGACTCCCTCGGTCTGAGCACATATTGTATAATGGCGTCAAAGAAATGTTCGGCGAACAGCGACAGTCGCTTCCTTTCCTTCTCCTCCGGCAGGTCATACATGGCAGCGGAGTAGCCCCCGGCGTACTTCATATCGAGGTCATCGCTAATCGCATTTATGTAATTGCAATTATGTGCCCATTGCCTCAAAAACTCATTTTTCGGATCTCTCTGCGTCTTTCCGTTCTTGAGATCGTTTTGCTTGACAAGCGCGAGGACGCTGCATACGGATATTGTCTTCTCACTGTAAACACTAATAGAAGGCTGCCGATCCATCAAATAGAGGCTTTAGCCGGCATAGGAAGATAAAATGATAACAACCAACGAATTGCGGATCGTCGTTTTTCCCGGTGACGGTATCGGTATTGAAGTCATGGACGCTTGCCTGACGGTTTTGAAACACCTGGAACGACACGTCGGCGGCTTTCGTCTGATTACCGAAAAGCTCCCGGCCGGCGCCGAATTTTACCGGGAGACCGGCACCGATATTACCGATGAAGCCATGCAGAAGGCCCGCCAGGCCGACGCCATACTGCTGGGCGCCATGGGCCTGCCGGATGTCCGCTTCCCTGACGGCACTGAAATTTCTCCTCATTTGAAGATGCGGGTTGAATTCGATCTCTATGCCGGTGTCCGCCCGGTCAAGTCCTATCCCAATGTACGGAGCCCTGTGAGCGACAAGCGTAGTCGGGAAATAGACCTTGTGGTGCTGCGCGAATCCACCGAAGGCCTGTTTGCCTCCGCGGGCAAAGGCGAGGTAATCGAAGACTGCGAAGCACGGGAGACCCTCGTTATCACCCGCAACACGTGTGAACGGCTCTTCGACTTCGCTTTTAAGCTCGCCCGGCGGCGCAAAGCGAGGGGGAGAAAAGGTCACGTCACCTGTGTGGACAAAGCCAACGTCTTTAAAGCCTTTGCCTTCTTCCGTAAAATTTTCAAGGAACGCGCCCTCCTCTACCCGGACATTTCCACCGACTATAACTACGTCGACGCCATGGCCCTCGATATGGTACGCCGGCCATGGGATTTTGATGTCTTGGTGGCGGAAAACATGTTCGCCGATATTTTATCGGATATCGGCGGCGGCATAATGGGTGGAATGGGAATGGCCGCCTGTGCCGAAATCGGTGATCACCATGCCCTGTTTCAGCCCGCACACGGTACGGCCCCGGATATCGCCGGCGCCGGCAAGGCCAATCCCACAGCCATGTTTATGTCGGCGGCCATGATGTTGGAGTGGCTGGGAAACCGTCTCGAACTGGAACCATGCCTCAGGGCCGCCCGTCGCTTGGAAGCCGCTGTTGAAAACGGTTTTGCCGGAGAAACCATTCAACCCATGGAGTTTGGTGGACCCCACGGAACCGCCGAAGTTACCCGGGCGGTGCTGGCCGGATTCGGCGCTTGACAGACTCTTGAAAAACGAATGCACTCGGCAATGCGGCGTTAAAATTCACCCCATCGTGCTCATTGACGATATACAAACATTGCGGGGATCAAAATGAGTGTCCTGTTGGGAGCCATCGGAGACGATATGACAGGGTCTACGGACCTGGCGCTCATGCTCGGCAAGAACGGCATGACCTCCGTGCAGTATATCGGTGTTCCACGCCTACAAGACACAATACCGGAAGAGGCCACGGCCGCCGTTGTTTCACTGAAAAGCCGCACCGTGTCGGCAGACGAGGCCGTGGATCGTTCCGTGGCCGCCTGCGACTGGCTAGTCAGGCAAGGCGCCCGGCAGATCTTTTTCAAATATTGCTCAACCTTCGATTCCACCGAAAGCGGCAACATCGGCCCGGTGGCCGAAACCCTCCTGGATCGTTTGGGGGCCGACTTGACCATCGTCTGCCCCGCCTTTCCCGCCAACGAGCGCACGGTTTACCAGGGGCACCTTTTCGTAGGCGGCCTGCCGCTCTCAGAATCCGGTATGCGGGACCACCCATTGACACCCATGACCGATGCCAACCTCGTGCGCTTTCTGGGGAAACAGGTTCGCGTCCCCGGCTCAGTGGGTCTGATTCCCCTGCAGATCATCGAAAAGGGCCCCTCGGCCATTGAACAGGCACTGAACCGGCTGGCCCGCCAGGGTCGTCGATTTGCCGTCGTGGATAGCGTCAATGACAGGAATTTAATCGATATTGGAACGGCCTGCTCCAAACTGAAATTGATCACGGGCGGCTCGGGGGTGGCAATGGGCCTGCCGGATAACTTCCGGAGAGCCGGAGCGCTTGATGCAGATGGGGGATTGGCCCGGCTACCGAAGCTGAAAGGTGCGGCGGTGGTCATGGCCGGCAGTTGCTCCCAAGCCACTCGGAGGCAAATCAGCCGGATGATGAAGAATTATCCGGGGTTTCAACTCGATCCCCTGGCCTTATCCGAAGGCCGACAAAACGTGGAAACCGCCGTCATTTGGGCCAAAAAGCACATGGACCGGCACCCCGTATTGATCTACTCTTCAGCCGAGCCTGAAATCGTCTCCCAAATTCAGTCCCGACTGGGGAAGAACCGGTCCGGCGAACTGATTGAGAACACCCTGGCGGAGGTGGCCCGCCGCCTGCTGACCGCAGGGATGACCAAACTGGTTGTTGCCGGAGGTGAAACCTCGGGAGCGGTGGTCCAAGCCCTCGGGCTGAAATGCCTCCGGATCGGACCGGAAATCGAACCCGGTGTCCCGTGGACGTTCACGCAATATCCGACCGGGCTTTGTCTGGCACTGAAGTCAGGAAATTTCGGGGGAGAGCGTTTCTTTGAAAAAGCGCTGGCGATGCTCGAAATCATAAAATAAACCAGACGCCCGGTCTTACCGGAAGGTGACTGCAATGATCGTGGGCCGAATAACGCTGAACGTGTTGCCTGAAAAGCAGAAAGAGGTGCCGCAAAAGCCCCTGGCAATAGAGAGGTAAACAGCCGAAAGGTCAAGGAAAGGAGAGGAAACATTATGCCAAAGAACATTGAACCCAAGAATATAGAACAATTACTGGCTGAGGCTGATGAACTCATCCGACAGATTAATTCCGATGCCATCGAAGACATGCAAAAAGAGCATCGCCTGCAGTTTGAAAAACACGCTCAAAACCTGAAAAAAATTAAATCTGAGGTTCAGGACAAGATTCAGAAGAAAGAAACGACGGAAATAGGCTCAGGCGCTGAGGGTATGCACGCGGCCATCCAGGATATTGTGAGAGCAATGCAAGACTTGAAGAACAAGCTTTTCAGCCTCTAAAATATCGATTTAATTATGGGCCAGCCCCATCTCGAAGATGCCAGGTTGAATCAGCAGCAGATCCGGACCCCGCACCTCCGGATGATAATTGGGAAAGGGTCTATGTCACAGGGAGCAAAAACGATTCTGCGCCCCTGCTTTACGAACACATCGATAAATACAGGGGGATCACTCTCCGGTACCCGAATGGCCGTAACGGCCAGATCCCCCAGCTTGTGGGTGCCTTCAAAGACGCGGCATTCAACAAAGCCGCTTTTCTCCAGAAATTCCTGCCATGGCCCATATGCGGTTGTTATAACGTGAAACCTTTCCATCAAGGCCTGGGGCAGCAGCAGGAAAATCTGCATTTCCGTTTTCCCCCGCGATGTGCGGAAATCCAGCGTAATCTGTTAAATCACCCGGAACCCTTCTGTAAGGTCAGTGTCCAGATGGGTGAACAGAGTGCATTTCAGGGTGCGACTCCCCTCACGGTTGAGCTGGACTGCGATATCTGCTGGGGTGTCGATGCAGCAGGTTTTGGTCGTGCAGATAAAGGGATGACCCGGTCCGCCGGAAAAGATAGCACTTTTCCCTGGCCTCCCGGCAGACCCTGCACTGGCAAAGGGGTCTGGGAATAGGCATGCACCCTCCAGAGCCAAGCACTGTCAACTCCATGAGTG
>JARROL010000237.1:0-4692 GCA_037383965.1 Desulfobacterales bacterium | reverse complement strand
GTACCACGACAATTTCGGGTCCATTTTCTTGTTTCAGCCGTTCGACTAAAAGACCGGCGATATCACCCGCCGTCAGATACTGATTTTCGATGTAGATCAATTTTTCGGCGGCGGCGATGCCGTCCTGGTAGAGCTGCTGGATTTCGCATACCTCCTCCCGTCCTTTGTAAGCCGGCAGTGTCCGGGAGATCCCGACAAAAGCGTCCGTGAGATCGGGTTCGATCGATTGTGGCCAGGGCCGATGACGGGAGGTCTCTTGCGCCGGCAGCATTTTTCCGGTCGCCCACAGCCAGCGATCGCGAAACAGATCGCCCAACGACGCCGCGGCATCTCCGTCCACCATTACTTGCGCATCGTGAAACGGCCCGTATTCGTCACCCTCCGGTGTTTTTCGGTGTGGATCCCGCGGCTGGTGCTCCGGGGTATCCCAGCGATTCTTCGCCAGGTCGATCCCGCCGCAAAAAGCGACCGCGTCATCGATGACCACGACCTTCTGGTGCTGAGACGCACCGATGGGGTGTTTTTCGTCCATTTGAAAAGAGATGCGCGGGTGTCGTTTCCATGGCAGCGTCAAGATCGGCAGCCATTGGCGTTCGGTGATATAGATCATTGCCCAGTCCCACACCAGCACGTAGACACGCAGATTCCGGGAGCGACTGACGGTTTGGTTCAGGAGTTCGCCGAGTGAAATGGAATCGCCGGATCTGCGGGACAGCGAGATGCGACTGTCGAAATCCCATCCGGCGATGTAAATCGTTTTCTGTGCCTGTTCGATCGCCTCTGCCAGGGCCTCGAAATAAGCCGCTCCATCGACCAATAAGGCAATGCGGCCGGCTTGGGAATTGCGCCAGCAATTTCGCTCTTCTTTCAGGATGCTTTTGGATTCGGATTGCATCATTATGACCGGGTCATCATTTTTACGCCAGTCCAAGCGGCGGGCGGCTGGAATATAGACTGCTTGGCCCTACCAGCGACTTTCGATCACATTCTGGAGATATGCTGCCGGAATTAAATTATTGCTAACATTTAATCATGCCACGTTGCCATCCCGCCCGTAATACCAGTCATACTGGTATTTATCACCAAATTCCATGGTATTCCGTTGTCAAATGCCCATACCGTTTTCAAATCCGGGAAATGAATCATTGTACCCATTTACATTTGACCCTATAGCCATAATGAAAAACGTTAACATTGCAAAAACAACATGGCAAGGCAGATGCGGGCACTGTGAGCGCTTACGGTGAATTCGAAGGAATATGAAAAGACACGCTATTATTCAGACAGATCAATTGACTTGTTACGATTCGGATGGACATCAGATACCTTGTTCCGGCACGGGACAGGATGGGGAAACAAGGAGCGGCCTTCCATGGCCGGTTTCGCGTTTTACGTCGGCAGGGCGACGGGTGTTCGATCGCCTCAGCGGTATGATGTGGCCCCAGGACGCCGGCTTGGTGCCATTTCCATTGACCTGGGAGGAAGCACAGGAGCGGATTGCGGAGCTCAATGCCGAGGAATGGGACGGCTATTCGGATTGGCGGCTGCCGACACGTTCGGAATTGTTTACGCTGGTCAGCCATGCACGGATCAATCCGGCCTTGCCGGCAGGCCACCTTTTTGAGAATGTTTTCCCGGGGTATTACTGGACGGCCACGAGCTGCTGCCAATACCCGCGACAGGCCTGGTATGTGCATTTCGGCGGCGGCAGGATATTCAGAGGAATGAAACACGGTTCTTACCTCGTTTGGCCGGTACGAGATGGTCTTCTGAAGGGCGAGGAGGATAGTGGGAAGCGCCCTTCGGCAGACCAAATTCGATTTCAGCACCGTGAGGGGGCTGTTCTCGATCGACTGACAGGTTTGCTGTGGCACGTGCCGGCGCTGAACGGCAACGGGACCACGACCTGGCAGGCGGCACTGGATCAGGTCAAGGAGTTGAACCGGCGAGGAGCTCTTGGATACGAGGACTGGCGGTTGCCCAACGTGCGCGAGCTCGACAGCCTGATCGACCCGGACACGCATTCTCCGGCAATCTATCCCGACAATCCGCTCGCAGAAGCGCTGGGCGACGGATACTGGTCGTCCACTACCAGCGTCTACAACGCCGATTACAGCTGGGTGATCTACACGCAAAACGGCGAGGTGGGTGTCGGGTTCAAAGCGAATCCGGATTTTAATGTCATGGCGGTACGGGACCCGAAACGAGATTAAGCGTCGTTAGAAGCCGTTGAGACGAATCATTAAACGTGACGAAAAGTAAAAAATGGTCGAGCATTCACCAGATATCATTCGTGTCATGACCTACAACATTCACAGCGGCGTCAACCGGGACGGCAAGATCCGGCTGCAGCCGGCCGTACAGGTCATCCGGGAATTGAATCCCGACATCGTGGCGTTGCAGGAAGTCGACATGGGGATAACGCACCGCCGGTACCGCCATCAGGCCAAGGTCTTGAGTGAGAGACTGGAAATGGAATTTTTCTTTTTTCCACTGGTGCAATTCGAGACCCGCCATTACGGCCTGGCCTTTCTGTCGCGTCGCCCTTTTACGGTGGTCAAATGCGATCGTTTGCCGACCGTCTTGCCGAGGTTCAGACTTCAAAAACGCGGCGCGGTCTGGATTCGACTAAACCATTTGCCGCGGCCGACTCATATCTTCAATACCCACCTTGGGCTGTTTCATCGGGAGCGACGCCGGCAAGCAGAGGCCCTGTTGGGAAAAAACTGGTTGGAAGCCGTGCCGCGGGATGAAGCCGTCGTTTTTTGCGGTGATCTCAATGCCGGTCCCTTTTCTTGGACCTACCGAAATTTGTCCGCGACTTTGTCCGATGTGCAGAAGAGAAGGGGTGACCGACAGCGGCCGCAGCCATCGTTTTCATCCCGTCGGCCGATTCTGCGGATCGATCACATCTTCGTGTCACATCACCTGCAACCCTTGTCCGTGAAGGTCCTTACATCCCGGATCACTCAAATGGCGTCGGATCATTTGCCGCTGTCAGCCGAGCTGCACTTCAACCCGCAGCGGTGAAGGCGGTTAACCGCGCAGTGATGGGATACCGCGCGGGTCAGATAATCGTTTCGGTTCCGATTGGATAGGCTACTTCGATGCCATATCTTCTTCAATTTTTTTGTGCCAGTACGGCGGTATACCGTAATAATTGTAGACGATTTTTTCGTAGCTCCGTTCCACCGGTACACTTGGATTGTACTCCGGACTGTCTTTTATCTGTTCCCGATTAAGAACGACAGAGACCTTCCGATGAGACCAGCTGACATTATCGAGCCAATCCGAGGCAATCAACACCTTTCGGCCGGGCAGCCAGTTGCGAGTGTCAACCACCAGGTAGCGGATCGTCCAGGCCTTTTCATCGGCCAGGAAATCTTCCACATGGCCGATTTCGCCGTCGATCGCCTGAATATGATACCCTTCCACCTCCTTCATCGATCGCAAATGGCTTTCATGATGTTCCATCACCTCGTCGCGGACCCCCTGCTTCAGCTTCTCGGCATACAGCTCCAGAGGCTCCACATGAGTGCCCCAGGGATAAGGCCCGATCCAGTAATAAGGCCAATTATAGTAGTCGAAAAAACGGCCTTCATATTGCCGGGATACGGGCTGATCTTCTTCCAGGGGCGGACTCTGCTTAACCTGGTCGCGAGTCAATTTCACCGGAAAACGCTTGCCCTGCCAATCGGGCGATTCCAATGAAATCGGCGAAATAAGCACCTTGCGACCCGGCAGCCACTTGCGCGTGTCGGCTACCATGTAGCGAATCGTCCAGTAACGATCATCAAATAAAAAGTCGTGGCAACGTCCGATTTCACCGTCTCTGGCCTCTATCACATAGCGTCTGAGCTCACTTAAATTGCGCAACATATAGCCTCCTTTCAGTTGCTTTCCTGCTGCTGAAAATGCAGACATTCCTGCAGAGAACAGCCGTATAGCGGTCTGCTTTTGATCTTATCCATTTAACGATAAGCGACTTGCGAGGTTTTTGGAAATAGAGTCGAGCATGTATTTTGCTATGGGGCGGAAAGTAGAGAGCCGCCTTAAAATACGATTTGTGTCCGTTGCTTGACATAATAAATGCGCAATGGTCATTTCACATCGGGATACACAGATCCAGCGGCTGTATTTAGTGCTTCCGCCGTCCCGGCTACAGGATCGACCTGATTCTCGAGACGACCGGCTTCGGTTAAGTGTTAACAAGGTCGACCACCACAAAACCATTTTTCATTTCGGCAGGCCAGCATGGATTTTAAAAAGAGTCCGCCCACACACTTCGAAGACGTCGACGACCTCGACGAAGAAGCGGCGCACAAGGAAATCGAAGCGTTACGGGAAGGTATCAATTATCACGATTATCTCTATTACGTGGAAAACCGGCCAAAAATCTCCGACGCCGCCTATGACAAGCTCTTCCGACGCCTGAAGGACCTGGAGGAGGCTTTTCCGGACCTTCGATCCGAGAATTCCCCCACTCAAAGAGTCGGCGCCGATCCGGTGGATAAACTTCCCAAGGTTGATCACGCCGCCGCGATGCTGAGTTTGAATGCGGTTCTTCAAGCCAAGGACTTCGAGGACTTCCACGACTCGGTTCGTCGCCGCACCGGCAAAAGAAGTGTTACCTATGTGCTCGAACCCAAATTCGACGGTTTTTCGGTCGAGATCGTTTATACCGACGGGGAT
>JARROL010000236.1:0-8321 GCA_037383965.1 Desulfobacterales bacterium | reverse complement strand
CGGTATTGACCAACCGGACGGCGCGTGCGGTTCTGTCTTGTGGTTTTATGCTAATAAGAAGGGTAGATATTGCGGGTTAATTTGGTGCTGGAGGAGCCCTATACGACACGGCATATCATCTTTTTAAGTGCGAAGAAAAAAAGCAAAGGGGCTATTCTTCCAGATTGCTGTAATAAGTTTCGAGCTTGTATTTGTCCTCTTCGTTCAAGAGTCCGAAATCAACCAGGATATCCCCGATGCCGTCTTCCCGCAACATATCGATCTTGATGATGTCTTCGGGATCCCTGTCGGTGACGTTGTAAAAGGTGTATTCATACGTCAGTTCTGACTTTTTTAATAATTTGAATTCTTTGTTTTTGATCACAATGTGCTGACTCGCCAAAAAATAGCCAACGAACAACAAAATGCCGCTGAAAACATACTTTTTGATTCGTGCATTCATCTGCAATGTCCTTCCTGCGTCACTCTGCCCTAGGCGTTCCTTCTCGTCACAAATTCAACCCCGCTGAAACAACCGACAGAACATTTTTGGTAATATTTTATCACCTTTCGCCCGGTTTGGTCAACCTTCTGGGCTGATTGCGCCGTTGTGGTTCCTTCAGCAGCCTCAACATCGTGCACATCGACGATGACGACCGGTGCCGGCGCCATCGGTCATGGCAGATCGTCCAACAGACGATCCTTTTTTGAATAAATATTCATATACATACCCGGCGTTTCATCGCACGTGAACCGGTCAAGGTAAAAAGACACCTGAGGCCACATGGTATTTTTCTAATGTAATTATAGTATTTTGACACACCTAACATTCCCGGGTTTTTTCTTGACAGAGTCGCCCTGGATTTGTTAATTGAATGAACATTCATTCATTTTAATCGACAGGAGGACAACCATCATGAAAAAGATCAGAAAGGCTGCGGTGATCGGGTCCGGCGTCATGGGTGGCGGCATCGCCGCCTTGCTTGCCAGTGCCGGCGTGCGGACGGTGATGCTTGACATCGTGCCTCCGGACTTAAAAGATGAACAGGAACATGATCCAAAGGCACGCAATCGAATCGTCAAGCAGGGGCTTGATAACGTGCTCAAGGCCAGTCCGGCATTGCTCATGCATCCCCAAGATGCCGAGCGCATCGACATCGGCAACCTCGAAGACGATTTCAAAAGGCTCACCGAGTGTGACTGGGTCGTTGAAGTCGTGGTGGAAAACCTGAAGGTCAAACAAAACCTCCTGCAGAAGATCGAGACAGTCCGCCGCCCGGGCACGATCGTCACCACCAATACCTCCGGAATTCCACTCAAAGCCATGTCCAAGGGACTGAGCCTGGAGTTTCGGCAGCACTTCCTGGGAACGCATTTTTTCAATCCGGTGCGCTACATGCGGCTGCTGGAAATTATTCCCGGAGAGGACACGCTGCCGGAACTTCTCACATTTGTTGCCGAATACGGCGAAAAGATTCTCGGCAAGGGAATCGTATGGGCCAAAGACACGCCCAATTTTATCGGCAACCGCATCGGGGTCCAGGGAATCGTCAAGGCCATGCAGTTGATGCGGGAAGACGGGTTGACGATTCCGGCCGTCGATGCCGTCTTCGGACCGGTCATGGGACGGCCTAAGACCGCCATGTTCAAAACCGCCGATCTGGTGGGACTCGACGTGCTGGCCCACGTCGCCCGCAACACCTACGACATGGTGCCGGACGACGAAGGTCGGGACAGTTACAAGATGCCCGGGTTCGTACAGAGCATGATTGAAAAAAATCTGCTGGGCAAGAAAAGCCAGGGCGGCTTCTACAAAACCGAACTGACGCCCGAGTGGCAGAAGATTCGTAAAGTCATCGATCCGGACACGTTGGCCTACGGGGAATACGAGACACCGACCTATCCCTGCCTGGAGAAAGCCCGGCACGCCCTGACCCTGCCGGAAAGAATGCGGGCCGTGGTTTACGGTGACGATAAACTGGCACGATTCGCCTGGAAAGCCTTGGCGAATAACCTGATTTATGCCGCCAATCGCATTCCGGAGATATCCGACACGATCGTCGACATCGACAACGCCATGAAATGGGGCTTTAACTTCGAGCTCGGTCCCTTCGAAACCTGGGACGCGATCGGGTTAAGGGAGTCGGTCGAGAAAATGGCGCGCGACGGGTTCGAGGTACCTGAAAAAATTCAGGCGATGATCGCTGCCGGTCGCACGACGTTTTACAGGACTGAAAACGGGAAGGTCTCCTATTACGATTTTACATCCGAAGGCTACCGGGAACATAAGGTCAGCCCCAACATCATCTCCCTCAAGGCGCTCAAGGGTGCCGGCAACGTGATCAGCGGTACGCCCTCCGCTACGTTGGTCGATCTGGGAGACGGCGTGGCCTGCCTCGAATTCCACACCAAAATGAATGCACTGAATGCGGAAATCCTGGACTTCATGGCGCAAGCGCTCGACCATGTCGATGCCAACGGGACCGGGTTGGTTATTGGGAACCAGGCTGGCGGAATGCCCGGCGCATTTTCTGCCGGCGCTGATCTGAAGGGTATTCTCGGGGCCGTCAAAGAGAAGCGATATGATGATATTGAGAAGATGGTGCGCGATCTGCAAACGGTGCTGCAGCGGGCAAGGTATGCGCCGTTTCCGGTCGTGGCCGCTCCTTACGGATTGACCCTCGGAGGGGGTTGCGAAGTCTGCCTGGCGGTTGACCGGATCGTCGGCCACGCCGAACTCTATATGGGCTTGGTCGAAATCGGTGTCGGACTGTTACCCGCCGGCGGAGGGTGCCTGAATCTTTGGCGCCGGATCTTTCAGACGATTCCCGCCTCGGTTACGGATGTGGATCTGGGGCGCTTCTTCATTCCCGTGTTTATGACCATCGCCATGGCCAAGGTCTCCACCTCGGCCGCCGATGCCCGGGCTGCTGGCTTTCTCGGTGCACGGGACCGGATCGTCTTTAACCGCGAATATTTGGTCGGTGAGGCCAAAAAAGAAGTCTTGAAAATGGTGGATGAGGGGTATGCGCCGCCCGTCAAGCGGAAGATCAGGGTTTTCGGCGAGTCGGCTCAGGGCATGATTGCAGCCGAAATCTACAATATGCATAAAGGCGGTTTTATCTCCGATTACGATGCTCTGCTGGCCAAGCGGATCGCTTTTGTCATCAGCGGCGGCGAGGTTCGCACAAACAGCGATCTGGACGAAGAGGTGATTTTGACGCTCGAACGCCGGACATTCATGGAACTGCTGCGGCAGGAAAATACAGTCGCCCGGATCGAACACATGCTCAACACGGGTAAGCCGCTGCGTAATTGATCCCAACAGGCACCCGTCAATCGGTTGAGGAAAAGGAACCGTTGAATTACGGCGCATCATATTCATGCACCGAGGAGGCCGTTAGGGCCAGCGTTTATGTTGTGATCATACCATCAGGAGTGTTATGAAAGGGGGTAAGGACATGCGAGATGCCTATATTGTTGCTTCCATTCGAACGCCGGGCTGCAAACGCGGTAAAGGCGCCTTGAGCGACACCCGGCCGGAGGATTTGCTTTCCTTTATTCTGTCGACTGCGATTGAGCGCACGCCCAATCTTCAGAAAGGGGACGTCGAGGATATCATGGTGGGGTGTTGTTTTCCCGAGGCCGAGCAGGGACTGAACATCGGCCGGCTTGTGAGTCAGATAGCCGGTTTCCCGGCCGAGGTGACCGGCGCAACTGTTAACCGGTTCTGCGCTTCAGGTCTGGAAGCGATCACCGCCGCGGCCTTGAAAGTGATGGCGGGTTGGGCGGATATCGTTATCGGCGGCGGTGTTGAGTCGATGACCTATATCCCCATGGGCGGGTTCATGCCCCGGCCGCATCCCGAGTATACCCGTGAACATGCCGGACTTTACGTGTCGATGGGCATCACGGCCGAAAATGTTGCCCGGCGCTACAAAATCTCTCGCGAGGACCAGGACGCCTTTGCGTTTCAGTCGCAGACCAGAGCCGCCAACGCCAGAAAGAACACCCTTTTTACCGAACTGGTGCCGACGCCGGCCACAAAATTCGTCCGGCAGCAGGACGGTACTCATGAAAAAGAATCATTTATCCAGGCCTTCGACGACGGCATCCGGGATAGCACGACCCTCGAAGGGTTAGCGGCGCTGCAGCCTGTTTTTGCAGCCGGCGGCACGGTGACGGCCGGCAATTCGTCCCAAACCACTGACGGTGCTGCGGCGGCTGTCATCATGTGTGAAGAGAAAGTCAAGGCGTTCGGGATTCAGCCGCTTGCCAAGCTGAAGTGTTACACAACAGTGGGGTGCAAGCCGGAGGAAATGGGAGTCGGACCGCGTTACGCCATACCGAAACTGCTCGATATGGCCGGAATGGATATTGCCGACATCGGCCTTTTTGAAATCAACGAAGCCTTTGCTTCCCAGGCGCTATACTGTATTCGTGAACTCGGCCTGGACATGGAAAAAGTGAATGTCAACGGCGGAGCCATTGCCCTCGGCCACCCTCTGGGGTGTACCGGTGCCAAGCTGTGCGCCACCCTACTGGCGAACATGCAAGCCAGGGGCGTCAAATACGGTATAGAGTCGATGTGCATCGGCGGCGGCATGGGGGCGGCCAATTTGACGAATAATTGATTATCTTCGCCGTAATCAATGAAGTACCGCATCACTGTCGCGGGGCAGACTCGTTCTGAAGGAACAATCCGTTTTAAAGAGAGATATCCTCCAGTTTGAGACGTTGAAATTTCATGAAAGGAGGATATCACCATGATCAATGGAACTGTGAAGTGGTTCAGCGACCAAAAAGGGTTCGGGTTTATTGAGCAGGAAGACGGGCCGGATGTGTTCGTTCATCATTCAGCCATTAATGCCACCGGATTTAAGTCCCTCAGCGAAGGCGACCGTGTCAGCTTTGACATAGAGCAAGGGCAAAAAGGGCCGGCTGCCGTGAACGTTACCGTCATCTAACGTCCCATTACCGGGAAAACAAAGGGCACTCCCTCCGAAAAGAGGGGCTGCCCTTTTTTTGACCCTCCGGCGGTGTCGAGAATGCCTGGTGAGCGGCCAAAACAGAAAACAACGCACGGCAGTTTTTCTGTTACGCGGGCCGGGGGTTAATACGAGAAGGTCTATTCTGGAACAAAAGAAGGGTAAACCGGCAACGAGAACGGTCCTTGCCACAGGGCATGAACAGATCGCGTTAAAAACTGAAGCTGTCGAACCGACTCCCCTCGAGATCGATGTGCAGCATGCGGTTGCGGATGAGCTGCCCACGGTCGAGCAGGATTTTGATGACTTCCATCGCCTGAATTGTAGCGACGATAGATGGCGTTAATGCCGGTACACCGAGAACGGCTTCCGGACGTCCGGGATCGTTTCCTGGTGGTTGCGCTTCTCCGTAAATTCGCTCCAATCCGGGATCTTCAGGGAAAATGGACATGACCTGCCCGTCGAAGCCGGCCAAGGCACCGTGTACAAGCGGAATCCCGAGTTTCTGTGTGGTGCTGCCGAGCATCATTCGATCGGGGATGTTGTCCAATGCATCGGCCACCACGTGCACCTCTGCCAAAATAGAATCGGCATTGGCGGCATTGATTTTTTGTCGGAACACGCTCACCTCGACCGCCGGATTGATTTCACGGACCTTTTTGGCAGCCTCTTCTGCTTTGGGCACGCCGATATTCGCGGTGTCGGACAGGGCCTGACGGTTCAAATTGGTTTCATCGAAAACGTCTCCGTCAACCACCGTCAGAAAACCGACCCCGATGCGGGCCAAGAGCAGGATAACCGTCCCCCCCAGCCCGCCCGCACCGATAACGGCCACCCTGGAATTTGCCAGTTTCAATTGATCCTCCAGGGCGAGGATGTCGCGATTGCGGACGTAGCGATGCGGCCAGATGCTTTGGTTGAGCGCTGCGAGGTAGATATCGCGCATGCTGCGGGCGCAGCGCTCGGAAAGTTTCCGGGCCGGGCCATCTTCTAACACCCAAACACGGCGATCGGCCGGGTCGGAAATTTGCCCCGAAATATCACGAACCAATTTTTCCAATTGTGCGGTAGTGACTGAGTTCATAATGGTTCCTATCCAGAAGCACATGCAGAACAACCAAGATGTCAGGTTCTTCCCTGATAAACCGCTGTCGTTAAAAAGGCAAGTGCTCCTGTTTTGATAGGATAGCGAAATTTGACCGGCTAAACCTTTGCTCAGGGAAAACTTGAAAGAGGAACCCGTCAGCCCTATTATTAAATCTACATGGATTTCTAATAAATGGTCACCCACGAATGGAAGAATAGATAAGATGAAGATTGAAGCCAACCTATACGCCACCTTGTCTCGTTACCTTCCCAATCAACATGAAAAGGGCAGCTGCGTTGTAGATGTTGCCGACGGTGCCACTGTGGAAGACGTATTGCAGCAACTGAACATACCGGCAGGCCTGGTCAAGCTGATATTTGTCGACGGGATTCATGCCAGCCGGGAATCGAATTTGAAAGACGGCAGCCGTTTGGGGGTCTTTCCGCCGGTAGGCGGCGGTTAAAAGATCACTCAAAAATGAGGTCACCTCTTGATCGAATGACCCGATGATTCGGTGGTCGCCGGAAAGATCACAGCTGAGTTGACAAGCGGGTTGAATTATTCGGGGTTGACTTGAAGGAACAGGGTGTCTTGGTCTTTTATATGTGACCTCAAATCGTCAAAACCGATTGGACTGTTGTCTAAAGTCGCCCGCCGGCACCCCTCCCTGAGCAGTTCTCTACACCGGTCAAGTACTTCCATCAACTCGGCACCTTTCATCCAAATGCCGCGCGCCAACAGCAGCGGCCCGACCTCACGAGTGGTCATGTTGAAGAGCTTCACAATCACTTTGCCTTCACAGGTTTCACGGGCCGAGGCATCGTTTCGGTGAGTGATGTTTTTGCGGAGGGTAGCTAAAACGCCGCCTTTCCTCAATACGGCACCGGCCAGACCGGGCATCGCGGCCGACAGCGCAACGGTAGCGCCTTCCCCAACGGTTGCCTGGTTGACATCATCGACAGGATGTCCGTCGAGAAATACGGTCTGAACTCTGTTCTCCAGATAGTCTTCCGTCAATCCAATCTGCCCGCACATCAATTCCTTCAAGCTGCACTCCAGGCAAGCACTGACCCGCACCCCTCGTGAAAACAAGGGCGTGAAGCAGGGCGGTATGAGGGCCGGTTCAACCTGAAACCGCACTTCCGTTTGGCCGTCGTTACCCATGATCGTTAGGATTTCCCAAGTTTATTTGCTGCAGGGTGGCCGCTTACTCTGAGCGTTGAGGTTTCGAATCTCCAGGCGTAAGGTTGCGTCCGATGCCCGGCTGCTTCTCGATACCGTTCTTGCAGAGATCGTAAAATGAAAAAAATGGGGAAACCGCAAACGGTTACCCCCATTCGGTTGACGCCGAGCCGTTTGACTACCAGTTATACAACTGGTCCAATTCCTCGTCTTTGACCTTGAAGGTGACGTTGTGCGGCGGCAGTTCTTCCTTAATGAAATATTCGGGCAATCGATCCTGCTTGGCGGTAAAACCGGCCCTTTCGTTGAAGTCTCTTTCGGTCTTGAGCACCGACTTGCCCAGTTCGGCCACCCCGTCCGCCGTCAGTTCCATACCGTAAAAGGCATTGATCATATCGATCAAGGCCTGGAAAGTCTCGGGCTGATCGAGCACCGCAAAGGCGATGAACAGGCACATGCCGGTGGAATCCA
The DNA here is from genome assembly GCA_037383965.1 of Desulfobacterales bacterium. Lineage (GTDB taxonomy): Bacteria > Desulfobacterota > Desulfobacteria > Desulfobacterales > SG8-13 > JARFQH01. Next base: position 614 of record JARROL010000236.1, on the reverse strand, counting down.
CCGCCGCGGTGGCGATCTGCAGGTTGCGCGACAGTTCCACCTGGCCTTCGGGGGTCAGTGGATCGACCTTGCCGCCCACCCCGAGGATGTTGGTGGCCACCGCGTAGCCGGCGGTGTGATCGGCGCCCATGGTGCTGGTGGCATACGTGACGCCGATGCCCTGTATGCCGCGCGGGTCGTAAGCCGGCATCGCCTGGCCCTTGACCGTCGGTATCCGTTCGACGCCGAAGACCTTGCCGGTGACCTCGGCTCCGCCGCCCAAGATGCGTCCCAGGGGCGTGCCCTTGCCGACTTCCTTCACCAGGTTGATGGCGGCCTGGGCATCGCCGAATTTGGCGACACCGGCCTCCATGGCCACGGCGATGGTGGCGCCCATTTCGATGGTGTCCACCCCGAAGTCGTCGTCGAGGCGATCGAGCATGGCGATGGCATCCAGATCGTCGATGCCGCAGTTGCCGCCATGAGCCCAGACGGTTTCATACTCCGGCTGCTTGGTGAGAAAGTGCCCATCTTTGTCGGTGTAGGTTCCCGAGCAGCGGATGATGCAGCCCCGATGGCAGCCGTGCGTGGCGGAACCCTTGCCGCCGCGCGTATTTTCGGTCTCGGCCTGGGTT
>JARROL010000235.1:0-4712 GCA_037383965.1 Desulfobacterales bacterium | reverse complement strand
ACCATCCTGATCACCAAAATTACGGAGACCGTCACCGGCAAAAAACTGGTCAAAGACAACGTGATCTGGCTGCTGGCCAAGATTTCGGGCTGGATGATGTTGACCTACAGCATTGCCAAAACCGCCGATACCATTTACTGGGCCGCCGTTACTGCACCGGCCAAGGGGTTCGTATTGAGCGATTTTTATACCAATAATGCCCTTTACGGATACTGGATTCTGGTGCTCGAAGTGGGCATCTGCGGCTGGCTTCCGGCCCTGCTGCTGGTTTTCAAGAAGACCCGCGAAAACAGGAAACTGCTCTGGTTGGCGGTGATTCTGGGCGTGATCGGCGTCAGCCTCAATCGCTGGGTGATGGTGCTTCAAGTGCTGGCGGTGCCGGTGATGCCCTTTATCAAATGGATCCTGTATTACCCGAGCTGGCAGGAAGTCGCCACCACACTTCTTCCGGTGGCCTACGGCATCATCCTGGTTTCGCTCTCCTACCGTTACCTGCCGGTTTTCCCACAGGAAGCGGAACTCAATCCCATCGAACCGCCGCAAGGAGAGGTCGCAGCGTCCGGGAGTGAAGCCACTTCAGTGGCCGACACCCCGGAAGGGGAATTGCAACCGGCTCAGGCGTAACTTGAGAGCACAGGAGGAGATACATGTTACCCTTTAGTTTCGAATGGATCTGGGATATGGGCCATATGGTTTTTCACGGGGGGCTGTGGTACGCGCTGACCATCATCGGACTCGGAATGACGTATTGCGTCATCAAGGCCGTCGTGGATTCAAGTAAAGGCAAGGGTAGCCACGAACACTGAACCTCAAATTGTAAAATTGAAAAAATTTTCAAGCGCTTGCCTTTCAATCCGATTCTAAGAGGCAAGCGCTTTTTTCATTTTTAATAAAATTTTCAAGGAAAATTTTATATGGATAAAATCGTTGTGGAGGGCGGAAGACAGCTGAACGGTGAGGTCAAGATCAGTGGTGCTAAAAATGCCGCCCTGCCGGTTCTCGTGGCGGCCCTTCTGACGGACGGCTGGAACACCTTCGAAAACGTACCGGATTTGCAGGATATCGACAGCACCCGCCAATTGTTGATACACCTTGGCGCCACGGTCGAGCGATCCGGCGAAACAGTGCGCATCAATGCCGCCGGGCTCAACAACCCCGAAGCGCCTTATGATATCGTGCGCAAGATGCGGGCCTCGATACTGGTTTTAGGGCCGCTGGTAGCCCGGTTGAAACAAGCTCGGGTGTCGCTGCCGGGCGGATGCGCCATCGGCGCGCGCCCGATCAACCTGCACCTCAAAGGTCTGGCGGCGTTGGGTGCCGCCATCGATCTCGACCACGGCTATGTCGAGGCCAAAGCCGAACGGCTGACCGGTGCCGACATCTATTTCGATATTCCCACCGTCACGGGTACTGAAAACCTCATGATGGCGGCGGTTCTGGCCCACGGCACCACGGTTCTCAGAAACGCGGCGCGTGAGCCTGAGATCGTTGCACTGGCAGACGTGCTGACCGGGATGGGAGCCCGCATCGAGGGGGCCGGCACCTCGATTGTCACGATCCGGGGAGTCGACGCCTTGCATCCGACCACATTCACCGTCATTCCCGACCGGATCGAAGCCGGCACCTTCATGGTTGCAGCGGCCCTGACGCGGGGGCAGGTCACGCTGCGCGGCTGTGAACCGGCACACCTTGAAGCCTGCATCGACAAGCTAAAACTCGCCGGAGCCAAAATCAGCGTCGGGGAAAAAGGTCTGACGATTGCCGGCGGTGATGCCTTCAACAGTGTTGATGTCAGGACACAGCCGTATCCAGGCTTTCCGACGGACATGCAGGCGCAGTTCATGGTCCTGATGTCGGTGGCTAACGGGCTGAGCGTCATTTCGGAAACTATTTTCGAAAATCGTTTCATTCATGTCAGCGAGCTGCGACGCATGGGGGCCGATATCCGTGTTACGGGCAATACGGCGGTTGTGCGGGGGGTTTCTCATCTGTCGGCCGCACCGGTGATGGCCTCCGACCTGAGGGCCAGCGCTTCTCTGATTTTGGCCGGGCTGGTGGCCAAGGGATCGACCGAAGTCAATCGGGTCTACCATCTGGATCGCGGCTACCAGGCCATCGAAGAGAAGTTTGCCGCCCTCGGGGCCGCCGTCAGGCGGCTGCCGGCATAGTGATGGTCCCGACTGTATATGCACGACCGCTCATCCCGCTGACTCTTTCCTTTATGGCCGGCATTGTCGGGGGGCTCTTTTGGGCCGGGTTCGAGTACGCGGTTCTGGTCGGTCTTACAGCAGCCTTCGGGTTCACCGTCTTTTGCCTGCTTCGCCGCAGAAACGAACGCCTATCGCCTCTGTTGATGTTCATATTCCTCGGCTACCTCTCGATGCAGCCTTGGATGGCGCCGCGTTTGCCGCCGGACCACATCACCCATTTTACCGGTCAACAAAAATGGCGTATCACCGGAACCGTCGATTCGCGGCCGGTGCCCCGCAGCAACCGTTTGAATTTCCTGGTGGCGGTTGAACGGATAGAAGCCGCCGGCGTCTCCCGGTCGGTCACCGGGAAGATACGCGTAACCGCCGTCGGCACCGGTGGAGGCTTTTTCCGCGGTGACCGCATTTCGTTCGAGAGTCGGATTCGCGAACCACATAACTTCAACAACCCCGGTGGCTTCGATTATAAGCGTTATCTGGCGTTCCAAGAGGTCTGGGCCACGGCCTACAGTCCCCTTGAATCTGTGACCATTTTGAGCGAACGCCCACGGAGCGGGATCGGGAATTGGATCGATCGGATGCGGGAGCGCATCCTCGAGCTTATTGACACGACCCCCGCCGGCGAGCACAGGGGTGTGTTGGCCGCTTTGATTCTCGGAGAAAGAAGTCGCCTGTCGCCGGAAACCACCGTTTCTTTTCAGCGGTTGGGCATCGGGCATCTTCTGGCCATATCCGGTCTGCATATCGGTATCGTCGCCTCAACGGTTTTTTTCCTGCTCTCCCGCATTCTGTCACGGATCCCCTGGTTTCTCTGGAATGCCGGAACCCGCAAGTGGGCGGCACTCGGGACTTTTTTCCCCGTGCTGGCATATGCAGTTCTGGCCGGCATGTCTCCCTCCACACAAAGAGCCTTGGCCATGGTCGGTTTTTTCCTGCTGACCTTTCTATATGGCAGGGATCAGGATCTGCTGAACACGCTGGCCGTTGCGGCGATGTCACTTCTCGTGGTCTATCCGCCGGTTTTTATTTCTGCCTCCTTCCAGCTGTCCTTTATGGCCGTATTTGCTATCATCTATGGCATGACGCAGCTCCCCCTCGCACCGCTGCCGCTATCTGCACCGGTGACGTCGCGGATTTTAAAAAGAATTACGCTTTTTGTTCTCGTTTCGGCATGGGCTATTTTTGGAACCCTGCCGCTGACGATGTTCTATTTCAACCAGGTCTCGCTGATCGGTATTCTCTCCAACTGCCTCTTCGTCCCGATAATCGGATTCGGCGTGGTGCCGTCGGGACTGCTGGCGGCTTTCCTGTTGCCGCTCAGTTCGAATGCCGCTGCGACCATGATGAATCTGGCTGCGGCCGTTCTCGCGCAGGCACTCGAGCTGGTGGGCTTGATGGCACAGTTGCCTTTTGCAGCCATTCGGACCGTTACCCCCTCCCTGCTTGAAATCGCCTGTTATTACCTTTTAATCTTCTCAGTTGTGGTTCTTATCAACCGCCGCAGACAGGACGAGGTCTCGGCAGACAAAAACAGCGGATTCCGGTTGGATTCCGATGGCACTGTCGGGAGGATGCCTTTCGGTGGAGGCTTCAAGAGAATTCAGCCAATTTGGGTGGTCCTGGCATTGGTTCTATCTGCGGTTGTCGCCGACATTGGTTACTGGACCTACCAACGACTGGGACGGCAGGACTTGCGGGCTACTTTCCTCGATGTCGGGCAGGGCAGTGCCACGCTGCTCGAGCTGCCCGGAGGGTATTGTATGCTGGTAGACGGCGGCGGGTATTCGAACAATGCCGCGTTCGACGTCGGTGCCCGCATCATTGCGCCTTTTTTATGGCACAAGAAAATCAAAACCGTCGAGACCCTTATCCTGACGCATCCCAACAGCGACCATCTGAACGGATTGATTTACATTGCCGATAACTTCAATGTGCATCACATCTGGTCCAACGGAGAGCCCGTGAATACATCGGGATATCGGCAGTTGATAAAAATCATAAGGGATAGAAACATCACTCATCCCGCGTTTCGGCAACTCGATCGGCAGGCGGAAGTCGCGGGGGTTAAATTCGAGATACTCAACCCGCCGCCCAGGTTTCTCGAGCGTCGCCAATCGGAACCATGGCGGGATCTCAATAACAATTCCCTGGTCACCCGGATTACAAGCGGAGCAATTTCACTTCTTCTCTGCGGCGACATCACGGCCAAGGCCGAAAAAGAGCTTGTGATCCGAGAAGGTGACCACTTGAAAAGCACCGTTCTCTTCGTCCCCCATCACGGCAGCGACTCGTCCAGCACTACCGGTTTCATCGACGCCGTTAAACCCCAGATCGGCATCGTTTCGGCAGGGTGGCAAAACCGCTATCACTTTCCCCATTCCGCCGTTTTGACGCGTTATCATCAGGCAAAAACCCGCCTGTTGAGGACGGACCGTGACGGCGCCATATCCCTTGCGACCGACGGTCTTCGATTGTCCATTAGCACGGCCATCGCGGGCCGTG
>JARROL010000234.1:0-4715 GCA_037383965.1 Desulfobacterales bacterium | reverse complement strand
CTGCAGCAGGTCACCACGCAGGCGCCCCTCAGCACTCCTGCGACCGCCATTCGACCGGCCTCCACCCGAGGTCCATTTCAAGTGACTTCCGTTGTTCAAGAAAGAGGCCGGCCATGAAACTCGCCCATCTTATTCCCATTCTGCCGTTGATCATACTGGGCGTCAGCGCGGTGGTGGTCATGCTGCAGGCGGCCCTGCATCGGAATCACATAACCGCCGTTTTCCTGACCTTGGCAGGACTGGTCCTGGCCGTGGCAACCCTGCCGGCCGTTTCGCAAAACACGCCCCTCCGCTTCACATCACTTCTGCTGATCGACCGATTTGCGATCCTTTACATCGGGCTGCTGATTGCGGCCAGCGTCGCAACAGTGCTGCTCTCCTACGGTTATCTGCAGCAGTTCGACGGCAACCGTGAAGAGTACTACGTTCTGCTGCTATTGGCCACGGCCGGTGCCGCAGTGTTGGCCGCGAGCGATCATTTTGCGGCCTTTTTCCTGGGGTTGGAAATCTTGAGCGTCTCCCTGTACGCCCTGGTCGCGTATCCGCACCTGACGGAAGGCCATATTGAAGCCGGCGTCAAGTACCTCATTCTGGCCGCGGTCTCGTCCGCGTTTGTGCTCTTCGGCATGGCCCTGATCTATGCCGCATCCGGTACAATGACCTTCGACCAGTTCGTCGCATTGCTGCACCGGCTGCGGCCTGAAGAAGTGAATATGGTCATGCTCACCGGAGCGGGGTTACTGGTGGTGGGCATCGGTTTCAAACTGGCGCTCGTCCCGTTTCATCTCTGGACGCCCGACGTCTACCAGGGTGCCCCGGCTCCGGTGACGGGATTTGTCGCCACCGTTTCAAAGGGCGCCGCACTGGCCCTGCTCATCCGCATCTTTCCACCGGCCGACATTCAGGCCGGCGGTCCTCTCTATACCGTGTTCGCTCTGATCGCAGCCGCTTCCATGATGGCCGGCAACTTGCTGGCTCTGCTGCAAAGCAATGTCAAACGCATCCTGGCTTACTCCTCTATCGCCCACTTGGGCTATCTCCTGACGGCCTATTTGGCCGGCGGCGTGCTAACCGTAACGGCAATCACCTTTTATCTGATCGCTTACTTCGTCACCACCCTGGGGGCGTTCGGAATCGTGGCCTTATTGTCCGGACCGCGGCACGAAGCCGAACACCTGGATGACTACCGCGGATTGTTCTGGCGCCGGCCCTGGTTGGCGGGAGTGTTTACGGCCATGCTGCTGTCTCTGGCCGGCATACCGCTTACGGTCGGATTCATCGGCAAGTTCTATCTGGTGCTGGCCGGTGTGGGTTCCGGCCTGTGGACCCTGGTGATCATCCTGGTAGTGACCAGCACGATCGGCTTGTACTATTATCTGCGCATCATTGTTGCCATGTTCGTCCAACAGCCGGATAAAAAAGACCCCATGCCGCCAATCCCCTTGTCTCTGCCCGGTGCACTGACCCTGGCAACCTTGACGGTGCTGCTGGTCTGGTTGGGAGTGGTCCCGGCCCCGGTGATCGACCTGATCCAAGCCATGATCGGTTGATTGACGACAGTCACGGGGAAGCCGAAAACCGGCCCCTATGCGCGCTCAAGTAAGCAGGGATCACTTTACGACAAGCGGTTCGGAAAACAATGACTTGCTGCTTATATAGGCATAAATGCAGTTAACCTCCCTTCATTTTCCCACCTTATCCCCTCGTCATGTTCAATCGCCGAAGCCAAATCTACTTGCCAGTCTCGACATCAGCCATGGCAGTGGGTGCGGAAATTCTTCGTCCGGTAAAGCTCCGATAAATGGTTTCCAGACCGAACGCCGCTATCAGCATAAATAACAGCAGCAATAGTTTTTGGGGGGTATTCTGCGCGATGCGCCACACCAAAGCGCCGAATGCCACCAGACAGGCCAAAGCCCCGGCAACCGAAATCCAGCGCTGGCTGCCGGTTTGGCGATGCAAGCGCACGTTGGCCGCGTTGACGGCGGCGAATATGAGCAGAAAGCCGGCGCTGCCCATCATCGAGATGCTCGACAGATCGAGGAAATTAGCCGTTAAAAGCGTCACCACCGACGTCAGCAACAAACCCTCCAGTGGTTTGTTCCAGATCTTGTGCTCGAGGAAGTCGGGCAATTCGCCGTCCTTGGCAATGATGTAACTGACGCGGGCGGCTCCGTACAACGTCGCGTTGATGGCGGAGCCGGTGGACAGCAGGGCCGCAACGGCAATCAGGGTATATCCCAGGTTTCCCAAAAAGGGTCTGGCCGCCGCGGCCAGAGCATAGTCTTTGGCCGCGACGATCTGAGCCACTGGCAAGTTTCCCGCCGTAACCAATGAAACCAGGACGTACAAAGCAATGACGAACCCGACGGATGCGTAAAATGCGCGTGGCAAGGTCTTGTGCGGTGTGCGTACATCCTTGGCCGTGTTGGCAATCAGCTCAAAACCCTCATAGGCCAGGAAGATGATCATGCCACCGGCGAACAGTGATACCGGATCCGCCCAGCTTGCCGGCGTCAGACGCTGGAGCTGAACACTCCAAAGACCGAAGGCGATAAACAGCAGCAAAATAGCGACCTTGACGCCCACAATCCACTCTTCGGCTCTGCCCACCGCCCTGGCGCCGACGACGTTGAGCACTGTCAGCCCGACCACCACCGTGCTGATCAGCACATGTTTCCACACCGCCTGAACGCCGGCCGGGAAGAATGTTTTGCCGTAGCTTCCGAAAGCATAGGCATACAGTGACAGCATGACAATGTAACTCAGCCACAGCAGAATGTTGAGTCCCCCGGTCAGCAGGCCGGATCCAAAGGCCTGATTCAGGTATTCCACCGTGCCTCCCTGGCTGGGATAGGTTACCGAAAGCCGCGCGTAGGCGTATGCGGTCAACAACGCGATGACGCCGGATAGAAAAAATGCCAGGGGAACGCCGCCTTTGGCCATCTGAACGGCCAGACCCAGCACGGCAAAAATTCCGCCGCCCACCATACCGCCGACACCAATCGAAGTGACGGACCAGAATCCCATCTTATTCACTGTTATTCTCCTTATCGGATCGCAGTCTGATCAGTGCTTTAGATGAAAGCCCGGATGATGACCACCCGCTACCTTATACACAAGATGCATCCGGCAATCGGTGACCACCTGATAATGATGTAGGATCGCCCTCCCTTTTTATGTCGGACAAATACGGACAGCGAAATACCATTTTCGCCTACGCAAAGATCGGACAAGGACCGATTTTCCGCAACCAACGCGGTTATTAAAATATAATTGGTATGAAAATAGTCAAACGAGGGTGCCGCAGATGCAAGGCGTCGGGCGCGCAGACGATATTTCGTACTTCAAGTGCCCGACAACAAAACAGATGCGGTGCACTGTGAACGCTTACGAATCGTCAATCGAAAACTTACAGATCAATCGATCATGTCGACAGATCCCATTAAAACGTTGAGATACCTGAAGGCCATTTTTATTGCTGTCGTCGGCTTAATGGTTTTACTCATCGTCGCGACACCGCTTATGGTTTCCGATGGTATTGTTCTGTTCGATCGGTTCGTCTTCGAAGAAGGAGCAGTCGAAACGGTCCTGATCCTCGTTTTGTTCACGTTGGCCTACCTGGCCTCCCGCGCATACCGCACTGCCGTTGCCGCCTATAAAAAACGGCTGCGGCGGCTTGCCGCTGAGAAAAATGTTCTGGCAGACCGACTCACGGACGCCTTCCGCTACATTGGAACCGTCAACGTTCAACTTCAGGAAATCCGCTCCGTATTCTCCGGATTGAAACGTCTGCCCGAGAACCGAAGACAGTTCAAGGATCTGCTCAGCATGTTTGGCAGCAAAATTCTGGGCATGATGAACGTCGATTGGGTCAAGATCCGAATCGTCGACCGCCGTATCTTCAGAACGATTATCGAGCATCGGGAGGCTCGCAAAACCCAACCGGCCTCAGAACCACACATCGGTAACAGAGCAGTTGTCGAGGGCAAACCTGTCCCCGGCTATGTGATTGTGACCGGCGCTAAAGCCAACCTGTCCATTATGGCGGTTTGCATCCTCCCTCTGGGTCATCTGGACAAAGAGGAAACAATTCTCATGCAAGCCCTTGTTGACGAAATCGAGATGCTCTTTATCATTTCGAATCTATACCCGGAAGTCAAAGATGATTTTTTCACGAATGAGCCCGGCACCGTTTCACCGTCAGGCTGAGAACGAAGTGGCACTGATTACTGCGGTAAGAATAACTCATAAATCTCAGTAGCACATGACTGCGGATGATTCAACGCCCGCTTGGACCGACACTTCTGTAGGACAAACAATGACAAGTCGCCAGGGGTTGTCTCCTACTCGAATTTCAGAAAGACACCGATGGCCGTATACGATTCCAGGGATTAATATATCCTCATCGAGCAAGAAGCCCGTTCGATAAGCATTAGGTGCTGAGAGATAAGGTCGCAATTTTGCGCGAAGAGGCACCCGGCTGGCTAGCATTTATCAAAAGGAAGGCGTCCGTCATGGAGAAACGATCCAAGTTTTCAATCCGATACTATCTTATTCTGTTCGCAGCGATTCTGCTGATGGAAACACTCTTCTTCTCCGGACCTGCGGTTAAGGAGATGTCGTACAGCAAATTTCGCGATTTGCTGCAGCAAGATAAAATTGAGCAGGTAGTCATTGAACCCCACAAAATTTTCGGTATGTTGAAAGCCCCG
>JARROL010000233.1:0-4715 GCA_037383965.1 Desulfobacterales bacterium | reverse complement strand
AGCTGAAGCCGGATCTGATGCCGCCGGCCGGTTTCCGGCGCCACCTGCAGCAAACTCCGGTTCCCGGTGCTGTCGATCAGGCGGTACCGCAGTCGCGCTTCACGACTGCTTGCGGTGGGTTCGGAAAGTATACGGCACGAAAGCCTCTGGCGCTCCATGTGATCGTAAAGGTTTCCGTCCGGCTGGTCGGGCGTGCCCTCGACAACGGCCAGGTAGGTTTTTTGAATCGTCCCGCAACGAAACTGGGCGCTTAAACGGGCGGCGGCTTTGGAAGTGCGCGCGAACAGCATCACGCCTGCCACCGGTCGGTCTAAACGGTGTACCAGGCCGAGAAACACCCGGCCGGGTTTGGCGTGGCGTTCCTTCAGCCATCCCTTGGCCAGCTCCAGCAGACACACCGCCCCGGAACGATCTCCCTGGGCGAGCAGGCCGGCCGGTTTGAAGAGCGCCAGCAGGTGGTTGTCCTCAAAGAATACCGGCCAGCGTGGATGATAAAAGTACGGTGAAGAGAGCATCGGAATCCCTTATACGAAATAATCAACCCTGCCTTGGCCGCACGCGATGTCATGAAGTGTATCGAGAAAGAAATTTCTGGCTTACCCGGACCGGAAAAGTTGCGGGCATTGTTCGACAAATGCGGCATTCATTTGTCGGCCCTGCAGGTCCAACAGCTGTGGACTTATCACGGGCTGCTGCGTCAGAGCAACCCGGAACTCAATCTGACGCGGGTGCACAATTTCGACAACATGGTCATCAAGTTGTATGTCGATTCGATTCTGCCGGCCGACCTCGTGCAACTTCCCTCGCCCTTGCTCGACTTGGGAACCGGCCCGGGCATGCCCGGTATTCCCCTAAAGATCTATCAGCCGCACTTGGAGATCCTTCTGGCCGAAAGTCGCCGCAAGCGGGCCAATTTCCTTACCATGGTTGTCGATCGTCTGCTGATGGAGGGCGTGCGCATCATCGAAAAGAAAATCGGCACCGATTTTCAGGAACCGGTGGCCGGTGTCATTACCCGGGCCGTGGAAACAATGACCAAGACGCTGGAGCGAGTCCGTGGATGCCTGGCACCCGGGGGCATGGTGATCTTTATGAAAGGTCCGAACTGCGAAGCGGAGTTAGACGAGGTCAGGAGCCGGTGGCTGTCGGCCTACAAGCTGGTTCTGGATCGCTCTTACATCATTCCCCACACGCGACATAATCGTCGCCTCGTGGTCATGGAGCGTCTGGACCTGCCACACTACATTCGCCGCACCAAAGCCGCAGAGCGTTACACGGTAAAAAATATCGAAAGCGATAAAAACGCCCTCTTCAAAGAAATGAAAAAACTGCTCAGCGGTCGGGGAATAAAGAAGTCCGGACAGGCTTTGGTTGCCGGTGCCAAACCGGTTGCCGAAGCGCTCAAAAATTTTCCCGCTCAGTGCGATGCCTGGATCAGTTCAGGAGACCGGGAGCCGCCACCGCACGATGCTCCCGATCAGTTCAGTTGGTATCAACTGGCCCCGCAATTGTTCGAGACGCTTGATGTTTTCGGAACCCATGCCCCGCTCCTTCTGTTAAGGGTTCCGCCAATCGATTCCTGGCAGCCGGTTAACGGGTTTGGCAACGGCTGCAGCCTGCTGGTTCCTTTTCAAGACCCTGAAAACGTCGGGGCCGTGATCCGCTCGGCAGCCGCCTTCGGCGCCCGTCAGGTCATCCTGCTGGCTGAAAGTGCCCACCCTTTTCACCCCAGGTCACTGCGGGCGTCAGGTGGAACGGTTATGTCCATCCGGCTCAAGCAGGGCCCATTTTTAAAGGAACTACCTGCCGATCTGCCGATCATAGCGCTTTCGGCCGAGGGTACCGACATTCGCAACACGGTATTTCCACCGTCTTTCGGATTGCTGATCGGCCTCGAAGGACCCGGCTTGCCGGCGATTTGGCGCCGGACTGCCCGTTGCATCCCGATCCGCGCAGCGGTCGAGTCCTTGAATGCCGCAGCGGCAGCGGCCGTAGCGCTTTACGAGTGGTCGCGTCAGGCTGGTGAAGACCGCAAATAGAAACGTCAATCCTGTTTTTCAAAATCGGCTCCACAACGCGGCTTTTTTTGACCAGTGTATTTTTAGGAGAATATAAGAGTAAAGCTTGAATCGCCGGTCAGCGTTATCATATATATGTATGATCGAAATTCCGGTCTGTTGAACAGATGATTCTCGATGATGATTCGGATTGGAGCTGTGCCCTGAATCAAGAAAACCGGTGTTGGGAAAGCTTTTGCAGTTGAAACAGGAAACCAACTAATGGCGCAAGACACAGATTGTAAAGATCTCGAAGAAAAATATCAAAACCTGGAGATCGAAGCGGCGGCCTGCAAGGAAGAAAATGAGGCTTTTTCGCTTCATCGCGCTCTAATCGAAAATGCGGGTGAAGCGATACTGGTGGCTCGCGACGACAAGATCATTTTTGCCAATCCCAGATCGGAAGAACTGTTTGGGTTGACGCAGAATGATTTGGCGACCCGTTCGATTGCGGAATTTATTCATACGGACGACAGGGAAACGGTGTTGCGGCAATACGAGAAATCGCTCGGAGGCGAACAGGCCTTCCGGGCACCACCCTTCAGAATCGTCGATCGTTCAGGCAATATCAAATGGGTCAGACTCAGGTCGGCACTGTTTTCAACGGATACCAATCCGGCAGTCTTCTTTTTTCTAACGGAAATGACCCGCAGAATAAAGGCAGAGCAAGAACTCCGCCGCAGCGAGGAGAAGTACCGACGCGTCATCGATACCACCTCGGGCGGCTACATCCTCATGGATCCGCATTTTTTGATCACCGATGTTAACAAGTCACTTTTGCAGATGCTGGGCTGTGAACGTGAAGAGCTCATTGGCAAACTGCCGTATACGCTTTACGATAAAAAATCGGTCATGTTTTATTTCGCAAACCAGGACCATATCAGCTTCGAGGCGCAGTTCGCAGTGAAGGGCGGTAAAGAAATTACCCTTCTCTACAATAGAAGCACCTTGCGAGACGAAAAGGGGGCGATCACCGGTTACGTGTCGTTCCTGTCGGACCTGACGGAATTGAAGCTCGTACAGCAACGGCTGCGTCTTGCGGAAGAACGCTATCGGCGCATGTACGAAAACGCCGTTCAAGGGATGTTCCAGAGTACGCTTTCCGGCAAACTCCTGCGGGCCAATCCCTCGTATGCCCGCGTTCTGGGGTACAACTCCTTCGAAGAGTTGCTGGCCGCGAAACATGATCTATCCGCTTTATACTTTGATCCTGAAGACCGGCAGAAAATGCTGGTTGTCTTGCAAAGCGAGGGCCGGCTGGAAAACTACGAAGTTAAACTCAAACGCAAAGACGGCCTGCCGGTCTGGTTGCTGTTCAATGTAAGATTGACTGAAGACGATGACGGGGAGACTGTCATCGAGGGGATCATCGTCGACAACACGGCCAAGAAACTGGCTGAAGAAGAACTTCGCAAGAGTGAGGAAAAATTCCGTCGGTTGTCGATCCTCGACAACCTGACCGGGCTATACAACACCCGTTACATGTATAAAGCCCTGGCGGACCTGATTGCAGCGAGCGAAGCCTCCGGAATGCCGTTCTCTTTGATTTTTTTGGACATGGACAATTTCAAGCATGTCGTCGACACCTATGGTCATCTAAACGGCAGCCGGACGCTTCAGGAAGTGGCCGCTACTATTCAAAGCGTATTGATCGAACCGGCTTTCGGGGTGGCTTACGGTGGCGACGAATTCGTCGTCGCACTGCCCGGATTTACGAAAAAGCAGGCCGCCAAAAAGGCCCGGGAAATTCAGAACCGAATGCGGAAAACAATCTATCTTACCAGCCAGGGCTTCAAGGTGAGGCTCAGTGCGAGTTTTGGTATTGCAACATTTCCCGATGATGCCGCCGACCGCACGGCTCTGCTTGCCTTAGCCGACAAAGCCATGTTTGCCATTAAGAAACGCGGTAAAAACGCGATTGGCATCACAGCGCCAACCGGTGTCGGAAAGAAGCCGGAGCAGGACTTAGACGCGGGCCTTTCGACTGAAAAACCGACCGCCTCCTAAGCCCTGATCGCCGTTTTTCGAATTTTTGTAACCGTTCACGGGGTTACAAAACCCAATGCGCTGCAAACCACCTTATTGTAAGCGTTTACGGGGTACCGCAGATGCAAGGCGTCGGGCGCGCAGACGTACTGTTGTACTTCAAGTGCCCGACAACAAAGCAGATGCGGTGCCCTGTGACCGCTTACCAAAAAATGATTGCCGCCTAATAGCACGGAAATTTTTATGAATTGGAAGGAGTCATTGGATCTACACCCGATGAAAAACGCAGCTTTGAAAAAAACACATTTTACTAAAATGTTTATCGAAGAAAACAGTTTGGACCAAAATGGATTTGAAAGCTGGCTTTTTTGTCCAGGTATGCTGTTCAATTCGCCGCAAAAATGGTGGGGAAATCATGGCCGGCGCGATTTTCCCCATGAGGGTATCGACTTGTGCCTCTACAGGGACCGCACCGAGCGCACGCTTCGCCTTGATGAAAAAAGCCGGATCCCGGTCATGCACGACGGTGTGGTCAGGGCCATCTTCACTGACTATCTTGGCAAGGCGGTGATCATCGAACATGAAACTCCTGAAATCGAAAACGAAAGGTTCTTATCGGTCTATGCCCACACAAAACCGCGGGCCGAAGTTAAAATCGGCACGATGGTGAAG
>JARROL010000232.1:0-11712 GCA_037383965.1 Desulfobacterales bacterium | reverse complement strand
TAACAATTGTATGCTGAAACAGCGCCGTCTGCTTCAGTTACATTCAACCGCCGAGGGCAGTTTTTTCGCCGCTGCCCTTCGTCCCAGCCTGACGCCCGCCTCTATCACATCAGTCAACCAATAGCTGTTGCCGCACACAGCGATGGGCAATCGATCAACCGCTGCTTCACATTGCAGATCAAAAGGGAATGTCGTCATCTTTCGAATCCGTATAAGGGGGCTCAGAATCGGGTAGCGGTGGGCCCCCGTAGGCATCACGCGGCCCGGAAGACTCTTTGGGGCCCAGGAACTGCACATCGGTGGCGATGACTTCGGTCGTGTACCGCTTGTTGCCGTCCTTGTCCTGCCAATCCCGGGTTTGCAGACTTCCTTCGACATACACCTGCCGGCCCTTCGACAGATACTGACCGCATAATTCGCCGAGTTTTCGCCAAGCGACGATACGGTGCCATTCCGTGCGTTCTTTCTTCTCACCGCTGCCCTTGTCGGTCCATTCCATAGATGTTGCAATCGAAAAATTTGCAACCGCAGTGCCGTCCGGTGTGTAGCGGACTTCCGGATCGCGGCCCAGGCGGCCGATCAGAATAACTTTGTTGATTCCGGCCATGGTGTCGATACCTCCCATCTTTCTTGTCGTTTATTGCATGTGGGGTGTGATACAGAATCCCGGTATTAAAGTCAATGTCCGAAATCGAAACATCTTTATACCGCTGCGGGATTCGTGGAGGGACACACCTCGACACATTTACAAAAACACCTTTTACTGATACCTAAATAGGGTGATGCCGTCTTTTGAAAAACGCATTAAACGTCAGGTCGTCGCTCGTTCAATGGAATTCTTCGCTGCGACGAGCCCCGGCCTCGAGCCCTTGTGCCTGCGCGAGCTTCAGGCATTGTCACTGGTCGCCCCTGAGGGCCGCGCGGCCGAAGGCGGCGTTTCCTTCGACGGCCGCCTGCACGACGGATACCTGGCCAACCTCTGTCTGCGTGGAAACGGGAGCCGACCCGAAGCCGAATGAAAACGCGGCTCTCGGCCAGCGACTTTTTATCCGGGTGGTCGATGACCATTTTGCGGTATCCTTGGACAGCAGCGGGGATAGCCTCTACAGGCGCGGGCTGAAAAAACAGGTTACGGCCGCCCCCCTCAGGGAAACGATTGCGGCGGCCGTACTCATACTGGCGGGATACTCACCGCCCGAACCGTTGGTCGACCCGATGTGCGGGGCGGGTTCTTTTTCTCTCGAGGCCGCGATGCGGGCGTTAAAAATTCCGGCCGGCTGGTTCAGAGATTTCGCTTTTAGCGGCTGGCCGGCCTTTGCGCTCACCCGCGGACGCTGGAAGCACATCAAAGACCAGTGCGCCCAACAAATCGTCGGCACCAGAAATGCCGCTATCTTCGCAGCGGACATCGACCCGTCCGCATGCAAGGCCCTCGAGGAGAACGCCGCGGATTCCGGACTGTCAGCGTCCATTGCCGTTTCCAACCGCGATTTTTTCGACTTGACGCCCCGTGAATTCGGCACCGCTTCGGGCCTGCTCACCATCAACCCACCATTCGGCCGACGCATGGGGTCTCGGAAACAAAGTGACGCGTTATTTCAAGAGCTTTGCAACCGGTTGAAAGCCGTCTGGCGCGGGTGGCGGGTGGCGCTGGTCGTGCCGCGCAAAGGCCTTTTGAAACGAATCCCATTTCCGTTCTCCATCCAAGAAATCCGTCACGGCGGTCTCAGTCTCTACCTGACAACAGGTGTTTTAAAGTCATAGGGAACCATCAGATGCAGAACCATAAAAAGGACGTCCGCTTTTCCTGCCCTCTGGACTGTTTTGCCGCGAAGCAAAATGTATACAAATATTCCCTGTAAGTTCCTGGCGGCTTGCGTCGGTTGTGCCCTCCTGGCAATCGCCTGCTCCACCGGTTCACCGACAATTGCATCCGACAAAGACCCGATTTCACAAGCCGCTTGCGGTTCGGGAATATCCTTTCTCGGCAACCTGGCCGACAACAACCTAAGAGAAGCCAGCGGCATCGCCGCGTCTCGGCGCCGTGTGGATGTTCTGTGGGTGATCAACGACAGCGGTGACGGACCCCTGATCTATGCCGTCGGTCTCGATGGATCGGATTTCGGTCACGTGACTATTCGAAACGCCCGCAATCAGGACTGGGAGGATCTCGCCGCCTTTGTCTATAACCGCACCGCATTTCTACTGATCGCCGACTGCGGCGATAACGAAAATAACCGGAAATCGTGTGTCCTTTATATAGTTGAGGAACCGCGTGTCGGCCCGACCGGGATCTTCGAAAAAGCGCCGCTGGAATGGTCGTGTCGCATCGAGTATGTCTACGCCGACGGTCCGCGGGATTGCGAGGGTGTTGCGGTCGATGTGCACCGCCGGGAAATCCTGTTGTTGACCAAGCGCGACGAGCCACCCGTTCTCTACTCCTTGCCTCTGACCCTCACTCAAAGCGATAAGGTTCAGACGGCCCGGCCTGAAGCGAGGGTCGGTGGAATTCCCAAACCCACAGCCGCGGATTTACGCGAAGACCCCTTATACGGTCGCTTTGGTTCGCAACCGACGGCTATGGACATTTCGCCGGATGGAAAGATCGTCGCTGTACTGACCTACAAACGACCATATCTGTTTTACCGTCAGGAAAATGAAAGCTGGCCGCGGGTGTTCGATCGCACTCCCATTTCGCTGGACATGCCACGGATGCGGCAGGCCGAGGCCATGAGCTTCAATACGGAAGGGACGAGTCTTATCGTGACGTCAGAAAAGCTTCCGGCCCCTCTGTACCGACTGGACATCAAGCCGTAACCGCTTACCATCTCGTTTGGCAACGCCTGATAAACCACAACACAGGAAGGTTTCGTAATATGACGCCCGATATCGCCTTGACGCTCTTTATATTGGCTATTGCCGTCGTCCTGCTCGTCACCGAATGGATTCCCATGGAAGTGACCGCACTCCTCGCCCTCGGGGCCGTGGCTCTGACAGGGCTGGTAAGCCCAGTAGAAGCACTGGCCGGCTTCAGCAATCCAGCCGTTGTCACAGTTTGGGCGGTGTTCATTTTAAGCGGCGGCCTCACGCTCACCGGCGTGGCCAACATCATCGGCGGGTTCGTGCGCCGGATAGCCGGGCGGAGTGAAATCTCTATGATCGTCGTCATCATGCTGAGCGCCGGCGTCATGTCGGCGATAATGAACAACGTGGCGGTGGCCGCCCTCATGCTGCCGGTGGTCATGGGCCTTGCCCACCACACACAAACACCTCCGTCACGCTTGCTGATGCCGCTGGCATACGGATGTCTTCTCGGTGGTTTAACCACCCAGATCGGTACCCCTCCCAACATCCTGGTGACCGACGCTCTTCAGGAAAATGGATTCAAACCGTTCACCTTTTTCGACTTCACACCGGTCGGACTCATCGTCATGTTCAGCGGCATCGCTTTCATGGTCTTTGTCGGCCGGCACATGCTGCCACGGCGCGATGTTGTCAAAGAATCGTCCAGTCGTCGTGAGGATTTGAGCGATCAGTACGGTATCCAGCAGCACCTCTTCTCTGTCAGGATTCCGCAGCAGTCTCCTCTGGTCAACAAAACCCTTGCCGCTAGCCGCATGCATTCCGCGGTCGGATTGAACGTCATCGGTATCACTCGGGCCGATCACACTCTAATGGCGCCCGGACCATCGGAACTCCTGCATGCCGGAGATCTGTTGACGGTTGAAGGCCGAATTGAAAATTTTATGGAGGTCAGCAACTGGAATCGCCTGGTCATTGAGGATGAACCCATCAATTTTCACACACTCGTGGCGGAAGACTTGGACATCGTGGAGTGCCGTTTGGCGTCCGGTTCCAAATTTTGCGATCAAACGCTGTTAACGCTTGATTTTCGAAATCATTTCGGCGCTATCGTTTTGGCGCTCCGACGTGATGACAGCGTCAAGCGCGTTGACCTTCAGCATATCCCCCTGCAGGCGGATGATGTGCTCCTGATTATGGGACGCAAGGAAAACCTGCAACACCTGAAGGACCGGAATGAGACGGATCATTTTCAGACGGTTACCCCTGAAGACATTGGTGAGGTGTACAACCTTGATACGCGGTTGCTGGCCATGCGACTCCCCAAAGACTCTGTGCTGGCCGGAAAGACCCTGAAGGAGAGCCGGCTGGGCGCTTCAATGGGAATCCGGATCCTGAGCATCAAGCGGAAAAGCGGCCGGTCGGTCATCCCTGAACCCAGTGAAGTCCTGCAACCCGAAGACCACCTCATCGTCGAGGCCCGCAGGGAAGACATCATGATTCTGGAGGGGCTCAGGGGGCTTCAGGTCGACCGCAGGATCGAACCCAGAATAGAAGAGCTGACAACCGGCGACACCGGTCTGGTGGAAGCCATCCTTTCTCCCCAAACAGCTCTGGTTGGAAAAACCCTTCGTCAACTGGCCTTTCGGGAAAAGTACGGATTGAACGTGCTGTCCGTCTGGCGTCAGGGAGAGGCCCTGTTCAGCGACCTGCCTGATATTCCCCTCCGTTTTGGAGATGCCCTGCTGCTGTTCGGCCCCCGCCAAAAACTACAGCTTCTGGGACGCGAACCCGATTTTATTGTCTTAAGGGAAATCATCCAGGAAATTACCCATCCCGGAAAGGCCAAAACCTCGACGTTGGTCATGGTCGCCGTGCTGCTGCCGGTCATCATGGGCTGGGTCCCGATTTACATTGCGGCTGTTATCGGTGCGGCGCTCATGGTTCTGATGCGTTGTCTGACCATGGAAGAAGCCTACCGACAGATCGAATGGAAAGCGGTTTTTCTGATCGCCGGAATGCTGCCGCTTGGAACCGCCCTCGATCAAACCGGCGCAGCAAAGCTCATTGCGGAAGGGGTGGTGGCCCTTGTGGGCCCTTACGGCCCCAAAGCCGTGATGTTCGGTCTGGTTGCCTTAACCTTCCTGGCAACCTGCTTCATACCGACCGCGGCGCTTGTCGTCCTCATGGCGCCGATTGTGTTCAGCACGTCCGCCAGCATGGGGTTGTCACCCTACGGGCTCCTGATGGCGGTCGCCATGGCGGCTTCTGCCAGTTTCACGACCTCCTGATGGCGGTCGCCATGGCGGCTTCTGCCAGTTTCACGACACCTATCGCCCATCCGGCCAACATTCTGGTTATGGGTCCGGGTGGGTATCGCTTTATCGACTACCTCAAAATCGGTGGTCTGTTGACCTTGGTCATCTTGGTCGTCATTCTTTTTGCCGTGCCCCTATTTTGGCCGCTGCAGCCCTGATCCTTGCTTGACAACGTCGGTTCAATTGATAAATTGTGGGCAAAAATCGAGGTGCAGATGAAGATTCTTATCACCGGCGGAACTGGCTTCATCGGAACAGCCATTACGCGTGTTCTCCTGGAAAAGGGTCATTACATTGTGGCGACCGGCACATCACCCCGACCCGATATCGTAAGCCACGACAGATTTCGCTTCATCCAGGCCGATACTGCGCACGAAGGCCCCTGGCAAGCGGAATTGGAAGATGTCGATGGCGTCATCAACCTGGCCGGCCGCAGCATCATGGGCCGCTGGACGAAACGTTATAGGAAAGAGATCTACGACAGCCGAGTCCTGACCACCAGCAACGTGGTGGACGCCCTTGCGGTTCATCGCGGTACTTTTCTGTGCAGCGCGTCGGCGGTCGGCTATTACGGCGACCGGGGCGATGATATCCTGACCGAGTCCGAGCCGCCCGGAAAAAACTATTTGGCGCAGGTCGGCCAGGATTGGGAAGAAGAGGCCTTGAGGGCCGAAGAACACGGTATCCGAACAATGGTGATGCGATTTGGAATCGTGTTGGGCAAAGGCGGCGGGGCACTTGAAAAAATGATACCGGCTTTCCGGATGTTCGTCGGTGGCCCACTGGGTGATGGTAGCCAATGGTTTCCATGGATCCATTTGCAAGACGTTGTGTCGGCCTGTCTTTTTGTGACCGGAAATGAGCAGCTTAAAGGAACGTTTAATTTCTGCTCTCCCAATCCGGTGCGCAACCGTGAACTGGCCAAAACCATGGGCCGGGTGCTGGGTGTACCAGCAGTAATGCCGTCACCAAAACTCATGCTTCGCTTGGCCCTTGGAGAGGCCGCATCGACTCTGTTCGACAGCCTGCGCGTTGTTCCTAAAAATCTTCTGAACAGCGGGTTCAGCTTCAAATATCCCGAGCTGGAAGATGCCATCCGGGAGATCGTCCAATAATGTGCACCAACGTCATATCGGCGTAATCCCATAGGCCGCTTGGCAAAAGTTCACAGCAACTCCAACTTTTTTTGGAGAAAGGAAGTGATACGGTATGCGGTTTGGCGAACTCGATGAAAACGGGCGCACTTTTCTACTCAGCGTTTACAATCATACCAAAGGTGATACAACCGCAATGGTATCGATGTACGATGTCGGCTCCGAGCTGGGAATAGACCGAACCGCCGCTTCCCGTCTGGCGGAAGACCTCATGGGCTGGATGATGCTGGAAATCCGCACCTTGTCGGGCGGCATCGGCATCACGGCCTCAACCGTCGCGGAAATCGAAGCCTCGGGATTGGGTGAACCCAATCCACAGGTGCGGACCCTTTGCCTCGGTACCGATCCGGTGATTTCGACTGACGTCCGTCAGGCCGTCGAACGGGTGGCGGATGCTCTCAAACAGCAAGTCGGCAGCATCGGGTTGCCTTTCGACGCACTGGCAGAGGTGATGGCCGACTTGAAGACCATCGACGCCCAGCTTGACTCCTCACACCCGAAAACGGCCATTGTAAGCGCCTGTTTCCAGTCACTTAAAAACACACTCGACCACGCCGGGGCTCAGGACTGTGCCGGCTTGGTCGCCGGTTTGCTGGGAGAGTAACTGATGGCCGGGAAAAAAATGACCCTGATTTCCTGGAATGTAAACGGACTGCGGGCCGCAATGAAGAAAAATTTTCTGGATTCTTTAAAGGGTCTCGACGCCGATATCGTCGCCCTCCAGGAAACCAAACTGCAGGAGCCTCAGCTCACCGAGGAGATGCGCTCCATCACCGGTTATGAAAGTTTCTGGTCCTGCGCCACGAGCAAAAAGGGCTACAGCGGTGTCGGGGCTTATACGCGAATATCACCGCAGCAAGTGAACTTCCAACTGGGCAGGCCGGAGTTCGATGCCGAAGGTCGGATGATCGAGATGGACTTCGGAGACTTTGTCTTCTTTAACGTTTATTTTCCCAATGGGCAAATGAGTGCGGAGCGGCTTAAGTTCAAACTCGATTTTTATGACACCTTTTTCGAATATACCGATCAGCTCAAGCAAGCGGGCCGCAGCCTGGTCATTACCGGCGACTACAACACGGCCCACAATGAGATCGATTTGAAAAATCCGAAGGCCAACGAGAAGACCTCCGGCTTTTTGCGCATTGAACGGGACTGGCTGGACCGCATCGTCGACCGCGGTTATGTGGACACTTTTCGGCACCTTTATCCCGATACCGTTAAGTACTCCTGGTGGACCTATCGCTTCAAAGCCCGCGAGCGGGATATCGGCTGGCGGATCGATTATTTCTTCGTTACGCGCGATCTGGTCGAAAGCGGCCGGGTGAAAGAGGCCTTTATCGACAACGACATCTACGGCTCGGATCACTGTCCGATCGGCTTGGTGCTCGAAATCTAAACGATGACCAGTGAACGGGAAAATATGCCCAGAATTGTTGCAATTTACGGCAGTCCGCGGCGGAACGGCAATACGTCCGCCTTGCTGAGGCAATCAGTGCGCGGTGCGGTCGAAGCGGGCGCAACAGTGACCGAGTTCGTTTTGAGAGACTTAAAGATGTCTCCTTGCCTTGAAATTTATGCCTGCAAGGAATCCGGCCTCTGTTCGATCAAGGACGATTTTGGGACGGTTCGCGATCATCTTACGGCCGCTAAGGGCGTAATGATCGCTTCACCAATTTTCTTTTATACTGTCAGTGCCCAAATCAAAATACTAATGGACCGCTGTCAGTCGCTCTGGGTTAAGAAGTACTGGATCGATAAAATTCCCTTCCGACAATGGACCGCCACCCGCAAGGGGCTCTTCATATCGGCCGGAGCCACCAGTGGCAAAAAACTTTTCGACGGCGCCCTGATGAGCATGAAGTATTTTTTCGATGTGCTCGATACGGAACTATGGCGATCACTTCTCTACCGAGGCCTCGATTTCGAAGGTGATGTGCACCGCTTCCCGGCCTATCTGGATGAAGCCTACCAAGCCGGCCGTCAACTGGTCGACGCCTTGGAGAAAGGGACGCAAAATAACAACGCAACTGGAGTCGCGGAATTCAGTTGAAACCGCGCACCTCATCAATCAACCGGAGAAAATCGACATGCAGATGGACTTCGAACCGATCCACCTGGAACAGCAAGCGAACTACCTGAAAGCATTGGAGCAGTGTTCTCAGAAATCGAGTGATTACAGTTTTTCGAACCTCTTCGGGTGGGCGGAAGAATATGGTCTGACATGGGCCTGGGACGAAAATCTCGTGTGGATTCGGCAATCCAGACCGCAAACACGCCTCTGGGCGCCGATCGGCCCGTGGGACACAATCGATTGGAGCGACGTCTTCACCCGCCGATTCACATCCGGTACCCGATTCATACGCATACCCGAGACGCTCAGCCGACTGTGGCAGAAGAACCTCCAGGACCGGCTCGTTATTGAAGAAGATCGCGATCACTGGGACTACCTCTACGATATAAACGAAATGGTGGAGTTAAAAGGCAACCGATTTCACAAAAAGAAAAATTTACTGAATCAATTCATCAAAAAATACGATTACCGATTTGAGACATTCAGCCCGTCCATGATAGAACCGGCCATGGCCATGCAGGCAGACTGGTGCAACTGGCGGGACTGCGAGTCGTCCGATGTTCTTTCGGCCGAAAACCGCTCGGTCTTCAAAGTTCTCATGCACTGGAATGATTTGGTCGGCCTTACCGGCGGGGTGATCATTGTTGAAGATATCATTGTCGCCTACACTCTCGCCGAAAAAATGAGCGACGAGTCGATCGTGGTCCATTATGAAAAAGGCTGCCCCGATTACAAAGGGGTCTACCAGGCGATCAATCAGATGTTTCTGGAAAGCCTTCCGGACAACTTCAAAATCGTGAACCGCGAACAGGACCTCGGTGAAAAAGGCCTGAGACAAGCCAAGATGTCTTACAATCCCTCCGGATTTTTGAAAAAATATCGGGTCGAATTAAGATAGTTTCCGTCCATAAAATGAAGTTAGAATACCGGCGACGGTTTGTCATGCGTTCTGTTTACTCTTGAAAAAATCTTGAAATTCCGCAAGAGGGATATGGTGTACCACGGCCTCGCCAATGCCGCGCAGCAGTATGAAATGAACGGCATCGCTTTCTCTTTTTTTGTCTTTGCGGATGGCATCGATCATACGGGCCGGATCGATGTCGCACCGGACCGGAAGGTTGAGGCGGCGCAAGAGCTGCTTGATTCTATCGGCATCGGAAATTGACAGCAGTCCTTTGCTCACAGAAATGTCCACGGCGATCACCATACCGATGCTGACGGCCTCGCCATGCGAGATGCGGTTGAGATGTTCGATCGCATGGCCGAAGGTGTGACCAAAATTCAGCAGGCGCCGCAAGCCGCCCTCCTTTTCATCCTGGTTGACAATCGCCGATTTGATCGCCACCGAATCGGATACCATTCGCTTGTTTGACGACTTCCGCCAGGCCGCAGAGGATTTCTTTCTCTGGCAGGGTTTTCAACAGCAATGGATCGCAGATCACAAACTGCGGTTGGCTGAAGGTCCCGATTAGATTCTTGTACCCGCCTAAGTTGACACCGTTTTTTCCACCAACACTGGCGTCTACCTGAGCTAATAGGCTCGTCGCCACGTACGCGCAGCGCAGACCGCGCATGAAAGTCGCCGCTGCAAAACCGGCAATGTCGCACACCACGCCGCCGCCGATGCCGACGATGAAACTGGTGCGGTCCGCTTCCAGTTCGAGAAGTCGATCGTATATCATCTCCACGGTCGCCAACGACTTGGAGACTTCACCAGGCACGAGAGAAATGACTGTTGCCGGCGGAAACCGATCGGCATAATACCGTTCGACATTACGGTCGGTAATGATGACAAGTTTTGCAGGCGGCAAATAGGCTGCCAGGTTTCTCAGCTGCTCGCCGACAAGAATCGTGGAGGTGCCTGAGGCACCCGATATGGTGTAGGTCTTCATATTGTCTGATACGGTCTCGCTTTTGATCGATTGGGGTTGTTTCTTGAATTTTCCACTTATCTCTGTGAGTTTAAATTCTTTATATGCACTGACGTTCAGAGTCGGGAAAGAGCCAGAGCATCACGATTGATCTTCGTAAAACACGTCGTAAATAGCCTTCACCTGCCGACAGAGCTGTTGAAACTGCTCCGGATAAAGGGACTGGGCACCGTCGCTCAGAGCCTCTTCGGGTTCATGGTGGACCTCCACCATCAAGCCCTGGGCACCGACGGCTGCAGCCGCGCGGCTCAATGGGATCACCTGGTCCCGACGCCCGGCCGCATGACTGGGATCGATGACAATCGGCAAATGACTTTCCTTGCGCACCACCGGAACGGCCGAAAGGTCCAGAGTGTTGCGACTGTGGTGGGCGAAGGTGCGGACGCCTCGTTCGCAAAGGATAACCTGTTTGTTGCCGCCTTCTAGAATGTATTCGGCGGCCATCAACCACTCGTCGATAGTGGCGGCCATGCCCCTCTTCAAGAAAACGGGTTTGCGCGACCGACCCGCCCGCCGCAGCAGTGAAAAATTCTGCATGTTGCGGGTACCGATCTGAATCACGTCGGCATATTCTTCCACCAGATCGAAAGTATGGTCATCCATCACTTCGGTTACGACCGGCAATCCGGTTTCCTCCCGCACGCGCGCCAGAATCTTCAACCCTTCTTCGCCGAGCCCCTGAAAGGAGTAGGGTGATGTGCGCGGTTTGAATGCCCCACCCCGGAAAAGCTGGGCCCCGCTTTCTTTAACCAGCCTTGCGATCGTCAGCGCCTGGTCTTCGCTTTCCACGGCACAGGGCCCGGCAATGATCGTAAGGTGACCGTTGCCGATGGTCACGTTGCCGACGGTCACCATGGTGTCATCATGCTGAAACTCGCGGCTGACAAGTTTGTAGGGCCGGGTGACCGGAACCACGTCTTTGACCCCCGGGTAGCCCAGAAAAAGCGAGGTGTCGACCGCGCCCTTGTTGTAAAGAACACCGATGGAAACCCGCTCTCCTCCGGGAATCGGGCGGGCTGTATATCCCCTGGCCTCGACCGCAGCGACGACGGCCTCGATCTGTTCGGCGGTTGCCTTTTTATCCATGACGATTAACATGTTCGACCCCCTCATCTCTTATAAACAGATTGGTTGATATTGACGTGTAGACGACCCGGCAGCACCACACTGTTGCGCCCGGGGAAACGATAGGTCCATATTTTCTTGCACAACCACCCGTGGGATCATGACCAGACCCACTTCGCTACCGGTACAGCGAAACCCGGTAATGATCCCTTCATGGCCTGATTCAACCGAACACATACCCTTTACACATGCCCTTCATGAGCAAACACTACCGGCTGGTAGCCGCTTTGTATTCTCGGACCTGTGCGGCAACCCGATCCGCCAGGTCCGGACGATCGGTGTTGTTTTCGATGGTGCGTTCGAAGGCACTG
>JARROL010000231.1:0-4725 GCA_037383965.1 Desulfobacterales bacterium | reverse complement strand
GTAGTTTTTCGATCTAAAAAATTCAACTAATCATAACTATAATTTTTAAAGTCGGATGGTTGCGATAAACTTAAAGCACAGGAGGAAGAATGGGGTGGTATCTACCGTCCTACACCAAATCGTCGAGTACAACGATTACGGCTTTAACGATGGAGGGAAAGTGAGTGACAAAACGACGAAACGGCACTCCTGATTCATTTTCAGAAACTTTCCTATCTTCAAGTCCGCCAAGGGTGCACTGGACCATTTGCTGACCCTGATCCATCCACTCCGGCGTTCTTCATTTTCCCTTCTGTCATTTGCACCCCTTCTTTCCAGACCTTTAAAGAAGAATCGTTGAATCTGCATTCTCCGGCGTCTTTCCTTCCCAGAACGTCTTTCCAGGAACGCTCGATCGACGGTGACCATGATAGGCCTCCTCCAGTTGAGTTTCAGATAATCCAAATTGCTACCATTAGCCGATACGATCTTTAAACTATTTCAATATAATAATTAAGTCAACCGAAGTCGATTATGAACACACAATCAAGAAATCATGTAAATCCGGGTTATCGTGCGACAACCCGGCACACGATCCCTTTTGTCTGCAATTCGAGAGCTTGTTTCTCGGCTTGGCTTTTTCGCGTAAAAGCGCCAACGAAAAGTCGATGGCCGCGGTTAGGGTCTTCGACCGAATATGCTGAAAAACCGAGGTTTTCCAGGCGATTCTTCATCTCGATCATTAACTCCCGCGTTTCGTATTTGCGGATGAGGTTTGCAAATCGCGTTCTCTTAACGATCGCGTCTGATAACTTGAGCTCATTCTTGGCTGACAGTGCCTCTTCAACAGATGAATATTGGCCGGATAAAACACGCCACCAGGAACCGCCGTGATTTTTGAGATAGACATTCACGATGAATGGATCCAGACCTCTCTTGCGAAAATCGGCCGCGGCATTTCGGGCGTTTTCGAAGGACCGGCAGCTGGAAAGCTGAAGCGAATACGGCAGGGTAGGGGGCTGTTTGAAAATGGTAACCGATTTTAAGGCCGATATCGGTGTTGGCGCTTCCCGTTCCTGAAGTTGATTACCAGAAGGTAGCTCTGTGTTAGCCGTCCATGTGGATGCCGGCACGATTTCCGGAGAGACGGTGACGCGATCCAGCACCGCACTCATGAGCGCTGCTTCCCGTGGCGGTCCGGCAGATGGTGAAGCCGCATCTGTAATTGGGGCCGATGCGGAGGCCAAGGATGGTGAGGCGTCGGCTTCATTCATCAGTCTGCTGAGGAGTGCCGATTTCCGCAACTGTCCGTTAAACGCTGATGACACTGAGGGCAGCGACAAAATTTCGGCCGCTGAATTGTTTTGGGAGGTCGTTTTGGCAGTTGCTATACCGCTGGTCATCGGCATAATGGCATGCGTGGTGGATAAAGTGGTTTGATCCAATGAGTCGGACGGGGGTGGTAAAATTTTCTTGGTGACGATAAAAGAATAGGCGATAGCCGGCAGAGCCGGTAGAATGGGGGGCTCGGCATGTATTTTTCTTCGAACCACAAGCTGTCGGGCTTTAGAACCGGTGAGCGACATCAAGCGTACCTCTCCGGGAAGTCCCGTCGGTAGCAGCATATGAGAATTATCCTGCAGACCGAAAAGTTTGAGGCCGCCGATCAACATGAATGCCAGGACGGCGCCCGCTGACCATACAATGAATTTAAAAGAGCCCCTGATTTTCATATGCTTCGGCAATGGCTTCGACATGAGTGCGACGATCCAATCGTTGACCACTAAACGTCATATTCGATGAGAGTGGAAAGGCAATTCCGACGGCATCATCGGCTTCTTACGGCGATCCGGTTTTGATGCGCGGCCGATCGACTCTCGTGCTTCAATAAAAGCACTTTCTGACTGATTTTGCAAATTTTTTATAAATTCTTAGTCACTCCACGACGATTCGTGCGTACCGAAACGCTTGTTTTTTTATCGAATGCAATTACTATTTAAAGTTAATCATCAATTAATGTCGCCGTAATTTAAAAGTTGGACAGATCACCGGAGGATAAATGGAAAAGCATCACAAGTTTTCGATCTGGTACGTGCTATTGGGGATTTGGGCCGTTCTCATCCTTCACAACCTGCTCGTTTCGAGCCTTTCCGTTCGGACGATACCTTACAGCGAGTTTCTGGAACTGCTCAAGCAGGGCAAGGTCGCCGAAGTGGCAATTACCTCCAATCAAATCCAGGGCAAAATGAAGGCAGAAGGCGGCGGCTTGGCGGCCGGGGCACTTTTTCGGACCGTGCGGGTCGATCCTGATTTGTCCAATATTCTCGAAGATTACAATGTGACATTTAAAGGAGAGATCGAATCAACCTTTTTACGGGACATCTTTTCGTGGGTGGTTCCGATCTTTATCTTCGTCGGCATATGGTATTTCATGATGCGCCGCATGGCCGGACAGCAGCAGGGCTTCATGAGTTTGGGCAAGAACAAGGCCAAGATATACGTGCAAGAAGAAATCGACGTGCGCTTCGCCGATGTGGCCGGTGTCGATGAATCCAAGCAGGAGTTGGTTGAGGTCATCGAATTTTTGAAGCAGCCTGAAAAATTTACCCGTTTGGGCGGCCAGATACCGCGCGGCATCCTACTGGTGGGTCCGCCTGGCACCGGCAAGACCATGCTGGCCAAAGCGGTGGCCGGCGAGAGCGGTGTCCCGTTTTTCAGTCTCAGCGGGTCGGAGTTTGTTGAGATGTTCGTCGGTTTAGGAGCCGCCCGCGTGCGCGACCTGTTTGTCCAGGCCAAACAAAAAGCCCCTTGTATCATATTTATCGACGAACTCGATGCTCTCGGTAAGGCCAGAGGGGTCGGAATGACCGGTGGGCATGACGAGCGTGAGCAGACCCTGAACCAACTGCTGGTGGAAATGGACGGGTTCGATCCTCAAGTGGGCGTGATTTTGATGGCGGCTACCAATCGGCCAGAAATTTTAGATCCGGCTCTGCTGCGGCCGGGACGCTTCGACCGCCAGGTGCTGGTGGACCGCCCGGACAAAACCGGACGCGAAGCGATCTTAAAAGTTCACATCAAGAAAATTAAGACGGGCCCGGATGTGGACCCGCAAAAAATCGCCGCAATGACGGCCGGGATGGTCGGTGCCGACCTGGCGAATCTGGTCAACGAGGCAGCGCTTCTGGCTGTGCGTCGCGATCGGGATGAGGTTGGAATGGCGGAGTTCGAGGAGGCGGTCGAGCGTCTCGTTGCCGGTCTCGAAAAAAAGAACCGCCTGATCAACAAGAGCGAACGTGAGATCGTGGCCTACCATGAATTGGGGCACGCCATCGTGGCGTTCGGGCTGCCGGGAACCGATCCGGTGCAGAAGATCACGATCATACCTCGTGGTATTGCCGCCTTGGGATACACCATGCAGGTTCCCACCGAAGACCGGTTTCTGATGAAAAAGACCGAATTGTTGAACCGCGTCGCTACCCTGCTCGGCGGGCGGGCGGCGGAAGAGATTATCTTTTCAGACATTTCCACAGGGGCGCACAACGACTTGTCGCGGGCCACCGACATCGCTCGCAGCATGGTGACGCAGTACGGCATGAGTGCGAAAGCCGGACAAGTTTATTTGGCGCGGGAAAAACGGGGTCAGTTTCTCGATGTGCCGGGGTTTGAATCACCAGCGGAATACAGTGAGGCGACGGCCGAACTGATCGATTCAGAAATCAAGGAAATCATACAAGCGCAGTACACAGTTGCTCTTGACATCCTGCGCGACAAAAGGCCCCTGCTCGAAAAAGGAGCCGTTCTACTCCTGGAAAAAGAAACGATAACCGGTTCCGAATTACAAGAACTGGGTCGAAGTTTGGAAACAGTCGATGCCTGATCTGTAGTGATTATCGAAGACGGGGAGGGTGCCGGCGATTCGATATTTGCGCAATATAGGCGGTGTGGAGTTCGGACGTTCGAAGTGTTTGAAGCAGGCTTCGAGGGGCCGTCCGACAACAGAAACGACGTGATGCGGATAAGGAGAATAAAGAATGGAAGACCGAATTATAATAGGGGTCAGCGCCTGCCTGCTGGGCGAAAATGTGCGCTGGAACGGTGGACACGCCAGGGACCGTTTCATCACCGACATTCTTTCACAATATGTCGACTTTGTGCAAGTGTGCCCGGAAGTGGAAGCCGGGTTTCCTGTACCCAGGGAAACGTTTCGACTCGTCGGCGATCCGGAAAATCCGCGATTGGTCACGTCGAAAAACAAAGTCGATCACACTGATCGGATGCGCCGGTGGGCCGCAAAGCGTGTTGCGGAGCTGGAAAAAGAGAATCTTTGTGGATTTATTTTCAAGAAAGATTCGCCCAACAGCGGGCTGTTCAGGGTCAAGGTTTACTCCGATTCGGGCATGCCGGTGAAACAGGGGGTCGGGCTGTTTGCCAGGGCTTTTACGGAACGGTTTCCCCGCGTACCCGTAGAAGAAGAGGGCCGTTTGCACGATCCGGTGCTCAGGGAAACCTTCATCGAATTGATTTTTACCCTCAAGCGCTGGCGCGAGACCCTGGCGCAGAAGAAAAATATGGCGAACCTGGTTGATTTTCACACCCGGCATAAACTGCTGATCCTCTCGCACAGCCCGCAGCATTACCGCGTCATGGGGAAGCTGGTGGCCGATGGAAAGTCTTTACCGGCCAGGGAACTATACGAGCGGTACGAGCAGCAGCTTATCGATGCTTTGCGGCTGAAAGTGACGA
>JARROL010000230.1:0-4728 GCA_037383965.1 Desulfobacterales bacterium | reverse complement strand
AATCATGGAAGACCAGGGCAGCAGCCAATAAGGAAAAAACAGGAGGGGGCTCATGCAAAATCGTGTCTTTGTCAGGCTCCTGCTGATCGTATCGATGGTGCTGATAGGCGGTGCGACTGTAGCTTATGCTCTTGATGATGTATCGAACATGAACTGCGGCGACGTCATCGCCGAAATTGGAGATCAGCAATTTGCTTTCCAGCAGAAATGCGGCCCCCCTACCACCACTGAAGAAAACGGTCGGGTATGGGTGTACGACCGCCGACCGGACGACTTCGTTTACTATGTCACCTTTTCCGAAGGCCAGGTGCAGCGTATCCAAGTCAGCGGTGATGAATAAGCTGTGATTTACATTTCGGCAGGGTACAACTTGAAAATCGACGATGCCGGTTATATCAAATAAATTATTGTCTCCCGATATTCCGGGTAGCCCCAAGCGATCCAGCAGAACTTTCACAATTCTGCAATAATGATAATGAAGAATAGAAGAGGTCGAAATATAGCCGTCGACCTGCTGGCCTGCTTGGGTGCCGGCTTCATTTTACTGCTGGCTGCCGTCCTTATTGTTCCCCGAATTATCGATCGCGGCAGCATGGGTGATAATTTACGCAGCGAGGTGTCGAAGCTTGTCAAGGGTGTATTCGACTTCAAGCGCATTGATCTCTCGCTTTTCCCGATGCCGCACGTGTTGCTTGCCGATGCAACGTTAAATCTTCCGCAGCGAATAACTGCCTCGGCACTGGTGATCGAAGTCTTCCTTGAAATTCTGCCGCTGTTAACCGGAAAAATCAATTTGAGCAACGCACGGATCCAGCAACCGGATCTCAATATCATGCTGCCGAAACCGACGTCTGGAGACAGCGCACCGGCAAGTGTTATCGCGAACTAATGCGGTTTGGTGGGCAGAGTTAAGCGACGTCGGTAGAAAACAACTGGGGCAGGTCTTGATTCTTGACATTATCATAATATTGAACGAAGGCGGTTCCAACTACCGGCCATTTCGGCCGTTCCGTAAACTAAGCGAAGAGATCACTTGTAACAGGAGAAATTGATCGATGAGCCAGAGTTCTTTTCTATGGTCCTTTTTCTGGACCCTGCACGTTCTCATTCAGGTCGCCCTCATCGTGAGGGTGCTGCTACGACCCCATCGGGAGCCGGCGTCGCGGATCGCCTGGATCGTGGTTATCATCGCCGTCCCGGTGGTGGGGATCCTGTCGTACATCCTGTTGGGCGAAACGAACATCGGCCGACGCCGCGTGGAGCGGATGCGCGCGGTCCTTTCGCGGCTGCCGGATATGGCCGACGCGAAAGAAGCGGACGCGGCGAACCTGCAGGCCGACGTGCCGCAACGCTACGTACATCTGTTTCAAGCCGGAAAAACGGTCAACGGGTTCGACCCCGTCGGCGGTAACCGGGCGCGCCTGCTGGAGGATTCGAATGCGACCATCGCCGCCATGGTGGCCGACATCGATGCGGCGCAAGACCACGTCCACCTGCTGTTCTACATCTGGCTGCCGGACAACAACGGTTTCAAGGTGGCAGAGGCGCTGAAGCGGGCTGCGGCGCGCGGCGTCACCTGCCGGGCCATGGCGGACGACCTGGGCTCGCGCATCATGATCCACTCCGAACACTGGCACTCCATGCGGGAAGCGGGCGTACGTCTGGCGGTTGCCCTGCCGATCGGCAATCCGCTGTTGCGGCCCCTGAAGGGCCGGATCGACCTGCGCAATCACCGCAAGATCGTCGTTATAGACGATGTCATCACATACTGCGGAAGCCAGAACTGTGCCGACCCGGAGTTTCTGGTCAAGGCGAAGTATGCACCGTGGGTAGACGCCATGATGCGCTTCGAGGGACCGATCGCCCGCCAGAACCAACACCTGTTCGTCGGTGACTGGATGGCCGGCGTGGACGAAGACATCAGTCACCTGCTGCGGCAGCCCATCCGGCCGGCTCCGCCCGGGCTGCCGGCCCAGGTGGTCGGGACCGGGCCGACACTTCGCTACTCGGCCATGCCCGAGATGTTCGAGTTGCTGATGTACACCGCCCGCCACGAGTTGGTCATCTCGACCCCCTATTTTGTGCCCGACGAGGCCATGCAGGCCGGGTTGTGCGCGAGCGCCCACCGCGGGGTCGATACGACCGTTATTTTCCCGGCGAAAAACGACTCGTGGATCGTGGGCGCGGCCAGTAGAAGCTTCTACGGCGATTTGCTCGCTGCCGGGGTCCGAATCTTCGAGTACGAGGGCGGGCTGTTGCATACCAAGTCCCTGACCCTTGACGGGGAGGTCACCCTAATCGGTTCTGCCAACATGGACCGCCGCAGTTTCGAATTGAATTACGAGAACAACATCCTATTTTGTGACCGGTCGCTGACGGCCGACATGCGGGAGCGGCAGGAAAGCTACATCGCCAAATCCAAACAAATCAGCGCTGAAATGGTGGCGCGCTGGACCTGGCGCCGCCGGCTCTGGAACAACGCCATTGCCATGCTCGGGCCCGTCCTGTGAGTCGAGATCTGCCGGATCGGCCGGCGATTCGATCCAACCGGTACCTGGCTCCATACTGTACCGCACGGCGGACGTAAATTAGGAGGATAACACGCTTTATTGCTGCAGGGATGTCACGGCCGGGACAAACCCCTTGCGAAGACGTTGCTTGGCTCAGGTGGCTGAAAATAAAAAAAGCAATGTAAAAATATATCTTAGCAAGAGGCATACAGGTGAGAAGCTTAAAGAAATCGGAGCCTGTTTCGGGATCGGTGAATCCGGTGTTTCCCAGGCAAACAGGCGCCTTAAAGAAAAAATCCGCAATGACAAAACACAGGGAAGAAAAATCGCAAAGATCGAGAAAAAGATAATTATGTCAAGAATGAAGACCTGACCCTACTAATTGCAGGGACACGAATGACTGATACACTACTCCCTAAAAAACAGGAAAATTGAATCGATGAGTTCGAATCCAGAAGCGGCCCAGTGCGGTGAAAGTGGAAAATATGGCTTGGCAAAACTGGCCCTGCTATCGCTACTCACAGGTGCCGGAATCGGTCTTGTTATCGGGTGCTTTCGGGTGGCACTGGAGCACATGAACACAGCTCGCTCTGCCACGATCGTCTGGGTCCACCAGTGGCCGGTGATGGGGTTCGTCCTGGTCTGTGCCACGATCGCTGTAACCACCGCTTTCGCAGCCTGGCTAGTGCAGCGTTCCGGGCAACCTGCGGCCGGTAGCGGCATACCCCATGTCGAGGCGGTGATTGAGGGCAAGTTGCCCGCAGCCCCGGTTCTACTGTTCCCCATCAAATTCATTGGTGGCCTGTTCGCCATCGGGGGTGGTTTAGCGCTCGGACGGGAAGGACCCAGTGTGCAAATCGGTGCCAACCTGGCTGAGTTCTGGGGAAAAATTTTCCGGCTGCCAACCACCGATCGTCTTGCCCTCTTCGCAGCGGGTGCCGGCGCCGGGCTGGCCGTGGCGTTCAATGCGCCGGTGGCCGGAGCGGTATTCGTGCTGGAGGAACTGGTCCGTCGATTTGATATTCGGATTGCCATCGCCGCACTTGGCGCCTCCTGCTCGGCCATTGCGGTCGCGTCACTGTTGCTCGGACAGCAACCCGATTTCCAGGTGGCAACCCTCCCCACTCCTAGCTTCTGGACCGGCCCGATCTTTGCTGTGTTGGGTATCCTGGCTGGGCTTGCAGGAGTTGCCTACAACCGGTTGATCATCAGAACCTGTGCGCTGGTTGACGGTTTGAGCCGTTGGCGACCGGAGGTTCGGGCACTCTTTATCGGTGCGCTGGTTGGTGCTTTGGCATGGTTTGCCCCGCACATGGTTGGCGGCGGCGATACGATTTCCCAAAAGGCTCTCGTCGGTGGAATCGGGCTGACAGCATTGCCCATCATTTTCGCTGTTCGGTTTCTGCTTGGCCCGCTGTCTTATGCCGCGGGCACGCCTGGTGGCCTGTTCGCGCCCATTCTTGCGCTGGGTGCGTGCCTTGGCCTGGGATTCGGACTACTGTGCCCGCAGTTCGTAGGAGATTCCGGTGCGATCCCAGCTACCTTTGCTGTCGCCGGCATGGCGGCTTTCTTAACTGCAACGGTTCGCGCGCCGGTTACGGGAATGATCCTGATCTTCGAGATGACCGGTGCCTTCAATCAGGCTTTACCAATGCTCTGGGCCTGTTTCGCGGCTATGGCCATCCCCACATTGATGGGCAACATGCCCATCTACGACTCCATGAAGGCTCGCACGATCGACGTAGCAAAGAAAATGTAACCGCTGATCGCCTTAATGCGCTATCGACCGCGGCCTTGAACGGTACACCGGACCCCAGAGTCTATTAACTAAAGGAAATCCACCATGCCTGAGATTACCCGATTCGGACCCGGAAAAGCCTCGAATAACACCGGTGGCGATGGCGTCACCTGGTTCGACATCGACATTGCCGATGACGCCGATCGCCAATGGCTGATGGCGTGGCAGGAGATCAGCGAGCAGACGAGAACGGCGTTGTTGGAGCCGGTGCGCTTCAGCCATTATAAACAAGTGCCGGACGGCACGTTGCTGAGCATCAGAACGCTGCGTCCCGGTCCAACGGAAGATCTCACCGATCTCGCCGACTTGAAGCTGCTGATCGGCCCGATCAGGGCGATCACGGTGCGATCCGGGACGGTCGCCGTTGTGGACGAGTTGCGACAGAACCTGTCGTCGGACAGGTCGCTGGTGACGGCAATG
>JARROL010000229.1:0-4736 GCA_037383965.1 Desulfobacterales bacterium | reverse complement strand
GCATAAATCGGTAAAGAAGAGGGCTATTTGCTGATTGTCAGCAAACCCGCCGTTCTCTATAACCCGACCTCCATCGACCTTACCGATAAATTTATCCAGAAGTACAATGCGAAATATGGCAAAGGTCAAACCGAAGCTTCCAAGAAGAAATAGCGCTCCTTGAAGTCATCAAAGAGCGGACACCCTGACCAGCTGAAAAGGACGATGCAATGGAGATCTCACTCAAGCGCCTCGCCGAGCATGTCGGCGGGCATGTCAAAGGCGACGGTGACAAGATCATCCGAGGGGTAGCTCCCTTCGAGACGGCCGCTTCCGCCGACATTTCCTTCGCCGACGGGCCCAAATTCATCAAGCATCTGCACCAATGCGATGCCGGTGCCGTTATCGTGCCGGCGGAGATCGATGACGACACGTCTAATCTGCTGCAGGTGGCCAATCCCAAGGCGGCCTTTGCCCGGATTGTCGCCCTCTTCAATCCCCCGGTGGTTTCATTCAAGGGAATCAGCGAACGAGCCGTCATCGGTGAAGGGTTCCGCGGTGGC
Organism: Desulfobacterales bacterium; assembly: GCA_037383965.1. Classification (GTDB taxonomy): domain Bacteria; phylum Desulfobacterota; class Desulfobacteria; order Desulfobacterales; family SG8-13; genus JARFQH01. The sequence goes on along the minus strand of JARROL010000229.1, from coordinate 4,194 downwards.
GAAGGTATTGCCGTCGCCCCGCTGGTGTCCATCGGGAACGACGTACGCATCGGCGATCGGGTCGTTCTTTACCCCGGTGTGGTTCTCGGCGATGAAGTGACCATCGGCAACGACACGATCATATACCCCAACGTTACCATTCGTGACCGCTGCCGAATCGGAAGTCGGGTCATCATCCAGGCCGGCACGGTCATCGGCAGCGACGGGTACGGCTTTGCACCCGAAGGTGGGGCCCATGTCAAGATCCCCCACCTGGGTATCGTTCAGATCGATGACGATGTCGAAATCGGGGCTGTGAACACGATCGACCGCGCGACCTTCGGCAAGACCTGGATCCAGAAAGGAGTCAAAACCGACAACCTCGTTCAAATCGCTCACAACGTGACGGTCGGTGAACACACCCTGATTGTCGCCCAGGTCGGCATCGCCGGGAGCACGACCGTCGGCCGGCACGTCATTCTGGCGGCCAAGGCCGGAATTGCCGGCCACCTTTCTCTCGGCGACAACAGCATCATCGGCCCCATGACCGGCATCGGTAAATCAGTCGAGCCGGGCCAGATACTTTCCGCCGGGCTTCCGGGGATGCCTCACCGGCAGTGGCTACGGATGCAGCGGGTGTTGCCCGAATTGCCCGAGCTGAAGAAACGGATCGCCGCCCTTGAAAAAGAGGTAACGCGACTGACCGGAGAGGCCGAGTGACTGGCGGTCGTCGACGAATCGCCGGCTGATCAGTGTATCGGCGATTCATTTCCGGCAACAATTTTTCGCCACATGCCCAGGGGGTTAAATGATGCAAAGCGGTTTCGATATTCAAAAAATTCTTGAAATGTTGCCCCACCGTTATCCGTTCCTGCTTATCGATCGCATCATCGAGCTGGTTCCGGGAGAAAAGATCGTCGCCTTGAAAAACGTGACCATCAATGAGCCTTTTTTCCAGGGTCACTTTCCTGGGATGCCGGTGATGCCGGGCGTTCTGATCGTCGAGGCCATGGCCCAGACCGGCGGGGTTTTTTATATCGCCTCCCGGCCACCGGCCCAAGCAGGGTACATCTTTTATTTCATGGGTATGGACAGGGTACGTTTCCGGAAGCCGGTCGTTCCGGGTGACCAGCTGGTCATCGCAGCGACGCTTCTCAAAATGCGGAAAAATGTCACGAAGATGGCGGCCGAGGCAACTGTCAACGGCAAGCGGGTTGCCGAGGCCGAACTGATGGCCACCCTGGGGGAGAAGAAATGATTCATCCAACCGCTATCATCAGCCCAAAAGCCGAGATCGATTCACATGTGGAGATCGGGGCGTTTTCAATCATCGGAGACAGGGTGAGCGTCGGAGCCGGGACAACCATCGGTGCCCACGTGGTGATAGAACCGTATGTCACCATCGGGCCAAACTGTCGTATCTTTCAATATGCCGCCATCGGCGCCATTCCTCAAGACTTAAAGTTCGGAGGAGAAGTCAGCTACGTGAAAATTGGGCGCGGATCGATCATCCGCGAGTTTGTCACCGTTCACCGGGGGACGACCCGCGGCGGGGGCGTGACCGAGGTCGGCGAAGAATGTCTGCTGATGAATTATACCCACGTGGCCCACGACTGCAAAATCGGCCGCCGGGTGGTTATGGCCAACAACGCGACCCTGGCGGGTCACATCACCATCGGTGATTACTGCACCATCGGGGGGCTTTCGGCGATCCATCAATTTACCAAGGTTGGCGAATATGCCTTCATCGGCGGTAAAACCGGTGTCCCCAAGGACATTCCTCCGTACGTGATCGCATCCGGCGAGAGAGCCCGGTTGCACGGCCTCAACCAGGTAGGACTCAAGCGCCACGGCTTTTCGCCAAAAACTCTCGGAGAACTCAAAAAGGCCTACCGCATCGTCTTTCGCATCGGCCTGACACTCAATCAGGCCGTCGAACGGGTGAAGGCCGAGGTCGATCAAGTGCCGGAAGTGGTGAAATTTATCGATTTTATTAAATCCGCCGAACGGGGCATCACCCGTTGAGGACGGAAGTGCCGGGCGGTGTGATCCTCCTCGCACCGCAATCGCAGCTGCCGTCCAAGGGACCTAACTGCCGCCTGCCGGGTTTGTACCCGCTGAGCACCCCCGCCCGGAGCATTCGAACAGGGCCAATCATATGAGCACAGTCAATGACAAGCTTCGCGTCGGGGTCGTCGGGGTCGGCTATCTCGGTAAATTTCATGCGGAAAAGTACGCCCGCATGGCGGATATCGAACTGGTGGGTGTGGCCGACATCGATGCGACAACCGCCGCCGCCGTGGCCGACCGCCTGCAGACAAAGGCGTTCAGCCGGCATGCCGATCTCATCGGCCGGGTGGACGCGGTCAGCGTCGTGGTTCCCACCTCGGCCCACTACCTGATCGCCAAAGAGTTCTTGAGCAGCGGCGTGGACGTGCTGATCGAAAAACCGATGACCACCACTCTCGAGGAAGCCGATGCACTTGTTGCGGTTGCGACCGACCGGGGACTCATCATTCAGGTCGGTCACCTGGAGCGGTTCAATCCGGCCGTGGTGGCCCTGCGGGACATCGTCAAGCGGCCCCTTTTTATCGAATCGCATCGACTCAGCATGTTCAGAGGGCGGGCCACGGATGTGAGTGTCGTGCTCGACCTGATGATTCACGACATCGATCTCATTTCCAACTTTGCCCAAGCCGAGCTGATCAGCGTTCATGCTGCCGGTGTTCCGGTGGTTTCCGGAGAGGTCGACATCGCCAACGCCCGGCTCGAGTTCGACAGCGGATGTGTTGCCAATGTCACTGCCAGCCGCATTTCAATCAAAGACGAACGTAAGATCAGACTCTTCCAACGGGACTGTTACACGTCGGTCGATTTCGTCGATCACCGCATCACGGTGATCAGAAGAGAGGGCCACGATCCGAGCAGCCTGATCCCGGGCATGGACATTCAGCAGCTCTCGTTTCCACAGGGAGACGCACTCGATGACGAACTGAAGGCTTTCGTCCAATCGGTTCGAAACCGCATACCACCGCAGGTCGACGGCCGGGTGGGGCGCGACGCACTGCGGATCGCCTTGGATGTGATGGCACAGATCAACAGTAAAATCGACCGCTACCTGAGCCTAAACCGCCCATGAAGGCTCCTTCAGGACAAGCATGCGTCATGATCGTTGCCGGTGAGGCGTCCGGTGACCAGCATGGGGCCAAGCTGGTCGCAGAATTGCGGCGGTCGAACCCGGCTATTTTTTTCTGCGGGATCGGCGGCAAGGCCATGGCCTCTGCCGGGGTGCGCATTTTGGTCGATACCGCCGACCTGACGGTGGTCGGCATCACCGAGGTCATTGCCAAACTGCCGGTTGTCTACCGTTCTCTGGCGGTGGCCAAGAGGCTGCTCCAAAGTCTCAAACCCGATCTGCTGATTCTAATCGACTTCCCGGATTTCAATCTGCGGGTGGCTGCGACCGCGCGCAAACTCGGCATACCGGTCTTGTACTACATCAGCCCTCAGATTTGGGCCTGGCGACGCGGACGGGTCAAGAAAATCGGTAAACTGGTCAGCCACATGGCCGTCATCCTGCCTTTCGAGGCCGATTTCTACTCGGCTCACGGCATTCCGGTGACTTTTGTCGGCCACCCGCTGCTCGACCGCATTACCGGAGACGAAGAAGAAGGTGACACGGCCGAGGATTCCGCGGAGCATACCCTTATCGGACTTCTGCCAGGTTCGCGCGAGGTGGAGATCAAACGGCTGCTGCCGGTCATGCTCGACGCGGCCGAAAGGATGCACAAGCAAGATCCCAGGCTGAAATTCGCCGTCTCGGTTGCGCCGACCGTCGAAAGAAAACTGCTGGAGGCGATGATCAAGGGCCGGGGCGGGGACGGTTCGATCAGCCTTTCCGAAACACCGGTCGAGCGGCTTTTCGCAATGTGCCGCCTGGTCGTGGCGGCCTCCGGTACCGTCACCCTGCAGGCCGCCATCGCCGGCACACCGATGGTGATCATTTACAAGGTTTCTCAGATCAGCTACTGGCTGGGAAGGGCCCTGATTCGGGTCGACCATATCGGAATGATCAACTTGATTGCCGGACGACGCCTCGTTCCCGAACTGATTCAGGATCAGGCCACGGCCGCGAACATCTCCGATCAGGCCTTCGGCTTGTTGATCGACGAGTAGAGATTCGCTCTGATGACATAAGATCTGGTGTCAGCGGGG
>JARROL010000228.1:0-4758 GCA_037383965.1 Desulfobacterales bacterium | reverse complement strand
CCTTTTTTGCAAACAGTAAGGCCGTGGAAAAAATTGTTGCGCATCAGGTACCATTTTGTTAGAAATGAAAGATTTTTTATTTCGTGTTCGTTTGCAGACGGTCGCATTCGTTTCGGGTTGGCCAATCGGGTTTTTTGTCGTCCTCCGCAACTTTGCGGGGCGCATGCCGCGCCTTAGGGATGTTATTTAATCAGATACAATGTGTTGCGACCTCGTCCCGGGCCGATACCGCCACAGGTATCGCTGTTTGCCGACGGACATCACTTCACACGTCTTTGGACTTTTTTCCCGGTGCTTTCTTGAATGCTGAAAGTGGGAAAAAGGGCAGAAGAAGGCGGTGGGAAAAAACCAACTGTAGAGGAGAAAACCATGGCTTACGTCACAATGAAGGAACTGCTCGAGGCCGGAGTCCATTTCGGTCACCAGACCAAACGCTGGAATCCGAAAATGAAACCTTACATCTTCGGCGCCCGCAACGGCATTTACATCGTCGATCTGCAAAAAACCGTCCGCATGTTCAAGACGGCCTACGATTTTATTATCGATACGGCGGCTGCCGGCAAATCGGTGCTTTTCGTCGGGACAAAGAAACAGGCGCGCGAGTCGATCTATGAAGAGTCCAACCGCTGCGAGATGTTTTACGTCCACAACCGTTGGTTGGGGGGAATGTTGACGAACTTTCAGACGATCAAGAAAAGTATCGACCGACTCAATTATCTGAACGAAATTATGAATGACGGCTCCATTAATCTTTTCCCCAAGAAAGAGCGACTGAAGCTCGAAAAGGAGCGCGTCAAGCTCGACGCCAATCTCGGCGGCATTCGCAACATGAGCCAGATTCCCGGGGCGCTGTTTGTCGTGGATCCCAAAAACGAAGCCATCGCCGTTAGGGAAGCCCAACGGCTGAACATACCGATCGTTGCGATCGTCGACACCAACTGCGATCCGGACTATATAGACTATGCCATTCCGGGAAACGATGATGCTATCCGCGCCATTCGGCTGATCACTTCCCGAATTGCCGATGCTTGTGTCGAGGGTCGGGAACGCCTCGCGGAAAAGCGGCGCGCGGAGGTCGACAAGGCAGAAGAAGAAGTTCCCGAGGTGACGGCCGCCAGTGCGGACCTCAAACCAGGTGAAAGAAAAGTCATTTCCGACGGTACCGAAGGTCCGGTGGTTGAAATCATCAGAAGAGCAACTCCACAGACGGAAGAACAGATCGAAGAGCAAGCCGAAAATACCGATGCAGCCGAAACGATTCAAGCAGAAGATACAGGAGAATAAGAAATGGCCATGATCAGTGCGGACCTCGTTAAACAACTCCGGGAAAAAACGGGGGCCGGTATAATGGACTGTAAGAACGCACTCGCCGAAAACACGGGTGACATGGAAAAGGCCGTCGAATACCTGCGCAAAAAAGGTTTGGCGACGGCTGCCAAACGGGCCGGCCGTGCGGTGTCGGAAGGAACCATCCAATCCTACATTCACATGGGCGGTAAATTGGGGGTGATGGTCGAGGTGGGCTGCGAAACCGACTTCGTCGCCAAGAACGAGGATTTTCAGGACTTTGCCCGCAATATCGCCATGCACATCGCTGCAACCAATCCGCTCGGTATCCGTTCCGAAGAAATTCCGCAGGAGATCATCGACAAAGAGATGGAGATTTACATGGCCCAGGCCAAGGAGACCGGCAAGCCGGATAATATCCTCGAGAAGATCGCCCAGGGAAAATTACAGAAGTTCATCAAGGAAAATAGCCTGATGGACCAGCCGTATGTGCGCAATCCGGACATGACGGTAGCCGATCTCTTGAACGAGCTGATTGCAAAGATCGGTGAAAACATCACGGTCAAACGCTTCACACGCTTTCAGGTCGGCGAGGCCTGATCGGGACATCCAAGGGGCCGCTCCATTCGGCGGCGCTCCGGCGTACCGGCCATCGTTGCGGCGGTACGCTCACCGCGTTAAGGGTCACGGTAAGAAATAATTTCACAAGATTGCGCCGGATTCGGGTTCGTCTACAAGGCACATCCAGCGGTGCATATCAAGATACGTATCGGTGGATGTAACGCAGTAGAAGAGCCAAAAGACAAGCAAGATGAGGAATTATTTCTTGGTGGGGCCCTATGATAAAGTGCCTCCCGGTGGCACACGTTGCACTGCACCCGTTCAAACGCCGAGGTACCCGACATGCCGCTTCCCTGCTACAAAAGAGTCCTGCTGAAACTGAGCGGTGAAGCCCTGATGGGTGATCAGAGCTTCGGGATCGATCCCGAGATGATCAAATACGTGGCAGAGGAAATTCAGTCGGCATTTGATCTCGGTATCCAGATTGCCATCGTGGTAGGGGGCGGCAATATTTTTCGTGGAATTGCGGCCAGCTCCTTCGGTATGGATCGGGCCTCGGCCGACCGCATGGGGATGTTGGCAACGGTGATCAACAGCCTGGCGCTGCAGGGTGCCCTCGAGAAGATCGGTATCCAGACCCGCACCCAGACGGCTATTTCCATGCACGAAGTGGCCGAGCCGTATATCCTGCGACGCGCCTTGCGGCACCTTGAAAAAGGACGCGTGGTGATCTTCGGGGCCGGGACCGGCAATCCTTATTTTACAACCGATACCGCCGCCGTTTTGCGGGCCCAGGAGATTCATGCCGAAATTCTCCTCAAAGCCACGAAAGTGGACGGTCTTTTCGACTCGGATCCGGTTCTGAACCATCAAGCGAAATTCCTGAGACAGATTACCTACATGCAGGTCATCGAAAGACAGCTGAAAGTCATGGACATGACGGCCATCTCGCTTGCAATGGACAATCACCTTCCACTGGCAGTCTTCAACCTCAAGAATAAAGGTAACATTCGAAAAGTCATCTGCGGTGAAGAAGTCGGAACACGGATCGTTGCCTGATATAGGCTTTAAGATTAAGGTTTTGGACTGCGTTATCGGTCGTCGGTGTATTACAATACAGCCTTCTCCCTCTGGCCTTGCCCAAACCATTATCTTAAAGCCTATAGGTAGGGGCTTACTTTCAAGATTAATTCTTCAAACCACGGAGTAACGTCATGATCGAAGACATTTACCAGGAAACCGGCGAAAATATGGGTAAATCGGTCGAAGACCTGAAAAGAGAATTCAAGAAGGTCCGGACCGGTCGGGCGTCACTGTCGATTCTGGACGGCATTCGGGTCAACTACTACGGCACGCCGACACCCCTGAACCAGATGGCCACACTGGCGGTGCCGGAGAGCCGCTTGATCACCATTCAACCCTGGGACGTATCGGGAATCAAGGAAATCGAAAAGGCGATTTTGAAATCCGATCTCGGTTTGACACCTTCGAGCGACGGTAAAATTGTCCGGATCGCTATTCCGCCGTTGACCGAGGAAAGGCGCAAAGAATTGGTGAGGGTGATCAATAAGATGAGTGAAGAGCATAAGGTGGCCGTTCGGAACATCCGGCGCGATGCCAACGAGATGCTCAAAGACCTCAAGAAAGAAGGCGATATTTCGGAAGACGAGGCTTTCAAGGCGCAGGATCAGGTTCAGAAAATTACCGACGACCACATCAATCTGGTCGAACAGGCCACCAAAGAAAAAGAGAAGGAGATTCTTGAATTCTAGCCCGGTGAGTCCTCTGGTTCAAGACCTCGATTCTGAGAAGATGCCTGCTCACGTGGCGATCATCATGGACGGCAATGGCCGTTGGGCAAGACAACGCCTGCTGAATCGCATTCAGGGACACGAAAAAGGGGCTGAAACGGTGCGCACCATCGTTCGGACCAGCCGTGAAATCGGGATTTCCCATCTGACCCTGTACGCTTTTTCAACCGAAAACTGGCAGCGCCCCAAGATCGAAGTGCAGGCCTTGATGAAGCTTCTGGAGCATTTTTTGGAAAGCGAACAGAAAGAGCTGGTGGAAAACGACATCCGACTCAACACCATTGGTGAGACCGAACGTCTGACAACCGGTGCACGGGAAGCCTTGGCGCGCGTCATGCACCTGACTAAAACCAACAAGGCAATGACGCTTCATTTAGCACTGAGCTACGGCAGTCGTTCCGAAATTATTCGCATGGTGCAATTACTGGCGCAAAAAGTGCGCAGTGGAGAGATCGATCCCCGGGACATCACGGAAGATCTCGTTAACCGGCACCTGTATACAGGGAAGATACCCGATCCGGATATTCTTATTCGGACCAGCGGAGAAATGCGCATCAGCAATTTTTTGCTCTGGCAGATTGCCTACACCGAAATTTTCGTCACACCCACCCTGTGGCCGGATTTCAGCCGAGAAGAGTTTTTGGGAATATTAAAAGAATACCAGCAACGGGATCGCCGCTTCGGGAAAATTGACGCGTAGCGTTTCGGGGGGCATTCCGCCGTGCGCGACCGATCTCGCTTCTCAGGCCGCCAACTCAATATGACGACACTCGGACTATGTATTTGAAACGCTGGATAACCGGGCTGATCGCACTGCCTTTCCTCTGTTTCTTTATTTACCGCGGCGAGATGTGGTTCTTTCTGCTGGTGGCGGCTGCAGCCGAGCTCGGGCTGTGGGAGTATTTTCGCATCGTCCTGAAACAGGAAGAAAAACTCTTTTCAGCACTGCCGCTGCTCGGGTTTCTGGCTACCGGTGGGCTTCTTTGGGCGGCGTACAAGGGGGCTTCCGATCTCATGGCAGCGGTCCTGGCCTTCAATCTGATGGCCGGCGGTTTGTTGACCGTCCTGCAGTTCGGAACCCTTCCGGAAACCCTCAAAA
>JARROL010000227.1:0-6897 GCA_037383965.1 Desulfobacterales bacterium | reverse complement strand
CCGGCCGGGTCAACCGCCATGGACCCACGAGCGGATCTACGAAAAATTCCCGGTCCTCAAAAATCTGCGCCGCCACAGGGGCGGCGCCCTCAGCGGCGGTGAGCAGCAGATGCTCTCCATCGCCCGCTCCCTGATGGGAAACCCGCAGATCCTGCTTCTCGACGAGCCGTGTGAAGGACTGGCGCCGATCATCGTCGACGCCCTTGGCGACATCATCGTCGAACTGAGGCACGCCATGCCGGTTTTACTGGCCGAGCAGAACGCGCGCTTCGCTTTCAAGATAGCCGACCGGGGGTACATCATCGACAAGGGGCGCATGCGCTATGAAGGCGGCACGGACGATTTGACCCACAACGAGGAGATCCAGAACCGGTATCTGGCGGTTTAGGGAAAAAAACGATTATCCAAGCCGGTTTCTAAATAAAATTAATCTTTCAGCATACGCACTATTTCTGTGGGAAATATAATGACAATCGCGACTATCGCCCAATTGTTTACGGAAACGGCTCTGAAACAACTGTTTCCGGCGGAAAGAACGGACGCTTTCTTTGAAGCCCTCTACGGGGATGCCGCCGAAGGGGCCTACGACATCGTGTTCTCGTTTCAGGGTCTGAAAAAAGAGGCGCTTGAATTTCGTTTCGACCTGCACCGCCGGCCGGGAAAATGCCTCGCCTGCAACCTGACTTACGGACTGCCGCAGGTTTTTTCTCGGCATCCTCTTATCGACATCGCGGGACTGGTGCGCGGCATCGACAATCGGCTCGCCGGGAAGGCGACCTGCAGCCGCTGGAAGCTTGGGGAAACCGAGGAAATTTCCAGCGATCTGCATGTCGTCCCGCTGACGGTTTATCTCGAGCGAACGGCCGGCTGAAAGACCGATGAACCGTTGCTTTTTAACAGCTACGGTGCTGAGCACACCATTTATGGTCCCATCTTGTGGTTTCGGTTGACAAAAACGCTATATATGGTACAGAGTTGCGGTAATGGGAAAGAAGAAAAAGAAAAACCGGCCTGGAAGAAAAGCCACGCATGGCCACGATCCGGTCCGCAAGGCGGGTGAGCACTTGGCCGCCGGCCGGTTCCGGCAGGCCGTAGACATCTACAAGGTGCTCTGCAAGACCGATCGCGACGGTTTCCTGGCCCCGTTGAAAGCGGCCTATGAAGGGCTCTACCGGCAGCGGCTCGAAAAAGGGTTGTTCGAAGAAGCCGCAATGGTGGTCGATCAGCTCGAAAAGCTCTCCGGCGATTCGGCGTTTCACGAGCGCGTCGCATTGTACCTCAAGCGCGAAGATTATCCCAAAGCCGCCGCTGCCGCTGCCAAGGTTCTGAGCGCCCCGGACCGGTTTTCCGACAAAGAGGCGGCGACGGCGGCGGACGCCCTGGTCGTGGCCTTCGATCCGGTGCCCGCGGAAAGCGCCTTGCCGGCGGAGGTCCGCCGGGATCTCGACCGGATCCGCTCGGCCCTGGAAAGCGTGGCCGGGGAAAGTCGGCAAGATGCCCTCGAAAGGATCAAGCTCATCGGCACCCGCTCGCTCTTTGCTTCCTGGAAGTGGCTCATCAAAGGGCTGTGCGCCTTTTACGGCCGGGAGGACGAAAAGGCGGTCGCCGCTTTCGAAAAAATCCTGCCCGATACCGCACCGGCCGCCGCGGCAGCGCCCTATCTGCGGCTGCTGCAGAATGACGACTGGCGGGAGGCCGAAGCCAAGGATACCCGGCTGACGGCTGACGTTTGTGTCGTTGCCGGCTGCGGGGCGGCGGCCGAGGATCTGGCAAGGGCCGAGTATCTCTGGACCGTGAAACGCTTTAGGGACTCCCACGTCCACCTGCGACGCACGATCGAAGATTTTCCGACATGCTCCCGGGGACTGGTGCGCTCGCTGACCGAGTTGTACTACAACACCTGCTTCGAGATGCCGCCGAAACCGGCGCAGAAATACGTCGACCACCTCGTGCGCTCGGCCTTCACCGGGAAAACCGACAACACCACCGCGAAGATTTGGGCTCAGAGGTCCCTGGCCCTTTACAGCGAGGAATCCGAGGATTTCGATCTGTCCATCCTGGAGCACTGGGAAAAGTTCATCGACCTCTACGAATCGCTCAATGGCGACAGCCCCCATGCTCGTTCGCTCGTCTATGGTTTTCTTCCGCCGGCGCCGGAAGGAGCCGGACTTGAGAAATATCGAACTGGCCCGGCATTGTTACCAGGAGAGCGTCAATGCCGATCCGAAAGCCTTCCAGCCGCAGGTTGCCCAGATTGCATTTTTCGAAAAAATCGGCGATACCCCGCGCGTCAACCGACTGTTGGACCGGTTGATACGTCAATTTCCCGATGAAAAGGAAGTCCTTTTCAAAGCCGGCATCCGGTGCTCCGATCGCAAAGCCTTCGTCAAAGCGATGAACTATCTCGAACGGGCCCTGTCGTTGGACCCGATGGACAAGGTTGTCCGGGAGCAATTTATGTTGACCTGCATCGTGGCCGCGCTGCAATATGTCCGCAAAAACAACCCGGAAAAAACGCGGGCGCTGCTGCCCCGGGCGCTCGAATGGTCGGATGTGCATTCGGACGATTTCAACCGCGGCCGCGCCTACCTGTATGCGCGCTGGACGGCGATGGCGCACCTGCTGAACGACGAGGCCGATGCACAGCAGCTTTGGGCCCGAGCCGCCGACCACCGGCAGGGCAGCGAATTGAAACTGCATTTCTTCTTCTGGGTTGTGGCCGACTCTTATGGCGTTGCGCCGCCGCTGTCGAAAGGAAGCGCGGCATTTGTCAAAAAGGCGCTCAAAGGTGCGTTTTCTGCCGACACGGCTCTGGATTGCATCCGAACGCTGCAATATGCGGACCTGTTGCCGGGTTCGGTCAAGAGTCTGCAGCGCAAGGCAGTCCTCGTTGAACGCTACCTTGCCCGCGGCGCGACCGCGGAGTTAACGCGGCAGCAGGCCGGGGTCGTGGTGAGCTTCACGCTGTCCGAGGTGTGCAACCGCCCGGACATTGCCGAGGCCTATGTCCGCCGCATGCTGAAAAGAAATCCCGACGATGCGCTTTTCCGGTATTACCGCTATCTCGTGCGCTCCCAGGTGACGGCGTGGTATAGCGAAATCGATGACGGGGGCCAGGAATTGAACACGATTTTACGGCTGGCCCGGGAACAGAAAGATGCGACGGTGACCCTGGCGGTGCAAAAACTGCTGCGCGAAGTCGACGCGATGCCCCCCTCCGGCGGCTTCGGCGGCAATCCTTTTTTCGACATCGACGACGACTTCGAAGAGGAGGGCATGGAGGCGGAAGATGATGATTTTCTGCCCTTTTTCACACCGCCGCCGGAAAAACCAACGCCCAGGAAAAAACCGCCTAAGAAAAAATCGGGTCCCCGGGGACCGCAGCAGTTGAATCTGTTTTAGAATATCCAACCGTAGCCATGGAGGCCGCATGAATCCTTATGACCGACTGGATGTCGCCACCGATGCGGACGACGAAAAAATTCGAGCCGCCTACCTTGCCGCCATCAAGCGTTTTCCGCCGGAACGGTTTCCGGAGCAATTCACCGCCATCAGCGAAGCCTATCAAACCCTGAAGGACGAAGACAGCCGGCTGCGGTACCTGTTGTTCGAAAAGGCGCCCGGTGCCGCATCGCCCATGGATGCCGTGAGGTCCCATTTCGTCCGCAGCGACCGGCGCACTCCCCCCGATTTTAAAACCCTTAAGGAGTTCCTCAGAAGGTGTGCCGCCCGTTGAGCTCTTCGAGCGGAAATCCCTGACGTTCGCAGCCGCCTGGCAGGAATATTTTTTGGAAAACTGGAAGCTTGAAATAGAGGCGCGGTTCCAAGAGTGGTTGAACCGCCTGGACGGGGATGAGGCCGCGGACGCGGAATTGCCCGAGGCCCGCTCGCCGGATCTGTATTCATTTTTCGAAGCGCTTTGCGTGCTGCGCAGCGATGTCCGCAAAAGCACGCGGCGCAGCCACGATACGTTTCTGCGCTTCGGTGAAGCACTGGCGGGTTTTGAAGAAACGCTGAAATCCCTGGCTGAGCGCCTGAGCGAGGAACGACAGCAGCGCGTCCGGCTGGAACAAACCGGGCAAAGAGAATTTCTCGCCCCTTTTGCGGAAATGCTGGAACGTTTGAACCGGCTCGAAAACAGGCTGGCGCACCCCCCCGATGTCGGCCTGCTGTCCGCCCGACGAAAATGGGCCGACGCCTGGTCGTCTTTACGGCAGGGGTTCGTCCTGCTGCGGGAGCACTTCGAACAGCTGCTGCGCGAAAAGGACATCCTGCCCATGGAAACGGTCGGGCACCTCTTCGATCCGACGAAAATGAAGGCCGTCGCCGTCGAGGAGAGCGACAGCCTTCCGCACAATACGGTCGTCGAGGAACTGGCCGCAGGCTACTTCCACAAGGGGGAAGTGTTGAAATTCGCCGAGGTCAAAATCGCCATTCGAAAAGGAGACCCTTGATGGGGGCCATCATAGGAATCGATCTGGGTACGACGAATTCGGAAGTCGCCGTGATAAGGGACGGGCGGCCGGAAATCATTCCCGTCGACGGCGAACCGATCATGCCCTCCTGCGTGGGGCTGGACAACCAGGGAGAGTTGCTCGTGGGCCGGGCCGCCAGAAATCAGATGGCGGCCGCTCCCGAGGCGACGATCCTGTCCATCAAACGCAAGATGGGTCAAACCGAACGGGTCGCGATGGGCGATCGGTTTTTCAGCCCGGAGGAGATCGCCTCCCTGATCCTCGCCCGGCTCAAAACGGCTGCGGAGAGTCACCTGGACGAATCGGTGACCGAAGCGGTCATCACCGTTCCGGCCTACTTCGACGACGCCCAGCGCAAGGCGACCCAGAATGCCGGGAAGCTGGCCGGGTTGGATGTCCGGCGCATCATCAACGAACCGACCGCCGCGGCCCTGGCTTACGACGCCGACCAGACCAGCGATCGCACCGTGCTGGTCTACGACCTGGGCGGCGGCACCTTCGACGCCTCCCTGGTGGTGGTCCGGGACGGGGTGGTGGAAGTCAAGGCCAGCCATGGCGACACGCATCTGGGGGGTGACGATTTCGATCACCTGCTGATGGAACATGTCGACCGCATTTTTTTCGAGCAGCACGCCGTCCATCCCCTGGCCGACCTAAAGGCCAAAAACCGCTTGTGGGCCGCCGTCGAAAAAGCCAAGCGGGAGCTCTCCGATGTCCCCTATACACGGATTCGCGAAGAATACCTGATCGGCGATCTGCATCTGGATGTGGAAATCGAGCGCTCGGCATACGAGGACATGATCCGGCCCCTGCTGCGAAAAACCATGGATTCCGTGCACCGCTGTTTCAAGGACGCCCTGATGCTGCCCGGTGCGCTGGACAAGGTGATCCTGGTGGGCGGGGCCTCCAGAACCCCGCTGGTGGCCGAACTCGTAAAAAAGGAAATCAACATCGAACCGCGGCACGAGATTCATCCCGATCTCATCGTCGCCATGGGAGCCGCCATTCAGGCCGCGGTCATCCAGGGGCAGAAAACAAAGAGCATCCTGGTGGACATCACCCCCTATACCTTCGGAACGGGCGCCGTGGGGGTCTACAACGGGCAACTGCAGGAAAATGTCTTCGTTCCGATGATCCGCCGGGGAGTGGCGCTGCCGGCCCGGAAAGGGGAGCGGTTCTCGACGATGCACGACGGCCAGGAGGCGGTCGATGTGCGCATCTACCAGGGCGAAGCCCCTCTGGCCGACGACAATATTTTTATCGGCAATTTTCTGGTCGAGGGTCTGAGCAACGTTCCGGCTGGAAACGAAATCGTTCTCACTCTGGCACTGGATCTCAACGGCGTCCTCGAAGTCACCGCCCTCGAAAAGCGCACCGGCCTGTCCAAGACCGTAACCATGCAAGCCGGAGACGGGATCGCAGCGTTCGACCTGGAGCGGGCGCGGGAGCATTTGGGCGACTGGATCGAATCCGAAGCCGACGCGGCGAGGCCGGTCCCAATGGTCGACGCGGCAGACGACAAGGAGCGGATCATGGCCGCGGCCAAGGACCTTCGCAAACGGACCACGGCGCTTTTTGACGACATCGATGCGACCGATGCCTCCGAGCTGCGCACGCTGCTGGCCGACAGCCAAAAGGCCATCGCCGAGGGCCGGTATCAGAAGTTGGCCGAACTAAACGAATCCCTTTCCGACATGCTGTTTTACCTGGAGGATTGAGCCGGTCGTGGAAATGGTCTGCCCGGCCTGCAACAAGGCCAACGACGAAGAAACGCGCTGCAGCCGCTGCGGCACCGATCTGAGTGCGCTGGTGCAAATCCGGCGCTCGGCGGACCAGGCGCTGAAAATCGCGACGCAGCACCTGAAACAAAACGACGGCCGCAACGCGCTGCACCAGGCCGAAATTGCCTGGCGCCTTAAAAATTCGGCCGCAGCGGCCCGCCTGGCATTTCTGGCCTGCCTGCATCTGCAGCTTTTCGAAGCGGCCACCCGCTGGTACGAGCTGGCGGTGTCCCGTGAAAGCAACCTCTCGGAGGCAAAAGTCTGTTCCCGTCTGTGTCAGTCGAACGAGCGCAGCGAGAGGGCGGCCATTAATAAAATCGGATCTTCATGAAAAATTAGCCGCAGATTTACCCAGTTAAATAGCTTGAGGTGAGCATGTACTACACATATGTCTTGCAGAGTGAGAAAGATAACGCTTTTTATGTTGGTTTTACTGAAGACCTCAAGCTAAGATTTACCCTGTTAAATAATGCTTCGCATTAAAATCTCGTTTTAAAAGCGATTATATTTAAAGGCTCAAATCTTATTTAACCGGGTGAACGCAGACAAACGCAGACAGCGCTTCCGGCCGAAAAGGCCGGACCCAAGAGAACATCGCATCGCGAATGAGATTAAATCAACAATATCGTTTTAAATGTGCA
>JARROL010000226.1:0-4788 GCA_037383965.1 Desulfobacterales bacterium | reverse complement strand
GGGTCAAGTACCTCGCCAGGTTTACCGCCATTGTCGAGTGAAAATATTTCCCGGCAGCCTGGTCCCTTGAATTCCAAATAGGGCCGCACTATGTTTTAGTGTAATCGGCCGGCTTGAAATAAAAAGCCCATTGGAAATAAAACCGGAGCGCGCACAATGAACACTGCCTCAGGATCGATAGGAGCGGGAAAGCGGCGTGAGATATACGGCACTGAGCCTCGCTGTAAAAGAAAGAAAGGGAAAACATGAAGAACGACCTCGCACGCAAGCAATGCATACCCTGCAAAGGCGACACTCCCCGGCTCAAGGGAGAGAGCCTGGAAGAATTACACCATCAGTTGGATGACGGGTGGACGATCGTCGATGAACACCATCTGGAGAGGGCGTATACGTTTAAAAATTTTCGTCAGGCCCTCGACTTTACGAATCGAGTCGGTGAACTCGCCGAACAACAGGGGCACCACCCGGATATCTACCTGTCGTGGGGCAGGGTCAAACTGAAAATCTGGACGCACAAGATCAATGGACTGACGGAGAGCGACTTTATTTTTGCCGCCAAGGTCGACAGACCGTAACTGTCAAAAGTACCGGGCGCTAATCCATACGGAAACACATAAAGCAACGCCCTATCCCTTCACCCCTTCCTCACCAATGCGTTCAATCCGCCCGCCGTTTCATCGTTTTTTTGAGACGCTTCCGACATCGATCCACGCATTGACTGATTTTCGACATCAATTCTTATTTATTCGACTTGGCGGCAACGCGTAATGATGCTATGCATGCCTTTTAAAACGATCTCAATTACCGAATAAATGGAAACGTCACCATGGGCCTGCTCGAATTTGCGATAATTCTTTCCGTCACAATCGCGCTGTATAATCTACAGCAAATCAAGATGATCCTGAAAAACAAGGGGTTCACGGTCGATGCGTTCAAGGGGTGGCTCGAGGACTATCGGCGATTTAAAGGCTTGATCCGCAATGAACCCGACCCGAAGGTCAAGATCAAATATCAGAAAATCCTCAATGGGCTGCATTTTTCCCTGGCGGGCGGGGCCGCATTTACAATGATCGTTCTCATCAATCGTCTGTAACGTAAACTCCTGACCGGGGATATGGGAGGCCCAACCTTTCATTTGCGGCTGCATTCAAAACAGGAGGGGCTGATGAATAAAACAACTGTCGGAATCGGCATCGCCTCGGTGTTTCTCGGGGTTTATTCTTTTTACCTGCGCGCTACCTACAATGACAAGTTCTCGAAATTAAAGCGCCTGCAAGACCGATTCGGTACGAGTAAGGGCAGTATCATTCATTTTATCTCCTATTGCATCTTTCCGATCGTGTTCGGCATCGGTATGATTTATGCCGGTATGAGAGGCCTTTCCCTGTTTTAGCGACCCTGAATGGGTCTTCATTGCCGCACTGGGTCGCGCAGGGCCACCCACACACCGCTGCGCCGCACGGACGGCGGGGCTCTGAAGACACCCGGGCCCCGCCATCTCGTTTATGGCCGGGAGCCTTCACGCCTCGAGGTCGATGGTTTCCACCAACACTCTTGCCGTCCCGCTTTTATAAAACCCAAGTTTTTTGGCCGCTCCCGCACTCAGGTCGATGATGCGTCCGTCGACGAATGGTCCGCGATCGTTGACCCGCAGGATGATCTGACGGTGGTTGTCCAGGTTGGTTACGCGCACGAAGGTCGGAAGCGGCAAGTACTTGTGCGCCGCATTCAGACCGTCGGGATCGAACGCTTCCCCGTTGGCCGTCATGTGCCCGCCTTTTTGGCGGTACGTTTCGTACCCGTACCAGGAAGCCGTCCCTTCCTGTCGATAGGTTCGGGCTTCTTCAATGCTCATCGGGACGTAGCGCTGACCCATGACCACGTAAGGCGATGTTTTGACGCGGCCCTGTTCGATGGCTTCTTTGGGCGACAAACCGTCTATCGACTCGAGACCGGAACGTGTCAGCGGCCAGGCCAAGGGTGCCTTGACCACGACGAAGGTGTATTTTCCGATCGTATAGACGGTTTTGCCTGTAAATTTTGCCACGTGGTATCCCAACTTGAGTGTGCCCTTCGTGACAGTGTAAGTGCCCTTTAGAACGGTGTAAGTGCTCTTGAGGATGGTGCAGGAAAGCAGAACAAAACAAGTGCCGACCAAAATCAACCGCAGAAGGTCGTCTGAAATGCCCCGGGGCTTCATCGTCATTTGTCGCCAATCCGACCGCCAGAAATGGTTACAGATAATCTAAATTTTAGTACACTTAAGCCGATTATGTAAAGAGCCGGTTCACCGGTGGCAGACCCGTTGTCCGGAGCGCCTGGTTATGGCCAACCGAAGAAAGGAGGGCGGGTGCCCATATAAACCAATAAAATTTTCATTTGACCTTGACTGTGGGGTGGTCCTATGGGAATGTCCGTGTGCGATCCGCGAGATGACCGGCAGCCTCTCGGCCTCTGGGCAGCGCTATGTCGCCGGTCGAGTTCCGCAAAAAGCGCCTTCTTGCCGGCTGCGGGAAAAAACAATAACCGGGCTTTCCGGTCGGGACCAGTGGAAACGAACATGAAAAGCGGCCCCTCACACAAATTTGGCTGGAGCAAGACCACCCTGCTGCTGCTGGCACTTTTCATTTCGATCCTCTTCATCTCGATGATCCGGCAGTTCCTGATTGTCATCCTTCTGGCCGGGATCTTCTCGGCCATGTTCCAGCCCCTTTACCAGCGGTTCATGCAGTGGTTCAAGGGCAGAAAAAACCTCGCCTCCGTCATGACCCTGGTGACGATCTGCCTGATCGTCATCCTGCCGCTGTTCCTGCTCTTCGGCATCGTGACCGCCCAGGCCATCAAGATCAGCAACGAAGTGGGGCCGTGGGTGGCCAACCACATCAAGGAGCCGACCAGCTTCGCCGATTTTTTCCAATCGCTGCCGTTTTACGACTACTTCCAGCAGTACAAGGAACTGATCCTTAAGAAAGCCGGGGAACTGGTGGGAAGCATCAGCACCTTCCTCGTCGAGAACTTGGCCCAGGTCACCCGCTCGACCATCGTTTTTATTTTTCTCTTCTTCGTTTTCCTCTACACGATGTTCTTTTTTCTAAAGGACGGCAAATTGCTCCTGGACCGCATACTCTATTACCTGCCCACGGCGAGCCAAGACGAAGAACGGCTTCTGGAGAGGTTCTCCTCGGTATCCCGGGCCACACTCAAGGGAACCCTGGTCATCGGCGTAATCCAGGGGGGGCTGGCCGGTCTGGCTTTCTGGGCCGTGGGCATCGACGGATCGGTTTTCTGGGGGGCGGTGATGACATTTCTGTCGGTCATCCCGGCGGTCGGCTCCGCGCTGGTGTGGGTTCCGGCGGTGATCATCCTGGCCGCCATGGGGCATTATCTAAAGGCCCTTTTGCTGTTGATCTTCTGCGGACTCCTGGTGGGAAGCATGGACAACCTTCTCCGACCGAAAATGGTCGGGCGCGACACCAGGATGCACGAACTGCTCATCTTTTTCGGCACTCTGGGAGGCATCAGCCTCTTCGGCATCATCGGCTTCATCATCGGCCCCATCGTGGCCGCGCTTTTTGCCACCATTTGGGAAATCTACGGGGAAACCTTCAAAGAGTATCTGGAATGAAATGCAGGCGGCCGCACCGGCCGTTTAAGAGCCGCAACAAGCTGGCACCCCGCCTTATTTTCTGGCCCTATCGACCGTCCGATTTTCTTCGATAATGCCTGCCAGGCGATCGGGATAATCGGTCATGATCCCGTCGACGCCGGCTGCCACCAGCCGCCGCATCGTCTCTTCCGCGTTGACCGTCCAAACGGCTACCGTCAGGTTGCGGGCGTGGGCTGCGGCAACGAATTGGTGCGACACGACCGTCAGCCCCTTGAATGTCGCCGGCACCTGCAGGGCCTGCATGGCCGGAGAGTAAAGGGCGGCCAGGCCCGCCCGGCTGAGCAGGTAGAACCACAGTGCTTCGGACGGTCCGGCCGAGGTCGCCACTGCGGGACAGACCTGGCGAAAGCGCTCCAGCACGCCGGCATGCACCGAGGCCACCAAAACGCTCGTCATTCGGCCATGCCGGCGCAGCATCTCGCAGACCGATTGGCTGACCTCCGGCCGTTTTTCCTTGATCTCCGTGACTAAAGGCGTTTCGGGGAAGGCCGCGAAAACCTCGCCCAGGGTGGGAACCGTGATGCCTTGGCCCCTGAACGGAAAGCTCCGCCCGTGGTCGGCCGTCCAGCGGTAGCCGGCATCCAGTGTTTTGAGCTGCGCCAGGGTCATCTCGTTCACGGCACCGCGGCCGTCTGTCGTGCGGTCTACCGTCGCATCGTGCAGCACGACCAGGTGCCCGTCGGCGGTGGTGCGCAGATCCATTTCAAGGACGTCGGCACCGGCCGCCAGGCTGCGCCGAAACGCCGCCAGGGTGTTTTCGGGCCCCAGACCGCTTCCTCCGCGATGGGCAATCACCTGGAAACCGGTCGCGTCGAAATACGGGTGCGGTAAAGCCGGACGCGCCTGCAGCCACACGCCACCCAGTACGATAACCGCAAAAATAAGGGCGGCAAGAAATATCTGGAGGAGTCGTTTTCCCATCGGCAATTTCGAAGCGATTTCAGCGCGGCAACCCGTCCTTAAATTTGAATATTTTTAATGGCCGCCCTCTCGCTGCGCTCGTTCGACTGACGCAGACAAGATCCTACCGAAGTAAATTACCACCACGGCTACGGCCGCTTGTCTTTTAAAATAAGTTTCTTGATTCTGTCGCTGATCAAGCGTGCCGGCGAAGAGCCGAA
>JARROL010000225.1:0-13839 GCA_037383965.1 Desulfobacterales bacterium | reverse complement strand
AAGAGAAAGGCCGCATCCGAGAGGTCCGGGGTGTTTCCGATTTTAGGCACCGGCGTATTGCGGGTAAAAAATCCGGTGGTGTCCACCGGAAAGCCCATTCGTTCGCTCTCGTTATCGAACGATTTGCCGTCTTGCAGCGCGGCCAGAAACGCTTCGGCTTCCGCCCGCGCTTTTTCATTCTGTTTTTCCTTGATCAGATCCGCCCGCACCCGAGGGGCCACCGCTTGCAGATCGGGAATCTGTGAGTCTTTCTTGTCGGTCACCTGCAGGATAACGTATCCGTCGCTCAACTCCTGTATCGGGCTGACATCCATAACGGGGAGGGCAAAAGCGGCGGCCGCAAATTTCGCACCGTCCTCGATGCCTTTGATCGGGCCTTTTTGAGTAAAAAAACCGGTTTCCGTGATGGCCAGTTGTTGGTCCGCGGCATTTTGTACCAGGTCGTCTCCTTGAAAAGAATTGTCGTAGATCGTCTCTGCTGTTTCATAGGCCAGTGCCTTGGCGCGTCCGTCGGTCAGTTTGCGCCGAATATCGTCACGGGCGGCCTCGAAGGAAGTGGTGGTCGCCTCGTTGACCTTTTCGACCTTGATGATGTGCCACCCGAAACGGGTCTGCACCGGTTCGCTGATATCCCCGGCTTTCATCGCGAAGGCCTGATCTGCAAAGGGTTTGACCATGGCGTCCTTGCGGAATGCCCCGAGATCGCCGCCGTTCGCGGCAGTGGGACCCTCCGAATATTGTTTGGCCAATTCTGCAAAGTCTCTGCCCTCCCGGGCCAGTTTGAGGATCTCCAATGCTTTCTGACGGGCCTGCTCCACGTTTTTTTCGTCGGCCTGCGGGTCGACTTTTATCAGTATGTGTCTCGCTTTCACTGTCTTGGGGGTGTAAAACTCATCCGGATTGTTGTCGTAATAGGTCCGCAGATCCTCTTCGGTAAGTGACACCCGATCCGTGTAAGCCTTTGGGTCGATAAGGACATACCGTGCGTTGAGTTCGACATCGGTCTTATAGTTTTCTTTGTGGGCTTCAAAAAAAGATTTGACCTCATCTTCGGTCGGGCTGATGTCTTGATAGTGGTTTGCCGGAAATTTCACGAAACGAAGATCGACCGAAGCATTGTTCCACTTGTACCAGTCCAGCGTTTCGGCATCGGAAACCTTCACGTTCGCCGCCACGAATTTACTCATTTTGTCAACCAGCATGGCGCGCTTTTGATCGGCCTCGAACGCATCCTGCGTCAAGCGAAGGCGGCTCAACACATATTCGTAGCGTTTCGGATCGAAGACCCCGGCGGTTTGGAAAGCCTCGATTTTAGCGATCGATTCGGCCAGCTCCTGGTCACTGACGCTGATGCCCAGATTCGCGGCCTCATCCAGCATCAATTTCTGGTCAATCAACTGGTTCAGGGCCTGCTCCTTCAACCGCAGGCCCTTGATCGTCTCTTCGTTCAACGAGCCGCCAAAATTGCGGCGAACCTGTTCGACCAGGTTGTTGTATTGACGGTTGAACTCTTCGAAACTGACCGGGTCGCCGTTTACAGTCGCTATTTTGACATCCCGGCGATCTTGATAGATACCATAGCCGAAGGGGATAAACGCAAGGATCACCGCTCCCAGAATGAACTTGATGATCCAGCTTCCGGCACTTTTTCGCATTAAGCTGAGCATGTTGTTCCTTTCTTAAAGGCAGAGAATATGACGTCGCTGCGACCCGACCAAGTGCAGCTGTCGGATGGACGATGCCACGGTCGTGACGCTAAGGAGACCACCTGAAACGATAACCTCGTCAGCGGGGGGTTGTCGGAGAATGTGCGAATGGAAGTCGTCACGGGCTGGCCGGGATCACACGATAACCCCTGGCGGGGGACCGTTACGATCGAGTTTTGTTCCCACCGAGCCCGAGCAAAAGGCACACAAGTATTCGTATTTGTCGCCTTCGGGCAAAACCAGCAGCAGCCGTTTTCGCACCGGAACGGCGCGGCGGCAGGTCGCGCAGTATAGCTCGGTGGCATCGAACTGCTTATAGGCTGCGGCAGAGCTGTCGGGACGGTCTCTGCCACCGGCAGTTGTGAATGTGATCTTCGGCTTCATCGATCTGGCAATTTTGGTTTCTGGTTGCTTTGTTTAGATGCCATCCTTTTTGTCCAAGATATGCGAGGGTTTAATCAAGATTTTAAGACCTTGAATAATATTTTCAATCCTCCCATTTGTCAACAGGTCAAAGGCAGCGGCACGGCAAAATCGGATCGATCTATCGGTTCTCCATCAAACCGCTGCCGGGATTGCGGTGATGCGGCGCAGCAGTCGTTGGAAGTGAAATTACCATTTCAAGAGCGGACAAATAAGTGTTGACACACATTTGGGGACTTGTTAACTTACGTCCTGTTTTTGGGGCTGTAGCTCAGCTGGGAGAGCGCATGACTGGCAGTCATGAGGTCAGGGGTTCGATCCCCCTCAGCTCCACCAGGTAATCAATCGGCACGGCTGACTCCCTTTGGTTGGCCGTTTTTTTATGCACAACTCGATACATATGACACCCACGAAATCAAATTCGACCCCGTTCATGTCGACTGCCGATTCCCCCTCATGGCGCCGATGCCGCCGTTTCGCAATATTGTGGATTATCGGTTTGGTTTTGTTCGCGTCCACCGGTGACCTTGGCCGAGCAACCGAGCAACCCGGCGAAACGTCGAACTCCGGTGTTTCAGTGACCGAGATGCAGGCGTTCCCGGTGGCGCACATCTACTTTGCCGATCGAAACGGCCGTTACCTGCAGGCCGAGGAACGGTTCTTCTCCGGATCTGGAAGGGACATCGACCGGGGCCGAGCGATCGTGGAAGCCTTGATCAAAGGCCCGAAGTCCGGCCTGATGCGAACCATTCCCGCCGGCACCCAGCTGCGCGCATTTTATTTGGCACCCGGGAGGCGGGCATACGTCGATCTTTCTGATAGTATCACCGAGCAGTATCCGGGGGGGTGCAGATCTGAAATATTGACCCTATATTCAATCGTTAATTCATTGATACTGAACATGCCGGAAGTTTCAACGGTAAAGGTCCTCGTCGGCGGCAGGGACGTACCGACTCTGGCGGGTCACATCGATATCCGGTTTCCCTTCACATCCGACATGTCGCTGATAAGATGAGTGAAAAAAAGAAAATAAACCGCATCCGCAACATTGGCATCATCGCCCATATCGACGCCGGTAAAACGACGGTAACCGAACGGATCCTTTACTACACCGGCCGGTCACATAAACTCGGTGAGGTTCACGACGGCGAGGCCATCATGGACTGGATGGCAGACGAGCAGCAGCGCGGCATCACCATAACTTCGGCCGTCACGACCTGTCATTGGAAAGAAGCCGAAATTCAGATCATCGATACGCCCGGACACGTCGATTTTACGATCGAGGTTGAACGCTCACTGCGGGTGCTCGACGGGGCCATCGGTGTATTCTGTGCAGTCGGTGGTGTAGAGCCACAGTCCGAAACCGTCTGGCGCCAGGCTGATAAGTACAAGGTGCCAAAGATGGCCTTCCCCGAGTCGATGATCGACAAAGCCCGCCAATACCGGGACCAGCTCGTCGAGACGGTGGCCGAGCAGGACGACGAGATCATGGAGGCCTATCTCTCCGATGCGGCTATCGCACCGGAGCTCCTCCAGGCAGCCATTCGCCGGGCAACATGCAGCTTGAAGCTGGTGCCGGTGCTGTGCGGCTCCGCCCTTCGAAACAAGGGCATCCAACCCCTGCTGGATGCCATCGTTCGGTTCCTGCCGAGCCCGGTCGACGTCCCGCCGATCAAGGGCATAAACCCTGAAACAGGCGACACCGTAACGTGCAAGAGCAGCGACACGGCTCCTCTGGCCGCGCTGATCTTCAAGGTTTCGATGATGGAGGGTCGCAAACTGTCCTTCGTTCGCGTTTACAGCGGAAGGTTGAAGGCCGGTGATGACATTCATAATCCGTCTCTGAAAAAAACGGAGAAGCTCTCTCGCATATTGCGGATGCACGCCAACAAGCGCGACCGCATCGATGTGGCCGGGGCCGGTAGTATCGTCGGCGTCGTGGGGCTCAAGCTCTCTTCCACCGGCGAAACGCTTTGCTCGGCCAAACACCCGGTTTTGTTGGAACGCATCGAATTTTACGAGCCGGTCATCTCGATCGCCATCGAACCGAAGACCCATGCCGACCAGGAGAAGATTTCCCAGGTCCTGGAGAAATTTCTGGCCGAGGACCCGACCCTGCGCGTTCGCCAGGACGAAGATACCGGGCAGACGATACTGTCGGGCATGGGCGAACTTCACCTCGAGATCATTATCAGCCGCATGCAGCGCGAGTTCAAAACTCAGGTCAACGTCGGCAAACCGCAGGTGGTGCACCGGGAGACCATCGAGACGGAAACGGAAGGAAGCGCCGTTTTTGACAAGGAAATCGCCGGTCAACGCCAGTTCGGCGAAGTGACCCTGCGTCTGAAGCCGTTACCGAGGGGCTCGGGAGTGCACTTTGCGTCACGGGTCAGCGCCGAAACCATACCGGAGATTTTCGTTCCTGTCATCGAAAAAGGGGTGATGGAATCGCTTGAAAGTGGAACACTGATGGGATATCCAGTCGTCGATGTCGACGCCATGCTTGTCGGCGGATCCTTTCGCGAGTCGAATGGAACCGAACTGGCTTACAAGGTTGCCGCATCCATCGCCTGTAAAAATGCCCTGAACAACGCCAAGCCCTATCTCCTGGACCCGATCATGAAAGTGGAGGTCTTCGTTCCGGAAGCGTTCATGGGAGAGGTCATCGGAGACTTGAATGCCCGGGATGGAAAAATCGAGGCCATCGAATCACAGGCGGGTATCCAGGTCATCAAGGCGGTCGTGCCGCTGGCACAGATGTTCGGCTACTCCACGGTGCTGCGCTCGGCGACCCAAGGTCGCGGAACCTTCACCATGCAGTTCTCCCACTTCGATCGTCCCTGATCGTAAGCGTCGCGGCAAGAAATAAGGCTTCGAACCCGTGCCTTATTTTGCTTTGTCCGCGATGTGCACCGGACATGGCAAGCTGGGGATTTGTTTCGGTGAAACCGGCACGGTAGACGGGCCATTATCTCTTGCCGGGAGCCCTGCGCGTCGGCTTTTAAGATTCTTTCAATGCAGTTAGTATCTGCTTGATATCTTTGAGACGTTCCTCGATTTCACGACGCTTGTCGGGGTCCTGCGTTTTTTCCAGGGCCTGTTTGAAGTGAATCCGGGCGTTGGTATAGTCGTGCTTGAGGTAATAGTATTGGCCCAGGTTCAGGTAGGCCTGGGCCAGGTTCCCTTCCTGCCCGTAAGCCTTCCCGAGAAAATAATAGACCTGTCTGGCAACGATTTGCTGTTTTTGCAGACGTTCAAAAGCCGCCTGGGCCTCTGCCGGCTGGTCGAGCTCCAGACGGGTGCGCCCGAGGAAAAACAGTGCTTCCGGTTCCTCGGGGTCGAGGCTGAGCGCACTCGCAAGGGTGCTGAGCGCTTCATTGTAACGCCTGTCCAGAAAATAAACCCGGCCCAAACCGGCCAGGATTATTGGGTTGAAGGCTTCGGTCTCAAGCGCTTTCTTGAGTGCGGCAACCGCTTGCTCGTTTTTACCGGCCCTGGCGAGCGCCAGCCCGTATCCGTAGTAGGTTATCGCATCTGCAGTTCCGTTTCTCAGTGCCGTTTCGAAGGTGTTCAGGGCGACTTTTTCGTCGCTGTAAAGGGCAATGAGACGCGCATGAACCAGTTGAAAAGCCTTTGTGTTTACCGGCCGGCTGGCCTGTGCGTCTTTTTTCCTACCGGCGAGATAGGTATCGATGTAGGCCAGTCGATCTTCCAGTGCCGGGTGGGTCATCAGGTAGGTGGGAACCTGATCGGACCCGTACCACTGCTTTGCGCGAATTTTGTTCAGAACGGAGATCAATCCCTCACCCGTGTACCCTGCTTCGGTCAAATACACCATGCCGACCTGGTCGGCCTGAATTTCGTTCTCCCGGCTGAACGCCAGTGAAGCGGATTGACCAGCGGCCATCGATCCCATCGTCAGGGCGCCGGCTGCCTGCCCGCCGCCCGCGGCGCCCAGCAACATCCCGGCAGCGACCCCGGCCAAGGTGGCGATGCTGATCAGTTTGGAACGCTCGATTTTCTGGGAGATATGTCGGCAGGTGACATGGGAAATTTCATGCGCCAGGATTCCCGCCAGCTCATCCTCGTTGTCCATTGCCGCCAGCAATCCGGAGTAAATAAAAACATGGCCTGCCGGAGTGGCGAACGCGTTGTAGACGTCTTGTTTGACCACGTAGAAATGGTAGGGAAATGGCTGCGGCGGTACTTTAGCCAGAATTTTTTTCCCCACCGAATTGACATACTCGACGATTATCGGGTCATCGATGATTTCGAACTGTAGCGTGACGTACCTGAGAAATTCACGGGCCAGATCTTCCTCTTCTTTGATGGTGATGCCCGTTGCGGCCGGAGGGCCGTCTCGATTCCTGAGGATGGACCCGCGCTCTGTTTGCAACGGGTCATTTGGGCGCGATCATGACACATTTTTAAAACCTTTTCAAACTGCTTGCAGTATGTTAGGTTCTCGGCCATGGCGCATATTCTCTGTATAGCCAACCAAAAAGGCGGGGTCGGCAAAACGACGACGGCGGTTAATCTCTCGGCCGCCCTGGCCGTGTCGGAAAAAGAGGTTTTGCTGGTGGATTGCGACCCGCAGGGCAATGCCACCTCGGGCGTCGGCCTGGACAAGAATCGCATCACGAAAACCCTCTACCATGGCCTGCTCGGGAGCGCTGCAGCGCATGAGCTTATTTTAAACAGTGATATCGACACCTTGAAAATCATTCCGGCCAACGTGGAACTGATCGGGTTCGAAGTGGAGATGATGTCCAATCCAGATCGGGAAGCCTCCCTTAAGAATCTTGTCACTCCAGTTGCCGCTGATTTTGACTACATCATTCTGGACTGCCCGCCCTCCCTTAGCTTACTGACGGTCAATGCGCTGACCGCCGCGGATGCCTTGCTGATACCGCTTCAGTGTGAATTCTATGCTCTGGAAGGCCTGGGCCAGCTTCTGCAGACCGTCAAACGGATCAAACAGCGCTTGAACCCGCACCTGTGTATAGCGGGCATTTTGC
Organism: Desulfobacterales bacterium; assembly: GCA_037383965.1. Taxonomy (GTDB): domain Bacteria; phylum Desulfobacterota; class Desulfobacteria; order Desulfobacterales; family SG8-13; genus JARFQH01. The sequence continues at coordinate 6,692 of JARROL010000225.1, read as the reverse complement.
TGACCATGTTCGACCGCCGGACGAACCTCTCTTTTCAAGTAGCCGAAGATGCCGAAAAATATTTCAAAAACCTGGTCTACAAAACAACCATACCGCGCAACATCCGATTGAGTGAAGCCCCCAGCTTCGGCCAACCGATTTTGCTCTACGATGCCACCTCGACCGGAGCGCGCAGCTATTTCGACCTGGCCCGGGAGATTATGGCTGCCCATGTCACCGATTCGGCCCGCCTTCAAACCTATCAGGAATGACGACCGGAAATGCCCAGAGAAAATACAACCAGAAACACTGCCGATCCTAAAAAACGTAAGAAACTGGCCCTTGGCCGCGGTTTGGAGGCACTGATTCCCGATGTCGACCCGGAACAGGACAGCCCGCGGGATTATTTTCTTTGCGACGTCGATCTGATCCGACCGAACCGTTACCAACCGCGTCAGCATTTTTCCGACGATGACCTCGAGGAACTCGGCAACTCGATTAAGTCACAGGGCATCATTCAGCCTTTGCTGGTGCGCCGGATAGACCACGGTTACGAGCTCGTGGCCGGAGAGCGGCGCCTGCGGGCCGCCCGAAAAGTCGGTTTGACAAAGGTTCCGGTTGTCTATAGGGATGTCTCCGACGCCGAACTGCTAGAGATGTCAATCGTCGAAAATATTCAACGCGAAGACTTCAATCCGATTGAAGAGGCCGAAGCCTACCACCGCTTGATAACGGAATTCAAGCTGACTCAAGACCAGGCAGCCGAACGGGTCGGTAAAAGCCGCTCCGCGGTGGCCAATTTTTTACGTCTCAGAAATCTGCCGCAACAAATCAAAGACAGTATCGTCGAAGGCTCTCTGAGCATGGGTCACGCCCGGGCCCTGCTGGGTGTCGACACGAAAACCGCTCAGGTCGATATCTGGCGCAAGGTCGTGTCGAGGGGACTCTCGGTTCGTGACACCGAAAGCCTTGTGCGGCAGCTCAGGGTCGCAGGTGCACCGCGCCGGTCGTCGCCCCCCTCCTCCGAAGACGTATATTTTTCCGATGTCACTGCCGATCTTTCCCGTCACTTTGGGACCAAGGTTAACATAAAACGCCGCGGTAAAGTCGGCAAGCTCGAAATCGAATTTTACAGCGATGACGACCTTGACCGATTGCTTCGTCAACTGAAGGGATGATGATGGCGTTGCTTCCTCAGGTAACGCAATCGATACCGCGCACCAGCTATAGGCATTGAGGCCTATAGCTTGCGGAAAACCGGCAGGTAGGGGTTAGCATACGCGGAACCCGGCAGTCCAATGGTGCGGCAGAGTATAGCCAGGACTTGTTTTTTCGACAGAGCGATACGATGGCACTGCACATAATCGTCGACGGGTACAATCTCATACGCAACTCGGCTGCACTCAAGGAGCTTGACCGCCAGGATATCCAACTCGGCCGAGAGGCCCTGATGGAGATGCTGGCTGCCTATAAAAAAATCAAACATCACAAGATCACGGTTGTGTTCGACGGGACCGACGCACCCATCTTTTCCCAGTCACACGATCGTGTTATGGGAATCACGGTGAGGTTCTCGCGTGCCGGTGAGACGGCCGATGACCTGATCAAGCGCATGGCGGCCCACGACCGGGAGAAAGCGCTGATCGTCAGTTCCGACCGGGAAATCGCCGCAGCTGCCTCAGCCTGTCTTGCCGCAACGATTGGTAGTGCAGAATTCGAACAAAAACTTTTTGTGGCCGGAGCCGACGGCAGCGGTCGTTCTCAAGAGGACAACGACGTCGACATTCGACCTTTTTCCACCCGAAAAAAAGGGCCCCGGCGACGGGCACCCAAAAGCCGACGCCGCAACCGGAGACGGATCAGTAAACTCTGACCGCGGAAAAGCATGAATGAAGAAAATAGGTGTCATTGATGGACAGGGCGGCGGCATCGGAAGCACGATTATTAAGAAAATAAAGGAATTGTATGGTGAAAGCGTAGAGGTCGTCGCCCTCGGCACCAATGCGATCGCCACCGCCCAAATGCTAAAAGCCGGGGCCAATCGTGGCGCATCCGGAGAAAACGCCATCGTACAGACCATCAAAAGTGTCGACGTCATTCTCGGTCCTCTTGGCATCGTTATCGCCCATGCGATGATGGGAGAGGTCACGCCCGGTATCGCAGAGGGGGTGGCCGGAAGTCCGGCCGCTAAATTCTTGCTGCCGCTGAGCCAGGAAAACGTGACCATCGTCGGCGTTGCCCGCCTGCCAATGCCGCACCTGATCGAAGAGTTGATCAGTATGTACCTGCACGATCTTATCACCTGATCGGATATCACCGACTCGATGAAGATCTTGATCGCAAAGACCGCCGGTTTTTGTATGGGGGTTCGCCGCGCCGTCGAAATGGTCATGGACACCTCCGGTGACCAGAAGGGCCCCATATACACTTTCGGCCCCCTGATCCACAATGCCCAGGTCCTCGATTTGCTTCAAGGAAAGGGTATCTCTATTTTAACTGAGATTCCCGACAGCGGCAATGGCACCGTCCTGATCCGCGCGCACGGCGTTCCACCAAAGACCAAGCTGCAGCTGAAAAAAGCCGGTTTCTCCGTCATCGATGCCACCTGCCCAAGGGTGATCAAGGTCCAGAGCATCATCAGCAGACATGCCAAAAAGGGATTTGCATCGATCATCGTCGGCGACAAGGATCATCCCGAGGTGACCGGCCTGCTGGGATATGCTGGTCAAAAGGGCCATGTCGTCGGGAGTTTCGAAGAACTGGATTCACTGCCGCCTTTCAACCAGGCCATCGTCGTTGCCCAAACCACACAGAATATCAAGTTATTTGAGACCGTAAAAAATTGGGTCCGCGAAAAGCATCCGGCATATAAGATATTCGATACAATCTGTGATTCGACCGAGCGCCGCCAGGACGAGGTCAAGCGCCTTTCCACGGAAGTCGATGCAATCATCGTCGTCGGGGGGCGCAACAGCGGCAATACCCAAAGGCTGGCTGAAATTGCCGGGTCATCGGGCAAACCCACTTACCACGTCGAGACCGAAGAGGACCTCGGCACTCTGGACCTGAAGGAGCTCAATGCCTTGCAGTTGATCGGGATCACTGCCGGGGCGTCGACGCCCAACTGGATCATCAAGCGCGTCTACAAGGCGTTGGAAGCCCTGCGGTACAAACGGGCCCGAGGATGGCGTCGGGCTCTCTTTATCCTGCAACGCACGCTGCTCCTCACCAATGTATACGTTTCCGTCGGAGCTGGGTGTCTGTGTTATGCCTGCACCCGGTTGCTTGAAATCCGGCCCGCCCTGCCCTTTGTCGCTATCGCCGTTCTATATGTGCAGTCCATGCACATTCTCAACCATTTGACCGGTCGGCAATCCGATCAATACAACGATCCAGACCGAGCATCATTCTACGTCCGGCACAGGTTTTATCTCTCTCTACTGGCCGTTGCCGCCGGCGGGACCGGTCTGCTGTTGGCGTATACGCTGGGGCTTCAGCCTTTTCTGATCCTGTTGCTGATGAGCCTTCTCGGTCTCACTTACAATTTGCAGATCATACCGCAGGCACTGACCCCGGACCACTACCGCCGGTTGCGGGATGTGCCCGGATCCAAAACGCTTTTGATAGCAGCGGCCTGGGGTGTGGTGACCTCGCTTCTCCCTTCTCTGTTGAATTCAAACCTGCCGAAACTGGAAATGGTAATCGTCTTCCTGTGGTCAACCGGTCTGGTTTTCGTCCGGACCGCGTTTTTCGATACCCTGGACATGCAGGGGGACCGCATCGTGGGCAAGGAAACAATTCCGATCCTGTTGGGCGAGAAACGATCCCTAAGACTGCTGAAATCGATCCTGCTGATTCTGCTGGCCGTTCTGCCGGTCGCGGCTCTTGCAGGTCTTGTCCCCGGCCTGGGCTATGCCCTCTGTGCCTGCCCGCTGTTCATTGCCGGAGTGCTTCTGGCCTACGAACGCGGCGTCATGATTCCGGGCATCCGGCTGGAATTTTTACTGGAGACGAACTTTATCATTGCCGGTATCATTACCCTGGTCTGGGCCGGCTTGGCCGGTTGAGCCCGCTGAATCTGTTTGAGTCCGTTGGATCTGTTGGGTCGGTTGAGTATCAACGGCGGGAGTGGAGGATTTCATCGACGTTTACGGCCGGCTCACTGCCGTTTAACAGCCTGCGGATATTGTCCCTGTGGCGCAGCACGATCAGTACAGCCATCAGCGCGGCACAGCCGCAATACACTGGCGATCCCAGACGCCACCAGACCGCAGCCGGCAAGACGGCTGCAGCGGATAGAGAGCCGGCCGATACCCGCCCGGACCAGCCGAGGACCAGGAGAAAAGCGATCAGGGCCGCTAGAACGGACATCGGCGAGATCACAAGGAAACAGCCCGCAGCCGTTGCAACCCCCTTGCCGCCACCCTTCAGCTTGAGGTAAAGCGGAAAAAGGTGTCCGGCAAAAGCGGCCAGGGCCGCAACGGAGACGAAAAACGCTTGCTGAATCGGATCCAGTCCGGTAACGTTTCCAGCCAGGTAGACTGGGGCAGCGCCTTTGAACAGATCGCCGGCCAGGGTCAAAAGCCCCAGCGGCGTACCGGCCAAGCGCCGCACGTTGGTTGCCCCGATGTTACCACTACCCTGCCGCCGGATGTCGACCGTTGTGAACATTCGGGTCAGAACCAATCCCCACGGCACCGATCCAAGAAGGTAAGCGAGTATCGGAAGGCCGATCAAAAATATTAACTTGGGGGGAAACATCGCTCGTGGCTTTCCGCGAATTTGCCGGTTGGTCTGTTTTGAAACGGTAACTATTTCAGGATAAGATGGAACCCGTGAGACTACCTATCGAAGATGTCCTGGACCTGCACACATTTTCCCCGCGAGACGTACCCGAACTGCTGAAAGATTATTTCGACGAATGTCTCAAAGCCGGCATCTTCTCGGTGCGGCTGATTCACGGGAAAGGCAGCGGAATTCTGAAAAAAAGAGTGCACGCTCTCTTGAAACGCAATCCCCTGGTCGCCGCGTTTAAAGACGCGCCACCGGATGCCGGCGGTTGGGGCGCCACTCTGGTGGAACTGCAACATAAACCGTCTCGCCGTTCATAAACGGCCGTGCCTCGCAAACGCCGTCAGTACCAACCACGCCTTGGCATCGAATTTCAGCTCGGGATCTGCACACAGCCGACCGACCTCCGCGCCAGAGGCCAAAATCACTTCGATCTGTTCGATGCCCTCGTTACCGGCCGCGGACGGTTCGCCGTCGCATTCGACATAGACCATGGCAACCGACTCATCGGTCATGCCGGCCGAGGAGTATACAGGCGGACCGATTGTGAGAACCCGTGTGACCGTCAGCCCGGTCTCCTCCAGCAACTCGCGCCGCGCCGCCGCTTCAACTGTTTCACCATCGTCCACCAAACCGGCTGGAAACCCGTATTCGTCTCCTGCCAATGCCACCCGGTATTCGCGGGTGATGACAATCTTGTCCCGACCGGTATGAAACGGGACAATCACCACCGCATCCGGCTTGTCGAAGCGTCCCGTGGTGCATTTCGGTTGCTTGCGGCGGGAAGCGAGCTGCCATTTTCGATCGTTCCCGACGAAATCGACGATCTCGATGTTGAACAGGTTGAGCCACTTTAGATCCGTCAATCTGACCGCTTTTTTGACGCACATCGATTTCTTTGTAGACGTCTTAATGCTCATCCGGGTAGAATTCTCACCGATAGTGGCCGCTGGTTTTAAAAGGCCCCGCGGCGACAACAAAATGAGGCCTTTTTATCATCCTCAAGCCGATACATTCGTAACGGCCGGATAGCTGCCGAGCACCTTCATGGAAATGGTCAGGGCCTGCATTTGCCTGAGAACCTCGAGCACTTTCTCATCTTTTCCCGAACCGATGAAATCGAGAAAGAAACAGTAGTTGCTCGGATCCGACCGCAGGGGCATCGAAGCGATGCGGGTCAGGTTGATCTGTGACTCGGCAAAAAGCCGCAGCACCGCGTACAGCCGCCCGGCCTCGTGGGGGGTGGCAAAGATAATCGATGTCTTATCGCCGACCTGCTCATTTGGTTCCCTGGACAGCAGCAGAAACCGTGTCGTGTTGGAGGGGCCGTCCTCGATCCCCTCCTCGATAATTTCGAGGTCATAGAGTTCGGCGCAGAGTGCGCTGGCGATGGCGGCAGCGGCCCGTGGATTTTCCCTGGCCAACATCTTTGCCGCGCCGGCTGTGTCGTAAAAGGGGCGGGCTTCGAGTTTGTTGGTTATCAGGAAGTTCCGGCACTGCGCCAGAGCTTGGGGATGGGAATAAACAATGCGGATCTGGCGGGAATCGGTTGCTTCAGTTGCCAGAAAACAATGCTTCACGATAATCTTGGCCTCACCGATCACTTTCAGGTTCGTGGTCGTCAATAGGTCGTTGACCTGTGTAACGGCCCCCTCAAGTGAATTTTCTACCGGTACCACACCGAAGTCCAGATAACCGTCTTCAACCCCGCGGAACACGTCGTTGAATTCGAGGCAGGGAATGAAGGCACCACCGGGAACCAGCAGTCTTGCGGCGACCTCACCATACGCGCCGTGTTCTCCCTGGAAGGCCACCAACTTGCGGTCCTCTTCCTGAAGCCGCTTGCTTTCCTCGATAATGGTCTTAAGCAGTTGTCGTGCAAAAGAACGCTCGACCAGATCCAGATTCAGGCGTTCGGCGCG
>JARROL010000224.1:0-8282 GCA_037383965.1 Desulfobacterales bacterium | reverse complement strand
GTCAGGCGGCCCATCGTGGCCATGGTGATTGCCATATTCACCGTCATCGTGGGGGTTGTCTTCTTAGGCGGTCTTCCCACCGAACAGTATCCCGACATCACGCCTCCCATCGTCGAAGTTCGCGCCACCTATACCGGCGCCGATGCCGTCAGTGTCGAGCAGTCGGTGGCGACACCGTTGGAGCAGGAAATCAACGGCGTCGACGACATGATCTACATGAAATCGACCAATTCGAACGACGGGACCATGACGATCCAGGTCTCTTTCGAGGTGGGAACGGACCCTGACAACAACACCGTCTTTACTCAGAACCGGGTCGCCGCGGCAACCGCGAAGTTGCCGGAGGAAGTGAAAAGATTCGGGGTAACGACCCAAAAATCGCTGCCCAACATATTGATGTTGCTTGCATTGACATCCGAAGACGGGCGCTATGATCAACAGTTCCTTGGAAATTATGCCCTCATCAACATCAAAGACACCCTGGCCCGCATCAGAGGCATCGGGCGGGTCAATGTCATCGGTGCCAGTGACTACTCCATGCGCATCTGGATAAAACCGGACCTGCTGGCCAACCGGGGCATTACCGTGCCCGAAATCATCGCGGCGATTCGCGCCCAGAGCGTTATCGTACCCGGGGGTAAATTCGGCGCCGAACCCGCCCCGCCGGGAACCGAATTTACATACACGGTAAAACTTCCCGAGCGTCTCCAGACCGAAGCGCAATTCGGGGAGATCGTCGTCAGAACCGCCGAAGACGGCTCCCAGGTAAAGATCAAACATATTGCCCAGGTCGAGCTGGGCGTGGAAACCTACAACGCGTTTACCCGTCTCAACAACAAACAGTGCGCCATGATTGCCGTTTACCAGGCTCCCGGCTCAAACGCCGTCGAGCTGGCCCGACAAGTCCGCCAGACCATGGCCGAGCTGTCGACATCCTTTCCGGAAAGCATCCGCTACGATGTATCCATGGACACCACGCTGGCCATCACGGCCGGTATCGATGAAATCATCGAAACGCTTTTCATCGCCCTGGCGCTGGTGATTCTGGTGGTCTTCATTTTTATCCAGGACTGGCGGGCGGCACTGATACCCACCATCGCCATCCCGGTTTCCCTGATCGGTGCTTTCATCGTCTTCCCGTTGATCGGCTTTTCCATCAACGTGCTCTCGCTTCTGGGCTTGGTGCTGGCGATCGGCATCGTGGTCGACGACGCCATCGTGGTTGTGGAGGCGGTCCAGGTCAAGATCGAAGAAGGGTTGGATCCGCGTCAGGCCACCGCCGAGGCCATGCAGGAGGTGACCGCACCGGTCATCGCCACCACCCTGGTTCTGGTGGCGGTGTTTATCCCGGTGGCCGCCATGGGCGGAATTACCGGAAGACTCTATCAGCAGTTTGCCATCACGGTGGCCGTCTCGGTGCTCTTTTCGTCGATCAACGCCTTGACCCTCAGCCCGGCTCTGTGCGCACTGCTGCTCAGAAAACGGAAAGAATCCCGCGGGCCTCTGGGGCTGTTTTTTCGTGGCTTCAACAAGGCCTTTGACAAGGCCACCGACGCGTACATGAAGCTGACCAGCTTCGTCACTCGCAAGATATCCCGGGGCATGGTGTTTATCGTTATCGTGGTCATCGGCTTGGGGGTGGTCGGAAGACTGCTGCCCGGCGGTTTCATGCCCGAAGAGGATATGGGTTATCTGCTGATAAACATCCAATTGCCGGATGCCGCGTCCCTGCAACGGTCCGATGCGGTCGCCCGCAAAGTGGAAAAAATAGTAGCCAATTACGAGGAAGTGGATTACGTCACCACCGCCACCGGGTTCAGTTTGATTTCAGGCAGCATGTCCACCAATGCCGGCTTCATTTTCGTTTCTCTCAAGGACTGGAACGAACGGGACAAAACCGCCAAAGAAATCGTCGCCCTGCTGAACAGGAATTTTCGCGCCGCCATCAACGAGGCCCAGGTTTTCGCCTTCGGCCCTCCGGCCATTCCCGGATTGGGAAATGGTTCGGGTTTTACCATGCTGATCCAGGACAGGGGGGGCAATACCGCTCAATATCTCGCCGGCCAGACCGCCGGCTTCGTTCAAGCCGCGACCAAACGTCCTGAAATCGGTTCCGTGTTCACGACCTTCAGGGCAAGCGTTCCCCAGAGATACATGGAAATCAACGTCGACAGGGTACTAAAGGCCGGTGTTTCCCTTGACGACGCCTACACGACGATCGGTGCCTTTCTGGGAGGCGCCTACGTGAACGATTTCAACCGGTTCGGAAGACTCTACAAGGCGTACATTCAGGCCGAACCAGCCTACCGGCTGAGCCAGGACAAGGTCAACCTGTTTTTCGTCAATAATCGCGACGGTACCAGCGTCCCCCTGTCGGCATTTGTCAGCATCAAAGATATTTCCGGTCCCGACTTTACCAACCGTTTCAACCTTTACCGGTCCATCGAGTTGACCGGCGGTCCGGCCCCCGGCTACACGTCGGCCCAGGCCTTGGCGGCCCTGGAAGAGGTGGCCGCAGAGGTTCTGGCCACCGATATGGGCTACGCCTGGAGCAACATGTCCTACCAGGAAAAAAAGGCCTCCGGCACCGGCGGGATTGTGTTCGTGTTTTCGCTGGTGTTTGTCTTTCTCATCCTCGCCGCCCAGTACGAAAGCTGGTCATTGCCCTTGAGCATCCTGCTGGGGACGCCGTTTGCGATATTCGGGGCCTTTCTGGCGCTTTATCTGGCCCGGCTTTACAGCCAGAGCTACGAGCTCAACGTGTTCGCCCAGATTGCTCTTGTGATGCTGATCGCGATGGCGGCGAAAAATGCCATTTTGATCGTTGAATTCGCCAAACTTGAATTCGACAAGGGGCATTCTTTATTCGATGCGGCCACCAAAGCTGCCCGCTTGAGGTTCCGTCCGATCCTGATGACGGCCTTTTCCTTCATTTTGGGGGTGCTGCCGCTGGTGGTGGCCAGCGGGGCCGGGGCCGAAGCCCGGGTCGTCATGGGAATGGCCCTGCTGGGCGGGATGACGCTGGCAACCGTGCTGGGCGTTTTCTTTTATCCGATGCTGTTTGTCTTCATCGGCAAGATCGCCCACTACGAGCAGAAAAGAGAGGACCAAAGGAAAGCGGAGTAAAAGACGCGATGACTGTCCATTCAAGGAAATCAGCACTCAGGATTCTGGCCGTTGCGACAGCTATTCTACTGTCTGCTTGCACCGTGGGGCCTGATTTCAAACCGCCCGACATCGAAGCGCCGGAGAGCTATCGGTCTGACACGATGCCCGTGGGCACCGCTGAGGATCTGAAATGGTGGGAGCTCTTCGACGATCCCGTCGTTTATACCTTGGTAACGACGGCCATCGAGAACAATCGCGACGTGAAAAATGCAGCCGCGCGGGTCGAACAGGCACGTGCGTTTCTGGGGTTTACAAGGGCGGACCAGTATCCCAGTCTCACCGTTCAGGGGGGAGCGACGGCGGGGAATTTTCTCGGCTCCTCCCGATCGGACACGACCGACTCGACCGTCTTCATCGCGGCGCCGCTGAGCTGGGAAATCGACTTCTGGGGCAAGTTCAGAAGGGCCACCGAGTCCGCCAGGGCCGACCTTTTCGCTTCCGAGTACGGCCTCAGAACAGTCCAACTGAGCCTCGTCACCCAGGTCGTCGCCACCTACTACCTGCTGCTCGATTTTCATCAACGGCTGGCGATATCGGAATATACGCTCCAATCCCGCCAGAAAAGCCTGGATATCATTCAGCAGCGCTTCGATAAAGGCATTATTCCCGAGCTCGATTTGAATCAGGCCCAAATTCAAAAGGAGATCGCCGCGGCGGCGATACCGTTGTACCAGCGCTCGATTGCCCAAACCGAAAATGCCCTCAGCATTTTGCTCGGCCGCCCTCCCGAACCCATAAAAACGGGGATCGACCTGAACCGCCAACCTATCCCACCGGCGATACCGACCGGCCTGCCGTCCAGTCTCCTCGAACGCCGGCCCGATGTCCTCGAAGCCCGGTACGTATTGAAGGCCCAGACCGAAAACATCGGTGTCGCCGAGGCGCTGCGATTTCCGGCCATCAGCCTGACCGGCGCGCTGGGAATCGCCAGAACGGACCTGGGCGGACTGGTGTCTCGCGGGGGGTACTGGTCGCTGGGAGGCAGCCTTCTGGGACCGATCTATGAATTCGACAAAAACATCCGGCGGGTCGACATCGAGAAGGCCCTGACCAAACAAACCCTCTATCAATATGAAAACACGGTCTTGACCGCCTTCAGGGAGGTCGAAGACGCCCTGGTGGAAATCGAGACCTACAAAAGGCAGATCGCCTCCGTACAAAGCCAGCTGAAGGCCGCCAAGAACGCCAACATGCTGTCAAACGAACGCTATGACAAGGGTTACAGCACTTATCTCGAAGTATTGGAAACGGAGCGATCCTTGTTTAATGTGCAACTGCAGTATTCCGAGCTGAAGCAGCAGTATTTGAATTCCTATGTGAACCTGTACAAGGCTCTGGGCGGTGGCTGGATAACGAAGACGGAAGCGGAAAGTAAAAAACGATAAGTGGAATTATTTCTTACCGTGACTCTAGTGTCTGTTGAATATTCTTGATTTTTTAACGCCTTTCTGTAATTTTGAAAAAGCAGCGGCTTCATTAATATCTCTATCTGAGTTCATCAGGTCTCCGTCGTTTCAATTTCTTCTGCTGCAATATTCTTGACCCCCTATGTTTCAAAGTAGCTGGCTGCTTTTTCAAAGTTTCACTAACGCGCTATCTTTTTACCGGCGAGGTTTGACAGAAGGATTAATAACTAAAGAAAAGAGAGGTTCATTATGCCGACTTATATAACTTTAGCGAAGTTTACGCAAAAAGGAATAGAAGAAATCAAGAATGGTCCTAACAGGCTTGATGAGGCAAAAAAGACCTTCGAGGCAATGGGTGCCAAGATAAAAGATTTTTACTTGGTGACTGGAAAATACGATATGCTCGTTATCGTAGAAGCCCAAGATGATGAAACAATAGCAAAGTTGGCTCTCATTATCGGCTCAAAAGGCACCTCGCGAACCGTGACCTTCCGGGCATTCACAGAGGATGAGTATCGTAAGATTATTGGCGAACTCCCATAAAAGAGCCCCGGCAAATCAGTACTCCACCTCTTGCTTGTCTTATGGCCCGTTTACGGCGTTACATTAACCCACTCATAGCCCCTGATATGCGCCGGTGGATGTAAACTTTTGGACAAGCCATCATCCGGCGTCATCGTGTAGCAATCACGATGCGCCAGTGTATTATGGAGTTGACATTCTATGCCACAGAGTGGTACACGAAAAGGGCGCCTCTTCAAAGCTCTAATTCGATATCATTAACATTTTATCTTCACATCTGTCATACTCAAATGAAGTGCCTCTCCTTTTAAACATACAACCGCAACCCAAAGGTTGAACGTCAGGTGTTTTTAATGGAATGAGGACGACTTCCATGCCGAAGCTACTGAAATACAGAGTTTCGAAGTCGACAGTGAAGCCTGATGCCGGCCATAGAAAGTCGATTGAACAAGGTGCTAAAGCAGACATCAATCGCTGCTGGGCATGCGGTTCTTGTGATTTCGAGTGTCCTGTCAATATCGCCACCGGACGACTGCGGCCGCAGAAGATCGTGCGGATGGCGAATTTGGGCATGCTTGACGAAATGCTGCACGAACCTTCGATATGGTACTGCCTGGCCTGCCGGCGTTGCCTGCAGATCTGCCCCAACACCGTAAAGCCTTCGGATTTGATTGCTCACATCCGGCGCATCTCAATGAAGAGAAAGATAGTTTCAATCGAGACCTACCGTTCGTATCGGATCCTGTTCGAACGCTTTCAACGCGTTCGAAAACACGCTGTGGTGATGTCGTTCCACGAGAAGTTGACGTCGATTTCGGATCGCCAGTGGTGTGACTGGCTTCTCACACCGGTTAGTGAGTCAAGAAGGTCAATTTGTTTTAATTCGACGGAGAGCAGCTCGAACGAAGGTTTTATACATTATGACCCCGCACGGGCCGCGGCATCATGCTTTACCTGCGGGGAGTGCAGCAGTGCCTGTCCGGTTTCTTGCGAAAGAAGCGTGTTCGACCCGCGGGCCTTGTTTCGAATGGTTAACCTGGGCTTGACGGATGAATTGCTCAGCAGTCCGTCTATCTGGCTGTGCCTCGACTGCGGTCGTTGCACCAGTGTCTGCAGCCAGTTGGTTGACGGCCGTGAGATCATTCGCCGGCTGAAAGACGATGCCATTCAACGAGGCATCATCGATCGCAATTTCTTCGCACGTTTGGAGCAGGCCAACCGGCTCGTCTACAGTAAATGGCTTGAGGAGGTTGATGCTCTTTTTGGTTTCGACGGTGCAGCGCATCGAACCGGAACATCCGGCGTGAATGATTTTTCAGCGTGCTGCCGGACATATTCGCCGGCCCTTTCCACCTAATCATCTTGGGTCAGGCCCGCACTCGAAGCACCTTATTGCCTGGCGATGAAGGTGATGTACTGATTTGAAGAATGGGTTCAAATCTTTGAATGAAAGTCTCGAATTTACATAGATCAATTAAAGGCATCCACAATGACAGCTTACGACATTGCTATCATCGGAGCTGGCCCTGGCGGTTTGGCCTGCGCGTTGAAAGCGGTTGAACTCGGGCTGACCTATATTCTTTTGGAAAAAGGTCAAAATGCTTTTCAGGGCATCACCGATTCTTACCCCAAGGGGAAAAAGGTTTACCCGACGATTCCCAAGGGAGATTCCGGCCCTTTTTCCGTGGAAGAACTCATGCCGGATGGAAACAACAGACCGGTGGAGGATTACCTTGCCAAAATAGAGGCGTGCATCGAAAAGTACAAGATCGATATCCGTGCGGGAGAGGAGTTCACCGACCTATTAAAAAACCAGCGCGGCTTCTCCATCGTTACCCGAGATAATCAGTATCAGGCCGCCAACGTCGTATTGGCGTTCGGTAGCAATATCCCTGTGGATCTGGGAGTTTACGGCGAGGCCAAAACAGTTGCTCGAAAGCTCGAAAATCCGGCCGATCACATCGGTGCCCCGACTCTGGTTATCGGGGGTGGAAACGCTGCCGCCGACGTCGTCGCCACCTTGTCGAAAGCCAAAAGAGACGCCGCGGATGCAACACCGGTCTACTGGGGCAACCGGATGGCGCATTTCAGGATCAACAAAGACGTGGCCCGGGACCTTGGAGAAGAGATTCTTCTCGGCGGCCATATCAAGATTCTCCAAGGCGCCATACCCAAAATCGGCGAGGTAGACGAAGAAGGTGTCGAGCGCCTACTGGTCCAAACTCAAGCTATCGATTTAGGCGCGGGGGTGAAGAACCAGCAGTGGATGAGTTTTCCGATGAAACACGTCATCGCCTGTATCGGTACGCAGGGCCCTGCGCCGGTTTTCGACCGTTTGGGACTGCAGCAGATCACCTGCACCGAGGGTGTTTGTAAAATCGGAAAGACCGGCGACCGCTTGATCATGCTGACGCCCGACTTTCAGACCAGCGTCAAGGGCATTTACGCCATCGGCGGGGCCATCAGTCCGGCCTACATTGAAATTCAGGAAGAGGGCACGTTTCACGAGCGAAAACACTCCAACCTTATCTTTACCGCCGTTCGGGATGCCGTAACGGCCATAGAACACATCGCCGCCGCCCCCATACACTGATGCCATCGGTCGCGCTTTAAAGGCCTGCCGTCATTGTATTGCCGGCTGATTGATATCCGAGATGACATCGTCATTCGATTTTATTATTAACGGGAGAAGCACGAAATGGCAGTCAGAGTATTTATCAAAAGGCACGTCAAGGAAGGTCTGGTAGAGGAAACCATCCAAATGCTCAGCGAGTTCCGCAAGTCGGCCATGGATCAACCGGGCTACCTTTCGGGCGAAACGCTTGCGAACCACTATGACGCCAAAAGTGTTACCGTGATATCGACTTGGCAAAGCGTCGAAGACTGGATCCAATGGCAGGAGAGCGAAGAAAGGGCGTCCAACGAGGCCCAAATCGAAAATCTGTTGGATCGGCCGACTCTTTATGAAGTGTACGACATTGTCAGTTCTTCGCGATAACGAGCCTGCCGACTGGATGAACAAGAAATTACGGATCTAAAAAACGCCTTAATTTAGCTATGCTCGCTTTGTTTGTCTGCAAATGGTCGCATTCGGCTACTAAAACAGCATGGGGAGCTTCGTTTTGCAACGCCTTGATCAGATTTTTCCAATCTTCTTTGCCGGTGCCGACAGCCTGATGCTGATCG
>JARROL010000223.1:0-4822 GCA_037383965.1 Desulfobacterales bacterium | reverse complement strand
GTTCTTTTGAAAATAATCGACCCGTTGCTCACTAAACCGTAAACTGGTCTCGAACATGCTCCACAAAGCGCTTTGTGTGATTTTCCAGAAGATCGGCGGTTGCTTCGCCATCGCCCTCCTTCAATGCCGCTAGAATGTCTTCGAATTCTTTGGGGACATCGTTCCAGTAGTTGTTTTCAGCCTTTGAAAAAGCCCAAATCCGTATCGCCTGATCGTGGAGCTCTTCCATAATTTTTACCAAAACCTGGTTCTTGGTCGCCTGGTTGATGATGCCGTGGATTTCCTCGTCGATCCGCATCACCGTTTTCAGATCGGGTGCCGCCTTCATGCGACCGACGCGATCGTGAATTTCTGCAAGCTCCTCGTCGGTGATGCGCATTGCCGCCAGATGGCCGGCCTGTCGAACGAGAAAAGATCGGACTTCGAAGACATCCTTGAGTTGCTGAAGGCTGATGTCCGAGACAAACGAGCCGAAATGGGGAAAGATCCGTACCAGCCCCGCCATTTGCAACTGCATCAACGCCTCGCGCACCGGCGTGCGGCTGACACCAAATTCCTTCATGATTTCTTTTTCCCGGAGAACCGATCCAGGGCTGTATTCCAACAGTATGATCCGCCTCTTCAATTCCTCGTATAATGGGTTTTCAGTCATGCGAGCTCAATATGCTAACGTTTAAATATAATTTTAACATTGTTGTATCGGTGATATACATTTGGTTTATCAGACATGTCAAGTAAAAAAACATTGGATGGAAAAAATTTTTTTGCCAATCGCTCCCGCGTCCGCTACTCAAACTGGATGAAAAATTTTTATAATGGTTTCAATTTGTTGTGACCATGGACCTATGGGCAACCAGAGTGCATGAAAACGATGCGCCGAAGGTCGGTTAGGCCGGTTGAGCCCGTTGGCCAGTCGGCGGAACTGCAACCCTAATTTCGCACCAAATGCCCATGCCTTTTTAGGAGCACCACAATGCATGAAAATGAAGCGCCTGAGCCCGGATGAGCGGTTGCGAACAGCGGCTGACTGTCTGAGCCGCTTACGGGACTTTGGGCCGGACCCCATGACCAGCCTGTATGGACGGCACACCCGCCGAGATTTATTCTTCCATTTTTTATCCGCGGGCCGGGTTCGGTCTTAAGCCCCCGTTGGCGGTGAGTTTCAGCCGCCTTTCGCAACCGCTTATCCGGGCGGAGGTGCCTACCTTGTTCGGTTGTCCAGTTGAGCCCGTTATGCCCGTTGAGTCGGTTAAGTCAGTGGCCGGTGTTTAATCAACCGACACAACGGACTCAACGGACTCAACCGGTTATTTTCGCACTAAGCGCAGAAGATGGATTCAGTGGACGGCGCTTTTGAATTTCATTCCAGTTTTTTCAAGTTGAAGAGCACATCGTTTTCCCAATAGGCCTGTTCGAGTTTCTCCTGGTGTTTTTTGAGTTCGTCACCATTTCGACTGGCCAGTTCCTTGACGAGATAGGTGATAAGACAGGACAGCGAAGTGGGGGTTCCGATCAGAGGAATGTGGGAGGAGGGAGCAATCAGGCTTTCGTCTGCTTCGTGAATGATCGGGCAAGCAGAGCTGTCTGTCAACACGAGCAACTGACGATCGAGCCGCTTGGCCAACTTGGCCAGGCGGATCAGCTCATTCGGATAGCGAGATACGGTGATAACGACCACGAGCACATCTGCGGGTGATATGGTCAACCAATCGATGGTTGTCTTGTCGCTGCCTTTGAGAATTTGAATCCCTCCGCGAACCTTGGTAAGCGACCAACCCAGGTAGTGAGAAAGCGCGTAGGACAAACGCGAGCCAATGACATAGATCTGTGGACTGCTATAAAGCAGAGAGACCGCCCTTCCCATTTGTTCGATGTCGGCATGCTCGAAAAGCTGCCGCAAATTGTCGATTTCCTCTGACACCACCCTTCGAAACCTCTCGGCACCCGGTTCCACCATATCGGCAAGGTCGACGCGATCGAGAAGCGTCAGTTCGGTGTCGACAAAGTCCCTGAGGGACAACTGAAAATCAGAGTACCCGCCATATCCCAGCTGGCTGACAAACCGAACAACCGTTGCTTCGCTGACCGCGCAGGCCTTGGCCAGTTCGGCCACCGTCATGAAGACCACCTTCCGCGGGTTTTCTTTGACGTAGTCACCAATGATACGGCTCTTGGGGGTCAGCTCGTCAAAAATTTTTCCCATTCGGTCTTGCAGGGCGGGTGTATTCACGTTTTTTGACATGATCCGAACTTTCCAAAATGGTTAATCATTTTTTTCTTGACAGTTTTTATTTCACATGAAATAAAAACTGTCAATTATAAACTGAAACAATCTTTATTTTTTAGCCGAGGACATCCATGCTGAGTCTCGCCAAGAAACGAATCTGGAAATCCACGCCCCTGTGGGGCAAAAAACCCAGACTGAAGTCCAGCTACGATGCAGTCATCATCGGCGGCGGCCTGCACGGACTCGCCACGGCTTACTACCTGGCAAAAGAGCACGGCCTCGCGGATGTGGCCATCATTGAAAAGCGCTTCATCGGGTTCGGCGGTGCCGGTAGAAACACGGCGATCGTGCGAGCCAACCAGCGTACGCAGTACAACGTTCCGCTTTACAAAGAGGCGCTGGACCTTTGGCCGGTGCTCACAAAAGAGCTGGACTTCAATCTCATGTTCAACAACTGCGGTAATCTCAACCTCATGCACAGCGAAGCGGCCATGAAAGCGGCCCGCATGACCATCGCCACCGCCCAGTTCCACGGTGTCGAGAGCCACCTGATCGATGCCAAACAGGCCAAAGAGATGGTACCGGCACTGAACATCTCCGAAGATATCACCTTTCCCATCCACGGGGCCATGTACCATCCCCCCGGCGGGATCGTGCGCCATGACGCCGTGGTCTGGGGTCTGGCCAAGGGGTGCGCCAAACACGGCGTACACATCCACCAGCAGACTGAAGCCACCGCCATCGACACCGAAGACGGCAAGATCACCGGCGTGCAGACCTCACGCGGCCGTATCCGCACCCCCCGGGTGTTGGTGAGTGCCGGCGGCTACAGTGCCGGCTTGATATACCACATGTTGGGCATCAAACTGCCCATCGCCGTGCTCACCATTCAGGCCATGGTCACCCAACCGTTAAAACCGCTGCTCGACCACGTGGTCTCTTCCGGAGCGTATCATTGCTATGCCAACCAGACCCTAAAGGGTGAGATCGCCACCGGCGCCCACATGGATCAGTGGCCCAACTACACGACTCAGAACACGGCCCATTACATCAAGCACCAAGCCGAAGCCCTGTCAGACTGGCTGCCCTGCCTGCGCGGCGTCAAATTCATGCGTATCTGGGGTGGTCTGGCCGATATGACCCCGGACATGGCGCCTATAATGGACGGCAACGACCCCATCGAGGGTTTTTACATGGACTGCGGCTGGGGTTATTTCGGCTTCAAATCGTGCAGCGCCGTCGGCAAACACATGGCCGCCTACATAGCCACCGGCAGCTGCCCGGAAATGATCAAACCGTTCAACCTGCGTCGCTATGAAAACCACCAGTTGATGGGTGAAACCGCCGAGCTGGTCTGCTACACGCCGAACAACTAACCGTATGGGTGTCACCGCTCAACGCACGGTCGATGCCGCAACAGCCGATATTCAAAAGGAGCGTGAACAATGGCCCTAACGCTTACCTGCCCCGTCTGCGGCAAACGCAACGGTTACGAATTCCGCTATGGCGGAGAAGACAAGGGACCACGCCCGGCGCAAGAGGGCCTGACCCCCAAAGCCTGGTGCGACTACGTCCATATGAACAAGTGCACGGCCGGCGTCCAGAAAGAGTGGTGGGTTCACCGCGATGGATGCGGGTCCTGGTTCACCACCTATCGTGACACAACCAAAAACCGCGAAGTGGAACAACCGGAGGCGAGCGAATGAATCGGCTTAACCAATTGTCCACCCTCCGGATCGACCCCTCGAAGAAACTGTCCCTGAAGCACCGGGGCAAAACCGTCTATGGGGTGGCCGGAGACACGGTTGCAACGGCCCTTTTCGCCAATGGCGTCAGGATCTTTGCACGCAGTTTGAAATACCACCGCCCCCGCGGTCTCTACAGCCTGGATGGCGAGTGCAGCAACACCTGCATGGATGTCGACGGCGTTCCCAACGTGCGTACCGAAAACATGCTGCTAAAGGACGGCATGGTGGTCAAAGAGCAGAATGTCAAGGGGTCGGCGGAACGTGACTGGATGGCTTTCATCGACAAGCTGGACTGGATGATGCCGGCCGGTTTCTACTACAAGACCATGCACAAGCCCTCGTCCATGTGGCCCGTGGCCATGAAGCAGATACGCAAGGCCGCCGGTCTGGGAGTCATATCTGCCGACTACCAAATGAAGGGCCGGTACGAGGAAATATATATCAATGCCGAAGTCACCGTCATCGGCGGCGGCGCCGCCGGCATGACCGCCGCCCTGTCAGCCGCCGAGTCGGGGCTACGGGTTGTCCTGCTGGAATCCCGCCCTCACCTGGGCGGATGCTTCGACTACCGGGCCAGCGCCACCAGCGACGGCAAGCCCCTTTACGAACGGGCCCGTGAACTGGCCGCGAAGGTGGAGCAGACCGGCAACATCCGGGTGTTCAAGCACACCTCGATGGTGGGGGCTTACAACAACAACCTCATCACCGCTTTCCAAGTGGGCAAAACCGAGGATGTCTTCACCGAGCGCTACATCGAGATCCGTTCCGAGAGCGTCGTCGTGGCCACCGGCTGCATCGAGCGCCCCCTGATTTTCGACCACAACGAACGCCCCGGCGTCATGCAGGT
>JARROL010000222.1:0-5926 GCA_037383965.1 Desulfobacterales bacterium | reverse complement strand
GTGAAGACGATGGGTCTTCCTTTTTAATGACCTTTACCGCAGCTGCTTCATCCGCCTTCTGGAAAACATCATATCCCAAAAGCGATTCCGCCACCAGGCTGCTCATGTCCTTCATTATCAGCTGCGATTCGACGGCGTTGACCCCCACATTCAGCCCTTGGAAGCAGAACGGACAGCAGGAGACGAGATATTCGGCTCCGGTTTCCTCGGCCTCTCGGACGCGCCTCTGGGCCATTTTATTTTGAATATCCGGGTAGCCAGCCTTCAATCCGCCGCCGGCGCCGCAGCATCGCGAGTATTCCCGGTTCCTGGGCATTTCCACGAGCTTGAGACCGGGAATGGCTTCCATGATCATGCGGGGTGCATCGAATCCACCCGTAGCCCGCCCTAAATGGCAGGGGTCGTGGAACGTTACCGTGCGGTTGACCGGATGGGGAAATCTCAGTTTGCCCTGCTTCAGCAGGCGGGTGAGAAACTCAACCGTGTGCAGCACTTCAAAGTCGAGCGGCGCCACCCGCGGATAATCCTGCATAATCGTCTTGAAACAGCCCGAGCAGGAACTGATCAGCGTTTCGATGCCCAGGCTGTTGAACAGGTCGATGTTTTCCTTGAAGACTCTTTGGTGTTCCGGATCGCCCATCCGCAGCAAAACACTGGCGCAGCATTTTTCTTCGCTGCCCAGAATCCCGTAATCGATATTCAGGGCCTCCAGGATGTTAATGGTATTGATCGCCACCTGTTTGACATTGACGTCGTAGGCGGCCGTGCAGCCGAAAAACAGAAGCACTTTGGCCTTGGTTTTCCTGATCTCGCGCGGCAGATTCTGAATGAGGCCGTCTTTTTTGGCTCTTCGGGCCCATTTGGTTCTTGCTGCCCGGGGCTGCTGCCAGGGGTTGTCAAAGGCCTTGACGCTTTTGACCAAGGCCTTCTGAGCCTCCAACGGTCCGTAACCGGCCTGAACGATGACCCGTCGAAGTTCTTCCCACAGCATCACGGTTTCGATGTGGGCCGGGCAAACCACCTCGCACTGACCGCAGGTGGAACACTCATAGAGGTTTTGAACAAAATCATCTATTTCGGCTTTACTGATCTTATGGTGTCGATGACTTTTCGCCTCGGAATGATGGCTTCCTTGGCATCTTGATCGTACACCGGGCACCAGCTGAGGCATTCACCGCAACGCGTACAGGCATCCAATTCAATCAATTGCGTCATCTTCAGGCTGTGAAGCGGTATGTCTTTTAGATCTCCCTTTTTCGCGGCTTCATTGCTCTCAGTGTCGGTTTTATGGTCTTCAGCCATGGTCTCTACCTATGACGTCCGTTGTTTATACCCGCTGCTCTTTCTTGATTCCTGAAACCTCTTCCAGCACGTGTGTCAGCGGCACATTGAATATATGTTTAAGTTTGCCGAAGGGAAGGTATGCCACAAAAACAGCACCCATTATGGCATGGGCGTACCAAAGGTAAGGATAAGCCGAGCGCCAGTCGACCGGTATAAATGCAAGAACCTCTGATAGAGGATACCCGACGAAGGCGTACACGGCAACCTCTGCCGGCAACTGCGTCATCAGGATTCTCGCAGCCTCGGCAATAAATCCCAAAATGACAAGGAGGCCGAGGATACCCAGCGTGATATTGTCCTCAATTTCAGTTTTAACGTGGGCCGGTTTGACGAAAAGGCGTTGAATGACGGCCCACGCCACCCCTATGACGATGCACAGGCCTAGTAAATCGTAGGTAAAGGCCGTGAAAGGATTGTTCTTATCGATCAGCACCAGGGCCAACCGACCGTCAGGATCGATGCTGAACATCAGGCCGGTGATCAGGCTCAGGGCAAACCGGATCAAAATGGCCATAAAAATCAACGAATGCAGTGACCAGCGTTGAACGCTGTTTTTAAGGATTCGCCGCTGCAGAATGACATCCAAAACGACCACTCTTAGCACCGTTAAAACCTTCTTCGAAAAAATCGTCTGCCAAACGGCATCGGAAGAGAGGCTGATTTTACGGTGTAACGATTTTTCCTCGCCTTGAACGCTGCCGACGAACCAGAAGCGAACCATAAGAAAGAGTCCACTGAGAAAAGTGATCAGTGCGATCCAGAAAATCGGGTGACCGACACCGAGCGATGCCGGATGGCATACCACGCACAGCAGGCTCTTGGCGGGTAAAACGGCGGCCGGAGCCCCGACAGTGTTTTGGGATTGGTGGCATCGCCGGCAGGACTGTTCGCTGCCCGCATCGTCGAGTCCGTGGTCGACCAGGCCGATGGGTTGCAGGGCGGCATTCATATGGGCCAACATTATCCGGTTGTCGGTTTCATCTAGCCTTACGAACTTGTGCTTGAAATGGCAGGCCTGGCAGTCAACCCGCAGATGCGGGGCGTGGGCGGGACCTTCCCCGTGAACCGTGTGGCAATTGCGGCACTGCCCCCCGATGGCCGTGCGATGCGGAGACCGCGCCACATCGGTATGGCACTGGATACAGGCGACATACTGATGCGGATTGCCGTTGAAGGTCTCGGCGGATACCTGCAACGGCACATCCGTTCCGTCAACGGTGCGGCGACAGTCGGGTTTGGCATGGCAGTCGTTGCAAAATGCTTTGGATGACTGCACGCCCTCATTCGTGTTGATATTGGGTTGCCGATGGCAATCCAGGCAGACCGGTTGTTCGGTTTCGCCGGCGGCATCTTGACCAGCCATCAACGGGCTTGCGGCAGCGAAAAAAAGAAAGACGATAGCGGTAGTAATACCCGAACCCTTCCAACCTTTTTTGCTCATCAGATCTATGCTTCCTCTCCTCGCAATAAGGCTTCGCCGGTTTCTTTCATCCTCACCCCTTACGACGCCCGGACGGACGCACTCGACGCGTGCTCACCGGATGAATCGACGGATTTACTTATGGCCGACCATTCGCCCGGATGGTCGACCATAATTTTCTCTTGCGAGGTTCTTCCGGTAAAAATGCTCGTGTCGGCCGGATAAACCGCGGGTCGGAAATGGGCCAACCCGATATGAATAAAAAATTTGACGGCAACGGCCAGTATGGCTTCGAAAAAATGCAGCACCTGGGCGATATTGACAAAAAATCCCGGCAAAAAGCGGGTGAAGAACTCTGGAAACCACAACACCAGGCCGGTTATTCCCATGGTGTTCATCCCGATAAACAGGGCCCAGTAGTCCAATTTTTCCATGTAGGTGAATTTATCGAAACGCGGGGGCGCTTCCCTGCGGCCCAAAAAATAACCCAAGTTCTGAATGAAATCTTTGAGGTCCTTTACGGAGGGGGCGATGGAAAGCGGGCCGGTAAAGTTACCCGACAGGACCATTTTATAATATAGGAACCACACCGCATGTACCACAACACACGAGTAGGTGATGACCGCAAAGAAACGGTGCAGCCAGCCGGCGTTAGCGGATCCGCCCACCAGCCAGATGAATCCCTTGGCCGGCGCCGTGGAACTGAATCCTAATGAGAGGCCGGTAACGCCCAGGCCGGTAAAACCGATCATCACCACAAGATGCAGGAACCGGTGAAGAACGGAAAAGCGAATTTGGATGTTTTGTCGATACGGTCGCTCGGCCATCCTAATGTTTCCTCAGTTTTTCGTGCAGTTCTCGCAGGAGCCACAGAAGGCTGTGGCCGAAAAAGAAAATCAGCGACAGCGCCACCACTGCGATGGCGGCGAATTTGATGCGCTGGATCCACAGAATCGACTGACGCTTGGGGGAGTCGGAGTCGGGCAGACCGGACAATGACGCATGGATGACAAAGTTGGTGAATTCCGCTTCGGCCTTCGGATGACATCGCCGGCAGACCGGTAGCGCCGCCGCCGGTTCCTTGAGTGACGCAACGGCGTGGGCCTTGTGGCAATCCGTGCAAAAAGCCGCGGCCGGATTTTCCAAATTGACGCCCACCTTGCCATGTATATTTTCAAGATAACTGGCGGCTTGCTCCCTGTGGCAACGACCGCATACGGCGATCATGCGCTTGCCGACCTCGACCCGCGACAGGCCGGAGCGGTCGTAGTGGGAAGAATGGCACTCACCACATGTGGGTGCCGGGGTCTTCTTTTTTAACTCGGTGCCGTCCTCTCCTGCATCGGCGATTTCTTTTGACAGGGCCTTGGCATGCTCGCCTTCCAAATACCGCTGGTATGACAGTTTGTGGCATTTCTTGCAGCGACTGTAGTCGAAAGAGCGGGTTGCCGCTTTTTTCAAAAAGTCCGGGCTTGCTTTATCCGGATGAGCCCGACCATTTTCAATCATGGTCCCATGACACTCCTCGCACTTGAAGCCGGTGTGTGCCGAAAGGGCGAATCGGTTCAAATCGACATGCCAGTTGGACCGGGATTCGGTTTCGATACCGACAATCGCATCTGCTTTACCTGCAATCGCAACCACGAAAAGCGGGATAACCGCAACCGTCAGCCACATGGCCGTAAGGGTTTTGAGCCCAGATCGGGGACGAACGGTCTTGCTCTCCAAAGTCGACTCCTTGGATATCACTTGGTTTCGGATACGGTCAGAAAGTAAAGACGCAGAAACGCCGCCGTGTAGTTGCGCAGCAAAGTGAATAGCCTGCGGGCAATGCACAGGGTATCGCGCTTTTCGTCCAGTTCGTTTTTCATCAGGCGAAGTAAATCAGTGGCTTGCGAGGCATAAGCCAGAAGCTCGATGGGCGAACCGGTGTCTGTGCAAATTCGGCCGCGGGCTTCGAGAGGTTTGATGCGACGCCACATCGATTCCAGAAATACTCTTATTTTTTCCGGTTCGTAATATTTTGAACCGATCAGCCATCTAATGGGCTGCATTTCGAGTCCGGTAGCCACGATCCTCGAATTGCTCAATTCCCGTTTCAGATCCCTGATCAGCTCTCGGCTGCCGGATTCTGAAAGTTTTTCCGCTTTAACCTGCGGCGGCGGTGCACCTTGCAGTGAACTTCCGCTGTCCCAGAAAACGGCATCGGCCACCAGCCGATTTGCTTGCGGATAATGCGGATGCTCAAAGTGTGGTCCGAAAAGATACAGGCATCCGCTTCCGAGAGGCACGCGGACGGCCGCAGCCTTGCCAATCAGCGTCTCGCACGCCAGCGCTTCATCCACCAGAAAAGCCGTTTTGTTTGTAAAATTTTCATAATACCCCAGAACCTGGTCTGTATCCGCAGCGAGCATGCCCGGCCCGCCATACAGCGGAGCGGTCAAAGAACCGGCAGCGGCAAAGGGGAGACTGCCGTTGATGCGCACGCCGACTGCTTCCCGCACCGGGTGGAAGACATAACAGCACCCATAGGCCATCGAAAACTTGTAGGTCATCTGATGGCATTCGGGGAGCAGCTTGCTGAGGTTGGTGATCTTAACGGCGGCAAAATTAAAAAGGTTCAAAGGTGGTTTAGAGGAATTCATGACCAGATAAGCGCCGGCGCAGCTGCCGATATACAGGCCACCATTTTCGATAAACGCCTGGATTTTTCGTGCTCCGGCTGCCCCCAGTGCCGCTGCGATGGAAAAGGTGTCGCCTCCGGACGCGGCCAGAACATCGAGACCTTCCAGACCGCCTTCCTGAACGGCCGATTCCTCTAGAAACGAAAGGGAGTGAAAGCCCATACGATCAAAAAGATCGACAAACCACAGCCATGAGTGGGATGTGCCTTCACCGGCGAAGATACCGATTTTAGGATATCGCAACCGGCGGCTGCCGGGGGTTTTACGGTCGGTTATACGTCCCGGGCTTTCCTGCCCGGAGAAAAACAGCCGCTCACCTCTGGATATCCTGTCATTGGCGGCGGCGTATTGATCATATACAGTTGCGAATGCCATGTTTGTGCTGTTTGTTCGAGATCATGGTTGTGTCAGAATGATGAATCGACAGTGATCCGCCGCCGTGCAGCGGCGGGGGAGTTGCACCATCGAGTGTTACGAA
>JARROL010000221.1:0-9464 GCA_037383965.1 Desulfobacterales bacterium | reverse complement strand
CCGTGCTCGACCCCGTCTCCAAGATCCCGGAGTACAAGGTTTGCGCGGTCAAGCTCTCTCAAGCGGCGTGAGTCGGCGTGAAACGGCAGTGAACGGGACCAGTTTTATAACCTCGGTGAATACTAGATAAAACGACATTTTGGCGTAGTGTTGGGCTTCCTTTTAGTTGAATTTTAACAGTTGATTTTTAGAAAACTGGTCAGGCATTAACCGAGTGCCGTGGATAACGGCCACCACGTCGACTCGATCCTGCTTGATAATGATCCGGTGGGGCTTTTCGATCAACTCGCGAACAACTTGGGCCTGATACTCGGGACCCTTACGGCCTGAATAAGGCTGGTCACTAATTTGTATCGAACGATGGGTTATCCTGTCCACCATTCGTTTGGCATAGATGGGTGAGTTTAGATAGATATACTCGAAAATGTTGACCAGGTGATCAACAGTATTGTCGGTCCAGTGAACTCTCACGCCGGTAGACCAAATCTTTTGCGCACCTTTTTGACCTCTATGGTTCGCCCCTCATCACTGTCTTTTATTCCTGCATCAACGGCCTGCCGGACATAAATTCGGTACATCGCATCTTCCCAGGTTGCACTGTCGGGCAGATCGTCCACGGGTCGACGGGCTTGATCCTTTATATTCTCGGTTTGCATATACCTCCTGTAACCATCTGTGTCGCGTTCATGAACACCTCTGTAGGGCCGGTCAATCGGCGGCGGCAATCACTTCGATCTCGACATCCAGACCGTCATCGATTCCGGCCACGGCGACACAGTTTCTCGCTGGTGGATTCTTGGGGAAGAATTCGCGGTAGACCTTGTTCATTTCATCCTTGACGTCCATGGAGGAGATGAACACATCGGCCCGTAAAACCCGTTCCATTCCTGAACCGGTCGCCTCTAGGATGGTTTTGATGTTGTTCAGGATGATGGTCGTCTGTTCGGCCACGTTGCCGTGAACCACGCGGTTGGTTTTGGGATCTTCCGAGGTCTGGCCCGCAACAAAAATCAGATGGCCATACCTGACGGCCTGGGAGTAGGGCCCGGGTTCGGGTGCGTTTTCAGTGTAAATGATTTCTTTTTCCATTATTTTTCACCTTTAAAAAGAATTTTACGACTAGACTGCCGTCATTTTATAAACAGTTTCTGAGGAAACTCGACAAATTTCTCGCATCCGGTTTCCGTCACCAGTATGGGTTCACTGCACTCAAATCCATACGTGTCGAGCCATATCCCCGGCATGAAGTGAAGCGTCATTCCCGGTGCCAGTACTGTTTTATCACCGGGTCTGAGGCTGATCGTGTGTTCCCCCCAGTCCGGGACATAGTTCAGCCCGTAGGAGTACCCCACGCGGGACGGTTTGACGACACCGGTGTGCGCAATGGCCTTGCGCCAGCGTTCTTCCACTTCTTCGGCGGTCACGCCGGAGCGGATGAACGCCAGCGTTTCTTGTAACCCCTGGACCACACCCTCGGCTGTTTTGCGAAGGTCCTGCGGTGGTTCCCCTAAGTATACCGTGCGGGACAGCGGTGCATGATAGCGGTATCGGGCGCCGCAGAGTTCGAGTAGAACCACGTCGTTTTTTTGATAAAGGCGGTCCGGATCGAATGTCAGGTGCGCGGTGGAAGTTCGTTCGGCCGACGGCATGATCGGAAAGATCGCCGGTGACGAGCCGCCGAATTCATCCGTTCCGGCGATCTGGGCGGCAGAGACTTTTGCCGCCGCATCCTTCTCCCGGACGTCGACAGCGATGGCGTCGATGGCCGTCTGCATGACCTTTTCACAGATTCGCGCCGCTTGGCGCAAGTATTCGATCTCAACCGGTGATTTGACGGTTTTGACCCAATTTACCAGATTGGTGCCGTCGGTCAGCGAGGCCTGAGGCAGCTCTTCCAAAAGGGTGACGTACATTTTGGCATTGAACCAGTACCCGTCCATCTCCAGTCCGAACCGTTTTTTGTCCAGGCCCTTCTCTCTTAAAAGAGCCGCCACCCAGCGCATGGTGTGGGTGTAACGAGATTGGACGTAGTGGTCAGGGTATCCGAAAATGCAGTCATTCGAAAGACAGCTCGTCATTTTGGCACCGTTGGAATCCTGCTCCCGCCCGAACCAGAACGGCTCCGCCTCATCCAGGGAGACGACGACGCCCTGATGCACGTAAAACGACCAGCCGTCGTAGCCGGTCAGATAGTTCATGTTGGCCGGATCCATGACGAGGAGAAGTTCCATGCCGGCTTTGTCCATCGACTCTTTTGTCTTGCGGAGCCTTTGCTGGTATTCATCTTTGCTGAAAATCAAATTTTTACGCATGGTCGTAATCCTAAATCAGTTCCCTTTTGCCCACTCAAGGTCTTTGATCACCGCATCCAACACTTCTCCGGCCCCCTTGCCACCCATTTCCAGGTATTTCTGGCGGAGGGGCTCGGACTTTTTCCTGAATCCGTCGATCTCTTCATCCGTCAGTTCGATGTACTGCATAGCCGGTTTGGCCTCCATGATCATCTGTTTGCGCTTTTCGTTCAACCGGGGCTCCAAATCGAAAATGTAATCATTGGCGGCTTCGATCGCCTCATCGACCAGGGCGCGGATGTCCGGCGGTAATCGCTTGATAAAGGCGTAATTGGCGGCAAATGTGCTGATAAACGGCAACTGGCGGGCCTTGATCATATACTTCTGGACTTCGTAGAATTTCATTTCCTGAATGGCAAAAAAGGGCTGGGTTTCGGCGTCGATGCGACCCAGTTCGAGATCCGTGAAGATTTGGCTGTAGGGGACCGTGATGACATACGCCCCATAGAAACGGTAGGCCGTGATGAGAAGCGGCGATGACATCACCCGAAACGTAATGCCGTCGAAGTCGGCCGGTTGGCGCAAGGGCTTGTTGGCCGTCCAGATCTGCCAGCCCTCCTCGATGATGGAAAGAAGGTCGAGGTTTTTATCGTGGTAATATTTTTGGAGGGTCTTGTACGTGTTCGGTCCCTTGCGCAGAATCTTCTCGAGCTGCTTGAATTCCGTTGGGAAAAGATAATGAATAGAGAAGACCTGTACCTCGGGGATATAGGATCCGAGGTGCCCCGGGGATTGAAACGCGAACTGGAGGTCTCCATTCTGTAGAAGTTCGGTAATCTCTCCGGACGTACCGAGTTCCCCGTAAAAATGAATGGTGCAGCGAATTTGTCCCTTGGACTTTTCCTCGATGACATCGACAAACCGCTTGGCGTATTCGTGCTGCATGCTGCCTTCGATTTCTTCCAGCGCCACTTGCCAAAAATATTTTACGGCTCCGGCCGGCTTGCCGAAGCCAAGGATAAGGGCGCACACGATGATACCCCACGCAAGCCCTCTTCTCCTTCTCATGGTTGACCTCCTTCTACGATTGATCAGATGATCAGAACATAAATCATGGCCGCTCCCCACCGGACAGCCTACTCCCGATGATGCGAACATAGGCATCGGAGTCGATACTGCTTCCGGATAGAAGCGTGACGACCTTTTTATCGTTCACCGTCACTTTTTGGTGCATCAGCGCACCGATTCCGACCGCAGCGGCCCCTTCCACGATCAACCGGTGTTTATCGAAGGCATAATACATGCCGTCCTTTATCTGCTCTTCGGAGATTAATATGTGTTCGTCGACATATTTGTTTACCAGCGACAGCGTATACCGATTCTCGAAGCCGATACCGCCCAAAAGCGAATCCGCGATGGAATCCTTCTCTTCCACCTGGACCGGCATGCCGGCTTTCACACTCTCCAGCATGGCCGGCGATCGCTCGAGACTGAGGCCCACCACGTGGATGCCCGGATTGATGGATTTGGCGACCAGCGCCATCCCGGCCAACAGGCCCCCACCGGACAATTGGATCAGCAAGACGTCCGTATCCGGGAGTTCCGTCAGAATTTCGAGTGCCGTCGTCCCCTGGCCGGCAATGATAAAGGCATCATCGAACGGAACGACCGGAACGAGACCACGGGCGGATATCAGGGCCTGATAATTTTGCTCCGCTTCATCCTGGGAGTGACCCTTTATCGACACTTCCGCTCCCAGCGCCCGGATCATATCCGCCCGGTAGGATGCAACGTGCTCGGAAAGGCAGACGACGGCTTTCAGACCGACCCGGCTGGCCACGTAGGCGACCGCCTTGCCATGGTTGCCGGTGGAAAACGTGATCACACCGGTTTCTCTCTCTTTGTCGGTGAGGCTCAAGATCCTGTTAGCGGCACCTCTGACTTTGAATGACCCGGTCACTTGCAGGCACTCCAGTTTCAGGTGGAGCGTCTGAGCCCCTGATTTCAAAGCCAGATCCGGCGATTCGATCATCGGCGTTCGCCGGATCATCGATGTTATGCGGCGTTGGGCTTCAAACACATCATGGAGAGTCGGCGTTTTTTGCAGTGCGTTGGGCGTCACCGTTTTACGGTCTCCTTAAAATCGGGATTGTTGCTGATCCCTCAAAATACGACTGCTACAACAAGCACTAGGAAGTTCTAAGACTTCCAAGCGGATCGATCTTCAACCGCCCATGGCCATATTCGGCAAGACCAGGGCGATGCTTGGAAAGGTCATCAGGATGATTGTTGCCAAGATCAGTATCAGGATGAAGGGCAGCGCATGACCGATGACCTCGACATACGGGCGTCTGAATATGAGCTGGGCCGTAAAGATGTCGCAGCCAAACCACCCCGGCACTGACCACATAAGGCTGAAAAATCGGACTCAATATAAAGATGGCCACAATCGGATCGACAAACATGCAGGCGACAAAATAGACGACCACGACGATGATCATGACCCGCAGCATCGACGGATCCGGTCCGAAAAGTGGCGGCAGGATTTGCTGCGGAATCTGCATGAATCCGATCATCCACGAAAACGCCTGGCCGGCACCGACCAGTATGAACACCACGCCGGTGATCACACCGGTTTTCAAAAAACCGTCTACGATTCTGTTGAAGGAGATGCTCTTGTAAACGATGGCCTCCCAAAAGACGGCAGAGAAAACGGAGGCGACGGCCGCCTCGGTCGGGCTCAAATACCCCGCATAGATGCCGCCGACGATAATCACCGGAAACCCCATGACCGGCAGTCCGTCCCTGATCGCCTTTGCTCTTTCGGACCAGCTGGCCCGGGGCAATACGCCGACCTTTTTGAACTTGGAATAGAAATAGCAATAGGCGGAAAACATCAACAGGATCATCAAGCCCGGAAAAACACCCGACAAAAAGAGCATCCCGATCGAGGTGCTGGTGGCGACGCCGTAGACGATAAAGCCGATGCTCGGCGGAATCAGGAAGGCGATGTCGCTGGAATTGATAATCAGCCCCAACGTAAAGGAACTTGGATAACCGGCTTCAAGGAGCATCGGGCGCATGGTGCCGCCGATGGCCGCTACCGTGGCCTGGGTCGATCCGGATACCGCACCGAAGAGGGTGCAGCTGGCATTGGTGGTGATCGGCAGGCCCCCCGGCAGATGGCCGACAAAGGTTTTGATCATCTGGATCAATCGACCGGCGGATTTTCCGGATGTGATAATGCTGGCCGATAGAATGAACATCGGTACACAAACAAGTGCCGGTGGCGTTACACCGGTGATGACTTGCTGGACCATCGTGGTCACCAACTTGGGGGCGAAATCGGGCATGTAGACGTACACGTAGAGTATCAGGGAGCCCAAGAGGGTGACCATGAAAGGGAATCCGAGCAAGAGCATGGTTGCCAGACTGATTCCAAAGAGTGTCATAATGCTGCCCCCCCGATTTCTTCTTCTTCATACTCACTTTGTTGATCCGGAGACTGCCAGGGTTCTTTCTCAATCAGATTTTTTATGATGGTTCGGATGTACTGAATACATGCCAGGCCGAATCCGATCGGGATGATCACGTAAAAGGTCCACTTCGGCACCCTCAGGGCCGGCGTCATGTGCCCCATGTCCATGGCGTTTATCAGATACTGGTAGGAAAACCAGGTCATGATCGCCATCACGAAGGCGCTGACGAGTGAAATTCCGATGATGAAGACCTTTTCCATTTGAGGGGGCATGGCATCGAGGAAGGCTCCCATGCGGATATGCCGCGCTTTCCTGACGCCGTAGCTCACCCCGGTAAAGGTTGTCAGCATCACGAGAAACATCGAGACCTCTTCGGCAAAATAAATACTTTGGAAGAAGGTCCGGGCAAAAACGTTTACAATCAAGAGTATTGCGAGGGCCGCGACGCAAAAAACCAGAATGGAAACCTCGATGCCATTGACGGCCTTGCCGATGCCCCTGTTCAGCTGTCGAAGAAAGCCCGGATTTTTTCGGCTGTCGGTCGAATCGTTCATATTTCACGCCCCTTGCTGTCGATAAGAAATCGCGGCACTGCTGTTGTTGCAGCAGTGCCGGCGGATGGGTTACTTTATGCCGAGGGCCTTTTTGGCGTTCCCGATATCTTTCAGCAGTGCGTCCAATATCTTCTGAGACCCTTCACCGCCGATTTTCACAAACTCGGGATACACGGTTTCGGCCTGCGCCTTGAATTTGGCCACCGCGGCGTCGTCCATATCGGAGGCGTTGCGTTCATCGATCCATTTTCCGGCCGGGATGATCGAATCGTGCCAGAATTTCAACATTTCCTGCTGCACGTCTTTCGGCAGTTTGTCGAAAAACTGCTTGTTGACTGTCGGAATTCCAAGGAATGGCTCGCTTTTAAGCTGGGTGACATAGTCCTGGACCTCGTAGAACTTCATGCTGTAGATGGCAAAAAGCGGGTTGACCTGGGCGTCGATCAACCCCATCTGCAGACCGCTGTATACCTCGCCGTAGCTCATTGGCGTCGGGCTGGCCCCATACGCCTGGTAGTCTTCCACCAGGAGTTTGGAAGACATCAGCCGGAGCTTGAGCCCCTGCATGTCTTCGGGTGATTTGATCGGTTTTTTCGACGTCACCCACTGCCATCCCTCGTACATGACCCCGAGCGGCACCAGACCGTTTTTGCGGAAAGCCTCGTCGAGCAGCGGCATGAATTCGCCGTTCTTGACCATCCAATCCAGAACTTCGGGAACTTTCTCGGTGGGGAAGATGTAGTTCAGCGCCAGCACCTGGGCCTGAGGCACAAAAGAGCTGATCCAGGCGTAATCGGAAAAAACGAACTCCACGACACCCATTTGGGCCAGTTCGTTGATGTCGCCGGTTGCTCCGAGCGTGCCGTAGGGATAGACTGTAATGTCGATTTTGCCGTCGGACCACTTCTTCATGTGATCCGAAAAGTTTTTCGCCCACACGGTCATGAAGTCGCCTTCGATTTCTTCGGATGCCAGCTTGGCCTTCACCGGCGGCCCGGTGTATTCAGCGGCCGCAATACCGACGGAAGCTATCAGCAGAAGAATCACTGCTATACCAATTACTTTTTTCATGACGGTTCTCCTTTCCGGTGTTTAGTTTAATCCGTTTCGGGTTGTTGACTTCTTCCTCCTCTTGCCGAAAATGAGGGCGTTCAGGACGCCGCCTTTTTCAGGCATGTAAAACACTGGCGGTTTTCAAAAAAATTCACTGCGCTTTTCACGATCAGCTCTACGCCGATGCGCAAGGCGTTCTCGTCGATGTCGAATCGCGGGTGATGGTGAGGATAAACGGTCTCTTTTTCCGGATCACCGGCCCCGACAAAACAGAATGCGCCGGGTGCTCGGCAGGCAAACTCGGAAAAATCTTCCCCGGCGAGGGTGACCACCTTCAGGACTTCCGGTTTGGGCTGTATCTGACAGCAGGCCACTTGATTGGCGATTCCGGCGATCTCCGGATGGTTGATGAGCGTCGGATGCCCGTAAAGATAAGACAGCTCGTAACCGGCGCGATGGGCGCTGCAGATGTTGGCGACCACCCGTTCGAAGCGGTTTTTGGGATTGTCGGGACTGTCTGGCGGCCCTTCGAACATGTAGCGCATCGTGCCCGAGAGCGTCACGGTATCGGGGATGACGTTGGATGCACTGCCGCCTTCGATTTTACCGAACATGATGATGGTGGGTTCCTTGAGAATATCGATTTCCCGGGTTGGGATGACCTGCACGCCGTTGATTATGGCCGCGGCCGCAAGGACGGGGTCGACGGCGCTTTGCGGGGTTGCCGTGTGTCCCCCCCGCCCCTTTATCACCAGATCGAAGTGTTCCATTCCCGCCATCACGGGCCCGGCGCTGATCCCTAATTGACCGGTCTTCAGCGGAGCCCAAACGTGAACGCCGAAGCAGGCATCGACTTTCGGGTTTTCCAACAGACCCTCTTCGATCATCGCCCGCGCACCGACGTTTTCTTCGTTGGGCTGGAACACGAATTTGATGTTGCCTGCCAGTCGTTCTTTTACCGAAGTCAGAATCTTGGCGGCGATCATCATCATGGCGGTGTGCGCGTCGTGGCCGCAGGCGTGCATGACGCCCTCGATGCTGGATTGGTAGTCCAGGCCGGTTTCCTCCTGAATGGGCAGTGCGTCCATGTCGGCGCGCAGCAACAGGGTGGGGCCCGAACTATCGCCTTGCAGCAGACCCACCACGCCGGTCTGGTTCATCCGGGTGACCGCAAGACCCAGGTTTTCTAAATACTCGGCGACCTTTTTCCCGGTGCGGTGCTCATGAAGGCCCAATTCGGGATGACGGTGAAAATCGCGTCTGAGTTCGATGAGCTCGGTTTCGAGTTCGGCGATATGGCGGTCAATGTCCATAATGATATTCCTATTGGCAGCGCGGTTCAGCTGCGGTTCGCACCCGTTTACCCAATGGAGGCGTTACAACTGCGGGTTGCGGGTTTCGGGTTCTGCGTTTCAAGTTTCGAGTTTCTATTTTCGGATTACATGAATCCGGCATAGTTTATTTTCACCACGGCCCGAAAAACAAAATCGATCATGGTGATATAATCGAATACCGGCAGGTTCACGGCCTGCTGCACGGCTGCCGCATAGGGCGGCAGCAAGCTGCACTCCAGCAGAATGGCTTTGACCGATTCGTGTTCGTCAACGAGCCGCCGGGCTGCGGCAACCACTTCATCTTCCACGGCGACCTTATCCAGGGTGCCGGTTTCTTTAATGGCGAAGCTTTGAAACGACCGGCAGTTTTGAAGCCCGACAACTGCTATCCGTCCGGGATCGGAAACGCCGATCGCCGCCAAGAGGTCGTCGTCCAGACTGCGGGAGTCGGCCGTAATCACACCCACCTTGGCAGATCGGCCGATGATGGTTGCGATAAAGGGGATCTGCAGCAGGCTGGACAAAAAGACCGGCACCTCCAGTTCATCGGCCAGCCGCTGTTGATGAAAGGCCATGAATCCACAGTCGCCGGTGACCGCCCGCACACCCTGAACGACCAACTCCTGGGCGGCTTTTTTAAGGCTGTCATAAACGGACGGATCTTTGCCGATCGCCCGGGCCACCGAAAACCCGTTCACTTTCTGAAAGCGCACGGGATAATCATAGGTGGTGGCGTTGGCCACATCGCCGGGT
>JARROL010000220.1:0-10187 GCA_037383965.1 Desulfobacterales bacterium | reverse complement strand
CTGATACCCTACGAACACTACATCGTTTTCCGGCTTCTCGATACCGGCCGCCAAGTGGTTGACGATCCGTCCGCCGGTGCACATGCCGCTTCCGGCAATGATCACCGCGGGGCCTTTTACTTCCAGCAGCTTGGCGTGCTCGACGTGTTTTTCGATCCCATACAGCTTTTCAAAGCTTATGGGATGATCCCCTGCTTTCAGCAGTGCTTTCGCCTCTCCATCCCAGAAGTCCGACAGACTCGAATAGATTCTGGTGATCTCCAGTGCCAGCGGCGAATCGACAAAAACAGGCGGGCGGTCGTCGGATGCCAGGTGGGAAAACCGGGTTTTATATTCCGCATTCGAAAATATGCGGTCGAGCTCGCAGAGGATCTCCTGGGTGCGGCCCAGCGAAAAGGCCGGGATGAAAACCTTGCCGCCGTCGGACAGGCAGCGATCGAGAACTTCGGCCAGCCGCAGCATTCTGTACGCGCGATCCCCGTGCAGCCGGTCGCCATAGGTCGATTCCAGAAACAGGACATCCGCCCTGCCCGCGCTCTCCGGATCGTTCAGGATCGGCGTGTCATAGTTTCCCAGGTCCCCCGAAAAAACGACCGCAGCGCCGTCCTTTCGATCTTCGAGGCGGATGAAGCAGGAGCCCAGAATGTGACCGGCACGGCCGAATTCGAAAAAAACGTCTTTTCCCAGATCGAAGTCTTCACCGAACTCGAAGCCCCACGCCAAATCGTCTAATGTCCGGGCGATCTTTTTTCTCTCGGAAGCCCCCAGGTCCTCGAACTGCATGGCATCCTCGAGCATGGGCGAGATCAAGGCGATGGTGGGATGGGAAGCGATGATCTCCCCTTTGAACCCCTGCTGGATGAGTGTCGGCAGCAGACCGATGTGGTCGATATGGGCATGGGTCAAAAAGATGAAGTCCACCTCGGCGGGTTTGACCGGCCAATTGTCAATGGGAACGGCCGCATCGTGCCCCTGGGTGATCCCGCAGTCAACGAGGATGTTTTGCCCCCGAACCTGCACCAACCGGCAGGACCCGGTGACGCAATTCTCACCGCCTAAATGATGAATTTTGAATTCCATTGCCAATAATCGATATCTCTCGGCTGATTATCTACTTTGTATTTACTGATGACTTTTATGAATGTAATTTTCAAGCTCTTCGGCGAATTGATCGAAATCGTCCCGGCCGGCTTCGATATTGGCAATGAGTTTTTCGTCGTCGATGATCCAATATCTGTGTACCAGGCTGTTGCGAAAATCAAAAAACGGCTTCAGCTTCTGGAAAAGCCCTTCCGAAATAATTCCTTCCTTGCGACCTTTTGCGATCGTATCGATATAGCCGCTGACCGCTATGCCCTTTTGTCTGGCCAAGACGTGCTGAAGCGTATTCGACATCGCCTCCGCCAGCTCAATCAGGATATATTTGGCGGCTTTCAACTCGATGGATTCGGGCTGCAACGAATTCTGCTCGATGATCTTTTTCAGCTCATTCGCGCTCCGGACGATGTCCGCCAGATATTTTTTCAGCCGAACACTATCGACCTTCATGCGCACACCTCGGCTATCAGGCTTTCGCACTCCCGGTATTTCATGCTGAACGCTTCTATAAATGACGCTCTATCCCGAAAACTGTTGTCGATCAGAAGCTCGCCCCGGCTAAGGACGTCTTTCAAATATAACAAAGCAAACAGATCACCTTTTCGCAACAGGTGGTTAATCACTCGGACATCGAACATATCCGGGCTTTTTCCTGGTAATTTTTCACGGGAAAAATTTATGAAACGCGGCGTTGCCGCTCTAAAAAACTAACGGCGCAGCAGCAACTGCCCTGCTGAGTGAAATTTCGTTGCGATTTAATGACTGCAAACACGACAACAATTGAATTTTGGTAATTTTTCACGGAAAAAACTTATGAAACGCGGCGTTGCCGCTCTAAAAAATTAACGGCGCACCAGCAACTGCCCTGCTAAGTGAAATCTCGTTGCCCCTTACTGACGGCAACCACGACAACAATTGAACTTTGGTAATTTTTCACGGGAGAAATTTATGAAACGCAGCAGAGCTGCTCTCAAAATAGATTTTTCCCGGGAAAAATCTATGCAACGCGGCTTTACCGCTCTAAAGAGCTATTTTGACCAGAGAAACCGCCGCCTCACAACAAGCAACTTGCGACGTATAAGGTTACATAGCTCCGCCTGTTGAATTACACGGGTATCGAGTCTTTAAATTATTAAATTTATTAAATAATAATTCAAAAAGCGGCAGGTTCGCCGATCGTCTTCTAATTGTTCAGCGTGGGCCTTTTGTTGTGGGTTGTCGTTTGTGATTTTGTTTAAATTAAAGAGGTTATTTAATTCGAAATCCATTAAATTCTTATTATAGACTAATAACAGCGTTATAAGCAACGGTACCCTAACACCCTACAATTATTTAGCTGTTTGAAACATATTTACAATTTTCAACCCGGCATGAGCGGCCAGCTTGGACTGTCTACCATCCAACGTCAGAAATCTATCGGCATGTATTGATAAAGCTGAAGCAACATGAAGGATATCCAAGGCTCTCGCCCCTAAGTTTGCCGAATGTTTTTTGGACAAGTTAATGGCATGGATAAATACCGCAGACCAATCTAATGGAGGTCGATAATAAATTCCCTTATTTTCGTGTTCTTCGAATCTTGCCATGATTTGGCGGATCGTTTGAGGGGTCGTTTCCGTCCTGAAGAGTTTGAGGTGGATAGCGTTGATGAATTCCAATTCATGAAAACTCGTCAGAGGAACGGCTTCATTGTTCTCCTTCAACCATTTGGAAGCATTCCGAGAATATTTTTCTTTAATATACAGTTTTACGATAATACTCGTATCCACGTAAACCACTTAAAACCGATCCTCTCTGCCTTCAATAACGATCTCACCAATACGTTTTCCTTTCATTTCGGTTGCCTCGCCGTAAAAATCAGGCCAATCGATTTTTTCTTTAGGCCCTATAGCACATATTTTAGCGACCCGTTTTCCTCTCCTTGTAACGGCTATTTCTTCCCCGGCCTTTATCTGATTTAGAATCCTGCTAAAGTTTTTTTGGATTTCCCCTTTTTATTTTTTACGCATATTTTATGCGTAAAATTTTAATTGTCAAGCTTTTCTAAGACACATTAAATGGATTGCAGATCAGTGCTTTTCTCGCATAATAATCCACTGCAAAATAAACTGTTACAATAAAAAAGCTAAAATTTTTATTTACATTACGATTTTTGTCCTCAATTTCGTTGCCGGGAATGGCTGTTCTCTTTTTCCGGTCGATCTCCGTTTTATACTCCTTAATTACAGCTAAAATCTTACCGCCTGCAATCTTTTAGCTGCCATTTCGGGGCGACTATGGTTTCCAGGCACCCTCCCGGAGAAAGGGCGGGCTGTCGATTGTGATTTGTTAAAATTAAAGAGGATATTTATTTCGAAATCCACCAAATTTTCATTATATACTAAGTCAATAAAGAATTGCGCGACAGGTCAAATCCTCCATGGACTGAACAGTCGGATACCACTGGGGTCCAGTGTATCATGCAAGAAACGCCTTCGAGAGACCTTTAACGAGTGGAACCCAACAAGTGGAAATGGAAAGCGTGGCTGCACTCCGGGACTTTTTTCTGGCTCGAAACAGGCCTGAACTCGAGCGGGCCTACGGAGAGTTGACCAAGAATTTTCCGGAGGACGTGCCTGAAGTGGAAGACTGGGAAGAGGTTGAATTCGCTTTCAACCGACTCTTTGTAGGACCGGCCGCCTTGGAAGCGCCGCCGTTCGCTTCCGTCTATTTAGATTCCGAGCCGCTGGTCATGAGCGAGACAACCCTGGAAGTCCGAGAGATGTATGCGTCAATCGGTCTTGAATCCCCCTGGAAGAACAGGTTACCGGACGATCACATCAGTCTGGAACTGGATGCAACCCTGGCCATGAATCATATCGCCCTGCAATCGGGCCTGGCTGAGGTGCAAGAGCTCAGGAGCCGGTTCCTGGAGCATATGGACAGATGGGTATCGAGATTTGTCGATCGCATGAACAAGGCGCCTTCTATCCACCCGGCCATTGGTTATGCTGCCAGGTGTTTGGCCGAGTGGCTGAAGCACTCGCTTGAAAATATAAGGGGGGTAACAGGCAACAATGGAGGAGAAGTATGACCGCACCCAACAATACACTTGGAACTCAGGTCGGAAAGTGTCCGCTGTCCAGAAGGAAATTTCTGAAATGCCTTCTGGCGGCCGGCGCGGTGGCCACCATGCCCTGCGGGCTGCTTCGCCCGATGCGGTCGCGGGCCCAGGAGATCGTCTACGAGGGCGGCTATGAATTCTTCCGCAACGCCTGCCCCCGGAACTGCTACGACACTTGCTCTATCAAGACGTCTGTCAAGGACGGGGTGATTCAATTCATCGAGGGTGCGACCGAGTCGACCTTCACCCGGGGCGGACTGTGCGTGAAAGGCTACGGTTACACCCGCCGTCCTTACAGTCCGGACCGCATCAAGTACCCCATGGTCCAGGAGGGCCGCGGCACGGGGAACTGGAAGCGCGTCTCCTGGGACGACGCCATGGACCGCATCTCCAAAAAGCTCCTGGAAATGCATGACAAGGACGGCACGCTGCTGGGCCTGGCCCTGTCCAAGTATTCGGGCAATTTCGGCATCACCAATTACGGCGTCGAAGGGATGATGACCTCGCTGGGGTATACGACCCGGCTGACGGGAACACCTTGCTGGCCGGCCGGAATCGACGCCCAGAATTTCGACATGGGTGACATGTGGTGCAACGACCCTGAAGACATGGTCGATGCCCG
The DNA here is from genome assembly GCA_037383965.1 of Desulfobacterales bacterium. Lineage (GTDB taxonomy): Bacteria > Desulfobacterota > Desulfobacteria > Desulfobacterales > SG8-13 > JARFQH01. The sequence goes on along the minus strand of JARROL010000220.1, from coordinate 5,364 downwards.
ATACATCATCCTCTGGGGGGCCAACCCGGCCTGGAACTCGGTCCACTCGGTCAAGTACCTCTACGCGGCCCGGGACCGGGGGGCCAAGATCGTGGTCATCGACCCCATCCTGACCCAGATAGCGGCCAAGGCCGACGAGTACTGGCAGGTCAAGACGTCTGCGGACGGGGCACTGGCTCTCGGCATGGCCCGCTACATCCTGGACAACGACCTCTACGACAAACAATGGGTGGCGGCCAACTCCATCGGCTTTGACGCATTCGCCGAGTACCTGAAAAACAACGTCACCGTGGCATGGGCGGCCAAGGAGTCTGGGATTCCGGCCGAGAGCATCGTCAAGGTGGCCCAGGAGTTCGCCACGGCCAAGCCGGCCACCATCTGGATCGGCTACGGCCTGCAGCGCCACGTCAACGGCGGGGCCACGGTCCGGGCCATCGATGCCCTGGTGGCCATGACCGGTAATGTGGGCAAGACCGGTGGCGGCGCCCGCTACGGGCACCTGCAGACCTGGGGCTTCAACTACCACGCCCTGCTGCAGAAACAGCCCGAAGGAGCCAAGGGCGTGCCGGGCAAAGCCGAGGTCAAGGGCGACTTTACCTTTACCTCCGACGATGCGGCCGTGGATTATTCGGATCGCATCCTGAACATCAACAAGACCGCCCAGGTCATCCTGGATGCGGACGACCCACCCATCCGCCTGCTGTGGGTCTCCTGCAAGAACCCCTTCAGCCAGGACTTCGACCGCAACAAAATGCTCAAGGCTTTTGAGAAGCTGGAGATGGTGGTCACCGTGGACCAGTTCTTCAACCAGACCGTTGAGATGTCGGACATCGTTTTGCCCGTGACCACGCTGTTCGAGGAATGGACCATCAACGCCTCCTACTGGCACTATTGGCTGTCCATCAACGAACAGGCCATCGAGCCCATGTACGAGGCCAAGTCCAACATCGAGATCGCCGCGGCCCTGTCCCAAAAAATGAACGAACTCAGACCCGGCTCCTGCACCTTCCCCACGGAGATCGACACCAAAGAGTGGATGATCAAGGAGTTCAACCAGGGCGTCTACGACCTGTTCGGCCTCAAGTCCTGGGAGGACCTTCGCAACGGTCCGGTCAAGGCCAAGATGCACCCGGCCTCCTGGGTCGATCTCAAGTTCAAGACGCCGTCCGGCAAGTACGAGTTCAAGTCCGAGCTGGCCGAAAAGTGGGGCCACAAGGCCCTGCCCGAGTTTAAGGCGCCACGGGAGAAGTATGACAAATACCGGTTGCTGACGCCGCACTCCAAGTTCGGCATCCATTCCCAGTTCATCAACCTGGATTGGAGCGAGGAGTTCAACCCCAAACCCTTCGTCTACCTCCACCCCAAACTGGCGGCCGAGAAAAGTATAGATGACGGCGACACCGTCCGGGTCTCCAACACCTACGGCGAGGTTATCATCACGGCCAAGCTGAGCACGGTGGTCCCGCCCGATGCCATCGTCATGTACGAGGCCTGGTTCAAGAACAACCCCTACAACGTGCAGAACGTGGTCGATGACACCTCGTCGGACATGGGCGCGTTCAAGACCGGTCAGCCCGGCGTGGCCATCCACGACCAGTTCGCCGACGTCGCCAAAGTTTAAGGAGGAGATCCATGAAAAAACAATATGCCTTTTACATCGACGCCGAGCGGTGCATCGGCTGCTTCACCTGCGCCATGGCCTGCAAGAACCAGTATCACCAGCCGGAAACCGTTATCTGGCGACAGGTCTACCCGATCAAGGCGGAAATTTACCCGCACCGGGAGCGGGCCTTCTATTCCCTGGCCTGCAACCATTGCGAAAACCCCACCTGCCTGAATGTCTGTCCGGTGGTGGCCTACTCCAAGAGAGAAGCGGACGGCATCGTGGTCCACGACCAGGAAAAGTGTATCGGCTGCGGCAACTGCATCCGCTCCTGCCCCTACGGCGTGCCGCGCTACAACCCGGTGCTCAAAAAGGCCGAGAAGTGCAGCTTCTGCTGGCAGCGCATCGATGCGGGCCTCAAGCCCCAGTGTGTTCAGAGCTGTCCGGTGGAGGCCCTTCAGATCGTGGATCTGGCGACCTTCGACAAACCCGACGCCGTTCAATATCCGCCCGGGTTTCCGAAGTATCCCAAGCTCAACCCGTCGGTGCGCTTTCTGGTGCCCCGGTTGCCCAAAATCATAGGGAGGGAGGACTTATGAGCAACTTGGAACTGCCGCTGGTTTTTTTCACTGTCCTCAGCCAGACGGCAATCGGACTGGTGATCGTCAGCACATTGAGGCAATGGGCCGTTGACGGTCCCACGGGAAACATTCGCGGAGAATGGGTGGCGGCTTCGGCACTGATCATCGCCGGAATGGTGGCTTCCTTCTTTCACCTGGGACATCCCCTGGAGGGCTATACGGCGCTCAGGCACCTGGACAAGGCCTGGCTTTCGCGGGAAGTGCTCGGTGTTTCGATCTTCTTGGGCCTGACTGTCCTGGGGATGTTCATGGCCAGAGACAGGATCAGCGGGCCGGTCGCTTTTGGTGCCGCCATCGTTGGGCTGGCCACGATCCTGTTTATGGGCATGACCTATTCACCGCCAAGCTATCCAGCCATAAACAACGTCCTCCCGCTGGTCTTCTTCCTGATTACGGCACTGCTTCTCGGAACGAGCTTTGGAAGTTGGTTCGCCTCGCCGGAGAAAAGGGTCTGGCTGACCAGGGTCTTGACGGTGACTTTGATCGTGGGATTGGTGGTTTATCTGATCGTACCCTGTGTCTGGCTTTCCGGGGGGACCGTCATGGCCCAGACCGGCTGGGCCTGGATCGGCTCGCCTCTCTACTGGGGAAGGATCATCATCGGCCTGGTTCTACCCCTGGCTGCGGTCTGGATGACCCGAGATGTTCCGGTCTGGCTGCCGGTCATCATTCTTATAGGCGAAATCATGGGCCGGATGGTCTTTTTCAAGGACACCCTGCACGCAGCCGGTAACTTGGGCGGCTTGTATTGATGGATAGGAAAGCGGTACAGATCGCAATTGCTCTGGTCATCGGAATCACCTTGTCCTGGTTGACAATGGCCCGGGCCCAGGTGCTCTGCCCGAGAACCAATAGGCCCTATACGGCCGTCATTGACGATATGCAACGTGAAGCCAGGGTTGGAGAGCCTTTCTTTATCCGGGTTCATCTCGATCCCGAGACGCCGCCGCCAGGCTATTATGTTTCCACCCTGGTCGATGTGCTCCAGAGTCCTGATGGCGCAAAACCGGAGGTGGTCACGGGTTTTCTAAGCGACTCAGACAGTCAGCCGCTATTCGCAACCGCTCATCCGGACTCCGACGCATCATTTGCATTCACCGTGACGGCCCGAACGGCCATGACCGTTTTACACGTGAGTAAAAGGAGCCGCAATGTACTTACCTAAAATCTACCAGTATTTCACCGATAATTTTCCTGAGCTTTTTAAGGATTTCAAGCAACTGGGGAAGAGTTGCCGGGAAAGCGGCCCACTGGATCCAAAGATACAGGATCTTGTCAACCTGGGTATCGCCATAGGCGCCAATTCCCGCGGTGCCGTCATGTCTCAAACCCGAAAGGCCCTTGTGACCGGAGCGACCCGCGACGAAATAATCCACACGGTCTTGATCGCACTAACCACCATCGGTTTCCCGAATATGATGGCCGCCATGGGCTGGGTCAATGAGGTCCTTGAAAAGGAGCCTGCGCAGTGAAATGCTTCGCTGAGTTGCTGAACGCGTCCGCCGCCGCCCACGGCCACATGTGTCCGGGGCAGGTGGTCGGTGTACGCATGGCCCTGTTGGGCTGCCGACTGATCGGTTTGGATGAGCCGACCCGCCGGGACCAGATAAAGAAGCTCATCGTCTACGTCGAGATGGACCGCTGCACGGCCGATGCGGTTGCCCACGTGACCGGGGTCAAGTTAGGACGCCGCAGCCTCAAGTTCATGGATTACGGCATCATGGCGGCGACCTTCGTCAATCTCGATACCGGCAAGGCCTTCCGTGTGCTGTCAACTGAAGAAGCCCGCAGCCTGGCAACTGCTTATGCACCGGATGTGGAAGGCAAATCGGCCCAGCAACTGGCAGCCTACAAGCGCATGCCCGACAGCGTGCTCTTCCGTGTCCAGAAGGTGCGGGTGAAGTTGGACGAGTGCGACCTGCCCGGCCCCACACGCCGCAAGGTCATCTGCAGCCAATGCGGCCAGATCATTCGTGACCGACGTGAAGTCGCAGAAGACGGACTTATCCTCTGCAAACCCTGCACCGATGATTGCTATTTCAGCCACCCCCTTGAAGTAACCTGGCCGCACATGAACTGGGCTCCGCATCCGGAGGAGGCCGAATCCGAAGAATGCAACCATCAGCAGACGTGTAAACTGCTGCACATCCACTGATTAAAACAAATATGATATCTGAAGCACTCTTTCACCTAAGGAGAATCTGCCGTGCTGAAAAAGATAAACGTAAATGATGCCGTCGGAACGCAACTGGCCCATGACATCACGGAGATACGTCCCGGTGAGTTTAAAGGTCCGGCCTTCCGCAAGGGTCACACGGTGTGCAACGACGATATCTGTCATCTGCAAAAACTGGGCAAAAACCATCTTTATCTCATCGATCTGGAAGAAGACGAGCTCCACGAAAACCAGGCCGCCTCGATTTTGGCCAGTGGCTTGGCCGGTGAAGGGATAGAATGGCAGGACAATCCCAGAGAAGGCAAAATCGGCCTGCACGCGGCTCTTGACGGCATATTGTCGATAGACACCGCAGCCCTGGCTGCTTTTAACATGGTGGACGAGGTCATGTGCGCCACCCTTCACAGCCACACCCTCGTAAAAAAGGGCGAGTTGGTGGCCGCCACCAGGGCGATTCCATTGGTGATGAAGCGCGCACCCATCGAGCGGGCGGCGGCCATCGCCGGGCAGCACGGAGGGGCGGTTTCCGTCAAGACCCTACGCAAGGCCAAAGCCGGTCTGGTGATTACCGGCGGCGAAGTTTATCATGGGTTGATCGAAGACAAATTTACGCCCGTCCTCAGCGCGAAACTCAATGATCTCGGCTCCGAAGTGGCCGGTGTGGTCTTTGCCCCGGACGATGAGCAGATGATCGTAGACGCCATCCGTAGCCATTTGGACAACGGCTGCGACCTGCTGCTGCTCAGCGGCGGCATGAGCGTCGATCCGGACGACGTGACGCGCACGGCGATACGAAGAGCCGGGGCCGATGCGGTTTATTATGGCGCGGCGGCGCTGCCGGGGGCCATGTTCCTGACGGCGTACATCGGTGACGTCCCGCTGTTGGGTGTGCCGGCCTGCGGTCTTCACCATCGCATCACGGTGCTGGATCTGATGCTGCCGCG
>JARROL010000219.1:0-6658 GCA_037383965.1 Desulfobacterales bacterium | reverse complement strand
AGGGGGATAACCCTGCAAAACATTGACATAACTATCGCTTTTCCAATTTTTCTTGACACCTATATTGATAAATATTATGTTCAATGCTACTTTTTTGCTGTGATTTACTTGATTTGGCAGCAATGTCAAGCAGCAAGATGCAGCGGTTGACAATGCTTAGCCTCATAAAAGATTGTTTGCCGGCTAACAGCCTGCAAATGCCCGATTAAACCGTCGCGGAAAATGGTTTGCAGGGCCAGCGAGTTTCCATCCACTATAGATCGAAAGACACTTTTTCGGTTTCCGATCATGAGTCTTTTAGTATGTCGTAGTATGTCGCTAAATCAGGAGCTCCCGTCGATTGACGCCGAGATCGCGAAAAGGTATTGTTACGGCTGGATGCGAGCGAGAGTGGCGGAACTGGTAGACGCACTGGACTTAGGATCCAGCTCTGGCGACAGAATGGGAGTTCAAGTCTCCCCTCTCGCACCACACCGCTGGCGCGACGTTTTTCGTTTAGCTTGGTTACGCCCCACCTTGCTTTCACCGCAGGTAGCGCGAGCGGCCATAACGAACAGCATTGAGCTGAATCGCTGACTGGCTACCGCCGGTGTGTGGCCCTCGGCATGTGACCATCGGGGGATAACGCTATTGCCTGCGTTCCTGCAAATCATTTTCGATTTTCCAATCAGACTCGGGTGGTGTGGAACGTATTGAGCGGCAGCCGACTGGGCTGATGTTGATATAGAAAGGAAGGCTATGCACGTTACAGTCGAAGATGTGAGCGGTGTCAAGAAAACGCTGCACATCGAAATCCCGCAAGAAGAAGTTGTCCGCGAGCTGGATTCCGCTTACAGCCAGCTCAAGAAAACGGCCAAAATCAAAGGCTTTCGCCCTGGTAAGGCGCCCCGATCTGTTTTGGAACGTATGTTCAAAAAGGATGTCCATGCCGATGTGTCATCCAAATTGATAAAGGAATCTTTCATCGACGCTCTGAAGAAAACCGAATTAAAGGTCATCGGCAATCCAGTGCTCGATCCACCGGATCTAAAGACGAATCAAGATTACAAATACGATGCCACTGTCGAGGTCAAGCCCGATATCAACGACATTGATTTCAAAGGGTTAAAGCTCAAGAAAAACCGTTACAAGGTCGACGACGCGGAAATCGATCTGCAGCTCAAAGCCCTTCAGAAGAACCTGACACGACACAAACCGATTGCCGAGGTGCGTCCTGCACGGGATGGGGATCATGTCATGATCACCTACGAAGGACTCAAAAACGGCAAACCCTTTTCCGAAACCCAACGGACCGAGAACTTTACCCTTAAAATTGGTGACGGACGCATTTCTAAGTTGTTCGATGAAGGACTGATCGGCATGCAGACAGATGAAACCCGGGAGATAAAGGTTACGTTTCCCGAGGATCATTCAAATGCTAAATTAGCGGGGACCACGATCGATTTTCAAGTTACCCTCAACCAGATCCGGGAGGAGGATGTCCCTGAAATCGATGATGATTTGGCCAAAAGGGCCGGCAATTACGACAACCTCGTTGACCTCAAAGCACAGGTCAGCCGAAACCTGGAAGAGGGCTATGCCAAGCGGGCCGAGCAGGAGATTAACGAGCAGGTATTCGGCGAACTGATCGACAAAACAGAATTTGACGTGCCGAACGTCATGATCGATTACGAACTCGAAGCGATCGTCGACGATGCCGAGCGATCGTTCGCCTATCGCAACAAAAGCCTTGAGGAGATGGGGCTCTCCCGGGAAGCGATTGCCGAAAAATACCGCGACACGGCGGTCAAGCAGGTGAAGCGGCAGCCATTAAACTTATTATAAATAGTAGCGAAATCGAGGAAATCGAGCCGTCCGAACAGACTTCGGACCAAACTCAGCCAGCCAGTTAGCGATGACTGACTGCTGGTTCGTTTTTGGCCAGGAAGTCGAACGGGGCCAATGTCAATTATTAGTCTTCCAACCACCCGGCTAGTTCGAAGTTACCGGGCGGCTGGAAAACCAAAATGACGAAAAAGGAGTCAAATCGTGCCGATCATACCCATGGTCATCGAGCAGAGCAGCCGAGGCGAGCGCGCCTATGACATATACTCACGATTGCTCAAAGACAGGATCATTTTCTTGGGTACTGCCATCAACGATGAGATCGCCAATCTTCTCATCGCCCAGTTGCTATTTCTCGAGTCGGAAGATCCGGACAAAGACATCAATTTTTATATCAATTCACCCGGCGGCCTCGTTACCGCCGGTTTGGCAGTGTACGACACCATGCAATACATCAAGCCCGACGTCACGGCCGTGTGCATTGGGCAGGCGGCAAGCATGGGGGCGCTTCTGCTGGCCTGCGGAGCGCGAGGCAAACGGTACTCGCTTCCCAATTCACGCATCCTGATTCATCAGCCCATGGGCGGTTTTCAGGGCCAGGCTTCGGATATCGAAATCCAGGCCAGGGAAATCCTGCGCATGAAGGAGACCCTCAACCAGATACTGGTCAACCATACGGGAAAAGATATTGATCAGATTCGCAAGGATACGGATCGCGACTTCTTCATGTCCGGGCAGGAGGCGCAGGATTACGGAATTATCGACCACGTCATCACCAACCGGGACGACCTGGATCGCATCGACAAGATGGAGGCCTAAGATGGGAAAAAAAGAAGATGACAATGACAACCTCTTTTGCTCGTTCTGCGGTAAAAACCAGAAAGAAGTGACCAAGCTGATTGCCGGTCCGGCCGTTTACATCTGTGACGAGTGCATTCAGCTGTGCAGCGAAATTATCGAGGAAGAGTCTGAAAAAGAAACATCGGAGGTCAACAGCCTGCTCGCCCCCAAGGAGATCAAGACCCGGCTGGATGAATACGTTATCGAACAGGAGCGGGCCAAGAAGGTTCTGGCGGTTGCGGTTTACAATCATTACAAGCGGCTCGAAACGACAGTCAGCACGGGAGATGTCGAGATTCAGAAGAGCAACATCCTGCTGATCGGTCCAACCGGTTGCGGCAAGACCCTGCTTGCCCAGACGCTTGCAAGATTCCTGAATGTTCCCTTTACCATCGCCGATGCCACCAGTTTGACAGAGGCCGGCTACGTGGGCGAGGACGTCGAGAACATTATTCTGTCGCTGCTGCAGAATGCGGACTACGACGTGGACAAAGCCAAGCGCGGCATTGTTTATATCGATGAAATCGACAAGATTGCCAGCAAGTCCGACAACCCGTCAATCACACGGGATGTATCCGGCGAAGGCGTTCAACAGGCCCTATTGAAAATCATCGAGGGTACGACCGCCAGCGTGCCACCCAAAGGCGGGCGCAAGCACCCCCAGCAGGATTTTGTAAAGGTCGACACATCCAACATTTTGTTTATCTGTGGCGGGACCTTTAATGGCTTGGAAAAAATAATCCAGCGGCGCATGGGCTCCAAAATGATGGGCTTCGGTGCCAAGATCAAAAAAGACGACGAGCGCAGCATTGGAGAGATACTAAAAGACGTTCAGCCGGAGGACTTGATCAAATACGGCATGATTCCCGAGTTTTTAGGCCGCCTGCCGGTCATCGCGACGTTGGGTGAGCTCAACGAGGAGGCATTGATTCGGATCCTCAAGGAACCCAAAAATGCCCTGCTGCGTCAGTTCCAGAAACTTTTCGAACTCGAAGGCGTCAACCTGCGGCTGACCGACAGTGCTTTGAAAGCGATTGCAATCGAAGCGATCAAACGTAAGTCCGGTGCCCGGGGGTTGCGCGCGATTTTGGAAAGCTGCATGCTCGATATCATGTACGAGATTCCATCCATCGAAAACGTGAAAGAGTGCGTCATAAGCGAAGACGTTGTTATCAAGAAAGAGGAGCCGATCCTGCTTTACGAGCAGACCAAGAAGCAAGCCTGAGAATATAAAATTCGTCTATCCGTCCGGCCCGCGGTTTTGGATCAGGAACCTGCGCGTTCTTGGGAACCGGACTGAATAAAACCGTCGATACACAACCATTCGATTCGTGACGAATCATAAACCAGAGAGAGCAAGTTGCTATTATGGTTAGTTTACCGAAAATATTCAAAGACGATGACGCGCAACCCAGCCGGATAATTCTGCCGATGCTGCCACTGCGAGACATCGTCGTCTTTCCGCATATGGTCGCGCCGCTTTTCGTGGGGCGTCCCAAATCAGTCAGCGCGCTTTCTGAAGCGATGAACCGGGACAAACGCGTCTTTCTTGCCACCCAGAAGAAGGCTGGGATAGACAATCCGACCGAGGCCGACATCAGCCGCCTGGGGACCGTTGGCAAAGTGTTGCAACTGCTGCGACTCCCGGATGGAACGGTCAAGGCCCTTGTGGAAGGTGACAGCCGGGGACGTATTGTGCGCTTCTTGGCGGAGAAGGAGTATTTCCAGGTCGAAATGGAGAAGGTCTTCGAGCCGCGTTTGACGGCCGCTGAAGGCACTGCGCTGTGCCGCTCGGTTCAGAAGAGCTTCGAGGAATATGCCGCTCTCAACAAGAGTCTTTCCAAAGAGCTTGTTGCGAGTGTTGCCGCCATTGAGGAACCGTCGAAATTAGCCGACACACTGGCCGCACACTTCTCTTTCAAAATCGATGACAAGCAACGCCTGCTCGAGGCGATTGATCCGTCCGACCGGCTCGCGCTCCTGCTGAGTCTGATCCAGATGGAGATCGACATTTACAAGATGGATCAGCGTATCAAGAGTCGGGTCAAGGAGCAGATGGAGAAGACCCAGAAGAACTATTACCTCAACGAGCAGATGCGGGCCATCAAGAAGGAGATGGGCTCCGACGAGGATACGCTCGACGATCTGAACGAGGTCGAAGAGAAAGTAGCCAAGAAGAAGATGTCAAAGGAGGCGACCGAGAAGGTCAAAAGCGAGCTTAAGAAGCTGAAGCTGATGACGCCCATGTCGGCTGAGGCCACCGTGGTCCGCAACTACATCGACTGGTTGGTCAGCCTGCCCTGGTACGAAAAAACCGACGTGAACACCGACATCGACAATGCGGAAAAAATCCTCGACGAAGACCATTACGGTCTGGAAAAACCGAAGGAGCGGATTCTGGAATATCTCGCGGTCCAGACCCTGGTGCAAAAGATCAGGGGGCCGATTTTGTGCTTCGTGGGCCCGCCAGGCGTCGGCAAGACCTCTCTGGCCAAATCGGTATCCCGAGCCACGGGCCGGAAGTTCGTCCGCATGTCATTGGGCGGTGTCCGGGACGAGGCCGAGATACGCGGCCACAGACGCACGTATATCGGCGCCCTGCCGGGCAAGATCATCCAGTCCCTCAAAAAGATTGGCGTCAACAACCCCGTATTTTGTCTGGACGAAGTGGACAAAATGAGCATGGACTTCAGGGGTGACCCGTCGGCGGCGCTGCTTGAGGTGCTCGATCCCGAGCAGAATTACGCTTTCAACGATCACTACCTGGATGTCGACTACGATCTGTCGGACATATTATTTATCACGACCGCCAACACACTGCCCGATATCCCTCTGCCGCTGCAGGACCGCATGGAGATCATTCGCCTGCCCGGCTACACGGAATATGAAAAATATCATATCGGTGAGGGGTTTCTGGTTCCCAAACAGATCAAAATCAATGGTCTCGAAGGCAAAAACATCAATTTTTCGCAAAACGCCATTTATACTGTTATCCGAAAATATACGCGTGAGGCCGGGGTCCGGAACCTGGAAAGGGAATTAGCCTCCATTTGCCGTAAAATAGCCAAGGAGGTGCTCAAGAACAAGAGCAGGGGCAAGGAAAAGAGCGTATACACGGTTTCCAGTAAATCGGTGGCAAAGTACTTGGGGCCGGCCCGTTTCCGGGAGGGTCAGATCGAAGAAAAGGACCAGATCGGTCTGGTGACCGGATTGGCCTGGACCCAGGTTGGAGGAGAGTTGCTGAATGTGGAAACGGCCATCATGCCGGGCAAGGGTCAGTTGACCGTTACCGGAAAACTCGGCGATGTGATGCAAGAATCTGCACAGGCCGCGGTCAGCTATGTGCGCTCACGCGCGGCATATCTTCAGATCGACGAGAAGTTTCATCGCAAGTTCGACATCCATATTCATATCCCGGAAGGGGCGATTCCCAAGGATGGTCCATCGGCCGGTATTACCATGTGCACCTCCATCGTGTCCGCTTTGACCAAGCGCCCCGTTCACCGGGACCTGGCTATGACCGGCGAAATAACCCTGCGCGGCCGCGTGCTGCCGATCGGTGGTTTGAAGGAAAAGATCCTGGCAGCTCATCGCGGCGGAATCACGAGGGTGATCATCCCGAAGGAAAACGAGAAAGACATCCGGGAGATCCCCAAACCGATCAAAAAACAGATCGAAATCGTCACGGCGGATCACATGGACGAGGTGCTGATGCATGCCATCATCGTTCAGGACGGCGACGCTCTGTTTACCAAAAACGATATAAGTTTCGAGATTGCGGTCGACAGCGGGGTCGACAACCAGCCGGCCAATCTGATTTAAGGGCCGGCAAGAACCCGGGCCAATTCTACAAGCAAGCTGTGTAACCGAGCCGATTTTTGGCTTGACAATGCATTTTGTTGCTGTTAGCTATACGGCTCTTTCCGAGGAAACCCGCAGACTGAGCCATACGTGTGGGCGGATAGCTCAGCTGGGAGAGCGTCGGCCTTACAAG
>JARROL010000218.1:0-8306 GCA_037383965.1 Desulfobacterales bacterium | reverse complement strand
TGGTCGGGCTGCTGGCGCCGGTGCTGGCGCCTCATCAGCCATGGGACACCCTCAGAGACGCCAGCAACAAGCTGGCCATCATGCGGCCGCCGTCGCTGGAGTTCCCCTTGGGGACCACCGCCCTGGGTCGCGATTTGCTCAGCCAGATGCTCTATGCCACCCGCACCACGGTGCTGATCGGTCTGGTTTCGGGCTTGATCTCCATTCTGATCGGGGCCAACCTGGGACTCCTCTCCGGATACTACGGCGGTAAAATGGACGAGATCCTGATGCGCTTTACCGACATCATTTACGGAATGCCCTTTCTGCCGTTTTTAATCGTGCTCATCGCGTTGTTCGGCCGCAGCTTGTGGTTTGTGATCATTGCCATTTGCTGTATCGTCTGGCGCACCTCCGCCCGGGTGATTCGGGCTCAGACTTTGGCGATCAAACAACGGCAGTTCGTACTGGCGGCCAGAGCCAGGGGGTGCAACAATTTGCGGATCATATACGGTCATATCATGCCCAACATTCTGCCCCTGCTGCTGCTCTATACGGCCTTCAACATCGCCTGGTCGGTGTTGGCCGAGGCCGGAGCCAGCTTTCTCGGGTTCGGTGATCCCAACAATCTGAGCTGGGGCGGCATGCTCTATAATCTCTGGATTTCCGGTAAGGTCCGAACGGCCTGGTGGTGGTTTACGCCCCCGGCCGTTTGCATCGTGCTGCTGGTCAGTGCGCTGGTGTTCGTCAGCCGGGCTTATGAAGAAGTGGCCAATCCGCGTTTGAAGAAAAGGTAAGAAAGGTCGAAGATGCTGCTGAAGATAAAGAACCTGAAAACCCATTATCGCATCACGGGTGCTACGGTCAAAGCGGTGGACGGGGTCACCCTGTCGATCAAAGAGGACGAGGTTTTCGGTTTGGCGGGAGAATCCGGATGCGGCAAATCGACCCTTATTCGCACGATCATGCGACTGGTGCCCCAAAGCGCCAGTGTGTCGGCCGATGAGTTGTCATACCGGGGCCAGGACCTGCTGGCCTTGTCGGATAAAGAGTATCGGGAGAAGGTCCTTTGGAAGGCGATCTCGCTGGTGCCCCAAAGCGCCATGGCCTCACTCAACCCGGTCTACCGCGTGGGAGAACAGATCGCCGAGACGATTCGGACCCATGCCCCCTTAGGCAAAAAAGAGACGGCGGATCGGGTCGAGATTCTATTCAAGGGCGTCGGGCTGCAGCCGGCATTGGCGCGCAACTATCCCCATGAGTTCAGCGGCGGTATGCGCCAGCGGGCCATGATCGCCATGTCCCTCGCATTAGATCCGGGCCTGATCATCATGGACGAACCCCCCACCGGTCTTGACGTACTGGTTCAAGAGCGCATTCTCCGCGAGCTGAAAGCCATTCGAGAACGATCGAAAGCGGCCATCTTCCTGATCACCCACGACATTTCGGTCATTGCCGAGATGAGCGACCGCATCGGGATCATGTACGCCGGGCGGATCATGGAACAGGCCGACGCCGTCGAGCTGTTCAACGAACCCTTTCACCCATACACCCTGGGGCTTAAAAATGCATTTCCGAGCATCCGGGCCCTCGACCGTGAGTTGATCTCCATTCCGGGGTCGCCGCCGAACCTGGCCGAGGATATTCCAGGTTGCGTCTTTGCCTTGCGGTGCCCGTTCGCCATCCCGGAATGCGAGCAGAAACGGCCGCCGGACCTGGAGATCAGACCGAATCATTTCGTGCACTGCATCCGGACGGATCACGTCGAAGAATTTCGCGAACTGGCGGGAGATAAAAAAACATGGCAATCCTTGAAGTCAACGACCTGAAACAATACTTCTATATCGATCCCGGGCTTCTGGCCCGGACGTTAGCGCGGAAGCAAACCAGCGTGATCAAAGCCGTCGACGGATTGACCTTCAGCCTGGAACCCGGTGAGATACTGGGTCTGGCCGGTGAATCCGGCTGCGGCAAGTCCACCGCCTGCATGGCCATCTCCAAGCTCCGAGAGCCCACCGGAGGCACGATCCGCTTCAAGGGCAAGGACATCGTCCAGATGGACAAGGCGGAAAACCAGGAATACCGCCGCAAGGTCCAGCTCATCTTCCAGGACCCCTACGAATCACTTAATCCACGTTTCACCGTTTTCGACACGGTGGCGGAACCACTGCGGGCGTTGAACATCGGCACCCGAGAAGATCGCCGGAGAATGGTCATGGAGACCCTGCAGCTGGCGGGACTGAAACCGGATGAATACCTGGATCGTTACCCTCACCAGATGAGCGGCGGCGAAAGACAGCGTGTCGGCATCGCTTCCGCTCTGGTGTTGGAACCCGAACTGGTGATTGCCGATGAACCGGTATCCATGCTGGATGTATCCATACGGGCCAGCATTCTGGATCTCATTCGCAGCCTTTCAGAGCAGATGAATTTTACCTGTATCTGGGTGTCCCATGATCTGTCGATTCTCTCCAACGTATCGGAACGGCTCATGATCATGTACCTGGGCCGGACCATGGAAGTGGCGCCCACGCGGGACCTTATCACGGACCCCTTGCATCCCTACGCCAAGGCCCTGATTGCAGCCGTGGCGATACCCGATCCGACCTACAGACGTCCGATCCCGAACATCCGGGGGGAGGTTTCACAGCCCATCGATCCGCCACCGGGCTGTCGGTTCCAGACGCGCTGTACGGAAGTGATGAATGTGTGTGCGGAGGTCGAACCGCCGCTGATCGAAGCCAAGCCGCGGCACTTCGTGGCCTGTCATTTGTATCGAAACGCCTACAACGAATCATCAACCTGACAATTCAAATGGCTCATCCCTCAACCCTAAACATTGAACCGGGAACCTCATATGCATTCAATTGCTTCTCTCAAGGCAGTCGAGACACTTCATAAATGACACGGCATTAGACTTTTGGTCACCGTTCACAGGGTCGCAAAGTCCGATGCGCTTCAAGCCTTCTAATTGTAAGCGTTTACAGGGTGCTGCATATGCAAGGCGTCGGGCATCCAGACGACCTTTTGTACTTCAAGTGCCCGACAACAAAGCAGATGCAGTGCCTGGTGAACGCTTAAGACTTTTTAATGAAGTGTCGGTCGTCTCTTGCGAGGGGAAAAAAGTGCCGTCAAGACAACAGCTTTTGAAATTTGATTGCGAAGCCATGGGGTTCGATCAAGTCGAGCGGGTTATTGATCACTGAAGACTCGAGCAGGTTTAGGGCCAGCTTATCATCGGATTCTTTGCCCAATTCAGCCACAATTCGACTCACGGCATCGACGGTGTCTTTTGGGGGGTTGTCCAGGCGCACGATCATTTTAGTGGACATGGCGGCAAAGAATTGCTTCTTTTCTGTCTCTGACATGTCGGTGATGGTTGAAAATGTTTCCGCGCCCTTGAATATTGATTGATCCGCAATCAGCTCCGGGTAGGGTGTGAGTATCCAGGACCGCAGCGCCTCACGCAGTTTGTCGGCTACGTAAAATATGGCGGCAGCAAACAGATTGATCCTCACCTGTTTGAACGAATCGTATTTGCCGCTTGCCACCCACTTAAATGCCTTGGCCAATTTTTCGGTCCTGGGTGGTTTGACAACCTTGACGATCCTGAAGGCGCTGATACACACGGCCTCACCGATCCACTTGAACAGTTCTTCCAGCGTTTCCGATTCATTATACCGTTGTCCGTATACACCGCACCGATCGGCCTTGGCGATGAGCGCCTCCATCTTGTTATGCTGGGGATATTCAGGTCCGGCCATTGCCTTCGCCTCTTACAGGACCGATCGGTTTTCGTCGGCCAAAGGGGAATTACAGTATTCACACGACAGGTCAAAATGGTCACCGCTAGAGGAGGTCCCAACATCACCACGTAGAGTCCTCGTCAGAACTTCCACATGACCGGGTTGTCGTCCAGATGATCGGTCACGGAACGGCCGATGGTATCCATTTGTCTTAAATCTTCGGCTGAGAGTTTTACCGTCGCCGCGGCTGCGTTTTGAGCCGCCTGTGCGGCGCTGCGGGCACCGGCAATAGCGCAGGTGTTCGGGTGTGAAATGACCCAGGCGAGAGCCAGTTGCCCCAGGGTGCAATCGTGCTTTGCCGCGATAAGCCGCAATTTATCAAGCGCAGCCTGCACCCGCCGATAAGTTTCCCCCTCAAAGAGACGGTTCTTCGCCCGATGGTCGCCAGGTGCGAAACGGTGCCCCGGTGTGAACTTTCCGGTCAACAGTCCCTGTGCCATGGGGGAGTAGGCCAGAATCGTGACATCATTTTCGGCACAATAGGCCATGGCATCGCTTTCCAACTGACGCCAAAAAAGGGAATAGGGCGGCTGCAGGCTGACGATCTCTCCGTACCCGGCGACCTCTTCCAGTTGTGAGTGGGAAAAATTGGACACGCCGATGGCACGGATTTTTCCCTGCACTTTCAGTTCAGTCAATGCGCGCAGGGTCTCTTCAATAGGCACTTTCGGGGTGTTGAAGGAACCGGAGGGCCAATGAATCTGGTAGAGGTCAATTACATTTGTGGCGAGGTTTTTAAGCGACCGTTCGCAGGCCTTTATCACCTGGTCGTAGCCAAGATGATTGGCAAACACCTTGGTGGCGTAGACGACGCGGTCGCGCACGTCGGAAAGTGCCTTGGCGACGATCCTCTCCGAATGCCCATTTCCATAGGCCTCGGCCGTATCGAAGGTGGTGACGCCGGCATCGTATGCGGCGCGAATAGCCGCGATGCTCTCCGAGTCATCGATGCCGACCCACATTTCTTTTCCGGCCTGCCAAGTGCCCATCGCAATCGGAGAGATCTTCATTTCCGACGACCCAAGAGATTGCAGCTCCATTGGCCTTCCCTTCGCAGAAACAGTCTAATTGATTTGGAACGACTGTAAAATGAGGAGTGATGGGAGTTTTGTCGGTTGGCCGATAAATTTTTCTATACAACACTGTTAATTTTTCTCCAGTCTTTTCCTTCAAAGTCTATAATTTAAAATCTGCTTTTTATGTCATCATTCGGCGCATGGGTTTTCATCCTTGAAAATTTTTTTGACGTCTTCTTTGAGGACTTTTCCCATCGTATTTTTCGGAATTTCTTCGACGAATATGATTCCTTTCGGGCATTTCCAGTCGTGTAGCCGCTTTTTGCAGAAGGCCTGTAATTCTTTTGGGGACAAATTGGCGCCTCCTTTTTTGACAACGGCGGCAACGACCTTTTCGCCCCATTTTTCATCGGGTATTCCCACAACCGATGACTCGAGAACACCGTCCACGAGGTTGATGACCGACTCCACCTCTTTTGCGGACACGTTTTCGCCTCCGGTAATAATGATGTGTTTTATCCGATCCGTCAGGTAATAATAGCCGTCTTCATCGATCCTTCCCAAATCGCCGGTTCGAAACCAGCCGTCCTCGAACGTCGCGGCGGTTTCCAACGGCTTCCGCCAATATCCAGGCGTTATGGCCTGACTTCTGAGCCACAGTTCACCGACCTGTCCGGGCGGGACATCTGTTAAAGTGTCCGGTTCAACGATCCGGACCGCCAGACCGGGCAGCGGAATGCCGATTGAGCCCGGTTTTCGCTTTCCGTGCAAGGGGTTTGAAAAATTCATGCCGGTTTCCGACATTCCTTCGCGCTCAACCGGTTCCTTGCCGAAGACCTTTTTTATCCGTTCGAAATCCTTTACCAGCAGCGGTGCGGAACCCGAGGTCCACAATCGGATATGATCGAAACGATACCTCTCCACTGTCTTTGCATCCATCAGTTTCGCATACATGGCCGGAACCGCCATAAATACGGTACAGGCGGTTCGGGGATCTTTACGGGCCAACACATTCAGAACGATTTCGGGGTTGAATTGATCCAACAGGGCTACGCTGGATCCGGCCAGCAGGGCGGTGTGCAGCGCAAAACAGAGACCGTGCACGTGAAAGAGGGGCAGCGCATGGCAGAGCACGTCCGTCGCGGTCATTTCCCATGTTCCGATGATATTGCGGGCATCACATACGAGGTTGCGGTGCGTCAGAACGGCTCCTTTCGGATTTCCCGTGGTCCCGGAGGTATAGATGATCAAACCCGGATCATCCGGATCGAGATCGACATCGATTCTGCCCTCGGAAGCCGATCCGAAAAAATCGACGTCCTGGTAAGGATTGCGTGTGTCGACCGGCAGAAACCGGCAACCCGGAGCAATTCGCGCTATCATATCGCCTTTTTCCGGATCGCTGAGAATCAACTTCGGGTCCGCGTCGCCGAGGAGATACGCCATTTCCGCTGGTTTGAACCCCGGATTCAACGGCACCGCGATGGCACCGATTTTCTGGAGCGCAAGGTGCGCGACGACAAACACCAAAGACTTATTCAGGAACAAAACGACCCGGTCACCCTTTTCGACGCCTGAGGCGACAAAGAAATTGGCACAGCGGTCGGTATCCCGATTCAGTTCGCCGTATGAAAGCACGGTCTCCGATTCACCGCCGCGAAGAAAATTAATGGCCTTCTTGGTGCGATGCTGCAGAAAAGCACTTTCAAACCAGTCTTTAATCGTTTCTCTATCCATTCACACCTCCATCTACCCGATCATCATGTTCGGCAGCCAGAGTGCCAAGTCGGGCCAGATGCACAAAATGACAATCACCAGGCAATCGATGATCACAAATGGTGTAACTCCCCAGAGGACCTGATACATGGGAATATCGGGCGCGATATTTTTAACCACGTATAGATTGAGGCCGACCGGCGGCGTAACGAGACCGATTTCAAGGTTTACGGTCATGATAACCGCAAACCAGACGGGGTCAAATCCCAACCCTTGAATAATGGGAAGCAGCAGCGGTGCCACCATCAAGATAACGGCCGCCGGGGGAATGAAACAGCCGAGTATCAGCAGCAGAATATTGATCAGAAAGATGATGCCCCATTTGCCCAGCGGGAGTTTCAGAATCAGCTCGCCCAGAGCCTGGGTCGCGTACAGGTCGGAAGAGATCCACGCAAACACCAAAGCTGCGGCCATGATCATCAGTATCATGCTGCTTTCATTCAGTGCTTTTATAAATATCGACCACAGCTGACGAGGCTTATAGATCTTGTAGATGGTCATTACGAAAAACAAGGATAGAACGGCTCCCAGGGCAGCGGCCTCACTGGGAGTGGCCCAGCCGCCATAGAGCGAGCCCATAATACCGATGACGATCAAGACAAACGGAAGAACTTTGACAAGGGAGACGAAACGTTGCTTCCACGAAAAGCGTTCATCAGTTCCCCGGTCCTTGATGTAATACAAACTCCCTCGTTTCGGGGGCACCAGTTTGCGGTAAAAGAAAATCAATCCCACCCACAGGCTGCTGAGGACCACCAGCAGTAGTCCCGGAATAACGCCGGCGATGAAGCACTTGCCGATGGACGTTTCGGTCGCCACGCCGTACAAGATCATCGTGACGCTGGGTGGAATCAAGATGCCGAAGGTTCCCGCATGCGCGATCAAGCCGGTGGCCAGCGCCGGCGCATATCCGCGCTTGCGCATCTCCGGTATGCCGATGCCCCCGATGGCCGCCGCTGTGGCCGGGCTGGAGCCGCACAACGCGGCAAAAATGCCGCAACCCACCATGTTGGCAATGCCCAGGCCGCCCGGGACTCTGTGGAGCCATTTGTGAAGGGTTTCGTAGAGATCCCTGCTTGCATGGGAGGCGGCTATTGGCGCACTGAGCAAAATGAACAGGGGGATGGCGAGCAAGGCGAAATTGTCCATGCTTCCATGAAAAACGAACGGCAAGGTTGTCAGGAGATGCGGCGAAAATATAATGATGAATACAACTGAGATGGCCGCCAATCCCGCCCAAATGGGAATGCCGGAAATCAGTAAACCAAATGCACTACCGAATAATAGAGCGGCGATGACATATTCGTTCATGCCGGATCGACCTTTCGCGCGGATTTAAGGGTCCCAACTAAAAATAATTCCACGTCTTGCTGGTCTTTTGGTCCGTCAGCAGCGTTACAGCCACCGGCACGGATCTCGCGATATGCGCCGCCGGCTGTGCTCTGAAGACGAGCCCAAATCCGGTGCAATCGTGTGGAATTTTTCTAACCGTGGCCCTAAATTTTTCTGACGTCTGCCTTGCCCTCAGACCTCTTTTCGCTTTGATTCAGCGTCAAAATTGCCTTGCATGAATGCAGTGATCTTTCCATATATCTGCACGACATACTGCAAAAACAGCAGTGTCATGCCAAGGGGAAGAAACAAATATGGAATCCACAGCGGAGGGCCCCAGAGGGATTCGGAGTGCTCATTGTTGACAACCGCTTCCCACCACATCGGCCACGCGTAC
>JARROL010000217.1:0-4892 GCA_037383965.1 Desulfobacterales bacterium | reverse complement strand
TGAGGTCAGGGGCCTGATGTCAAGGGGCTACAGTGAAGACCTCAAGGCGATGCAGTCCCTCGGTTACCGTCATATGGTCGATTTTACGACCGGCCGCCTGACGTGGGAAGAAGCCGTCCGCACCCTGAAACGCGACACCCGGCGTTTTGCCAAGCGCCAGCTGACCTGGTTTCGAGCCGACAAGGAAATCGTGTGGAGCGCACCGGAAAACTTCAGCACGTTTTTTCCGAAAATCGATGCCTTTCTGCGCAATAACAGTAAATATGTGCCGCCATTTAAGGGCTCCAGTAATAAATAATTCCACTTCTTGCTTGTCTTTTGGATCGTCTACTGCGTTACATCCACCGACACGTATCTCGATATCCGCCGCTGGATGTGCCTTGTAGACGAACCCAAACCCGGCGCAATCTTTTGGAATTATTTCTTACCGTGACCCTGACGCGGTGTAGTCATTCTTACCGCTACGAAGCACCACATACGGCTCTCGCCGGCCTTCAATATCGAGTTTGCGGATAGTACACTGACCTTGGACCTCGAACTGAAGCGGCAGTTCACGCCTCCTGTAGACGCTAAGTCATAAGGCATTATTATCTCTTTAGCTTATATTGAGTCACAATGGCCGAAATCGGCATTTTATATCCTTTCGACCTTGAACCCTGAACCTTTGAACCGGGAACCGATCAGTTTGGTTACAGTCATGACATCTACAAATCAGGACTGGTTTTTCCGTCGGCTGGCGCCCTTTTACGATTATTTGATTCGTTGGCCTCAAGTAAACCGTTTAAAGGCTTTATTGAACCTGTCCCCCAACGGCTATCTGCTGGACCTGGGCGGCGGAACCGGTCGGGTGTCGCGCAACCTCGTAACTCCTGCAACCACGGTTCTGGTCTGCGATATCAATCGTTCGATGTTAAATCAGGCCAAGCGTAAGAAGGGGCTGTTGCCGCTTCAGGCAAACGCGGCTGATCTGCCCTTTCCCGCTGAAACCTTTGACGGTATCCTGGTCGTAGATGCACTGCATCATTTCTTGGAGCCACGCCAGATGGTGCTCGAAATGCTGCGCGTTCTCAAGGCGGGCGGAAGACTCCTGATCGAGGAACAGGATATCAATCGGTTTTTCATCAAACTGGTGCGGACGGTTGAAAAAATAGTCGGACTTCATAGTCACTTCTTGACACTCCGCGAAATGAAGGGTCTGTTTGATCCGTCGCGTCACAGTCTCTACTGCGAAAAGGGAAACTTCTATGCATTCAGGTTGCTCGTCTGCAAACGATAACGCAAACATGAAAAAAATCACCAGCATACCGCAGTCTGTCGCCATCATAGCGGGATTCTTTTCCTTCTTGATCTCGGCCTGCTCCCCATTGAATTCATCATCATCCCCCGCTGCGAGGATGCCGGGAAAGATGGGAAAGTATTATGAGTTCGATCATTCCCATACCGAATTCAATCTCATTTTGAAAAAAACCGTTACAAACGGCTGGGTGGATTACCGCGGCATCCTTGCAGAATCCGATATGTTCTACCGATATATCACTTCATTGGGGGCAGTGAACGCAGAGACCCTGGCAACGTGGAGCCGGGATCAAAAGCTCGCTTATTGGATAAACGCCTACAATGCATTCACCATTCAGGCCATAATCGAAAGATATCCGATAAGAAGTCGCACCCTGATCGGGCTCTTTTTCCCCCAAAACAGCATTCTCCAGATATCCGGAATTTGGGATCGCCTGAAATTTAATGCCGGCGGGCAGTCCCTGACACTGGGCCAAATCGAACATGAAATTTTGAGAAAATTGTTCGATGAACCCAGAATTCATTTCGCGATTGTATGCGCCTCCAGAAGTTGTCCCGCACTCAGATCGGAAGCCTACCGTTTCGATATTTTAAAGTTTCAGCTTCACGAGCAGACTGTTGAATTTATCAATGATCCGGCCAGAGGCGTTCGCTGGGACCCGGCCAAACAGCGTCTGTATATTTCAAAGATATTTAAATGGTTTAAAGAGGACTTCAAGCAAAAGGCGGGCGTCTCCGAAACCCCGAACCAAGCAGAAGTGCCCGGAAACCCGCTGCTGGCCTTCATCCGGCCCTACATCCGCGATAAAGCCATAATTGACGCAATGGGCGCCAACTGGAATGTCCGGGTGTCCTATTTGCCCTATGATTGGCGTCTAAACGACCAGATGTAATAAGCATTACCGTCTCCAAGAGGTTGCGGAGCCGATGGTCAATCATCATTCGATATTTACATCCTTTTTTAGGGGCACCGTGCTATCTCTATTTGCCCGGCTCATAATTTCGGGCCTCGCATCGATCGCGCTATTAAGTGACGTTCACGCAACTTCCGATTTGAGTGAATCGCAACTGCTGCAACTCAAAAACGGGGCAGTTCTGGTTGATGTCAAGCAAGCCGACGAGCCGTCAAAGGGAATGGTGGAAGCGACGATTTTAATCGATGCGCCGGCAGAAAGCATCTGGCAGATCATGGTCAACTGCCATGAAATCCCGACCTTTGTTCCAGGGCTGAAATCCTGCCGGGTTTTGGCGGGTGGCGAAAACTGGGAAATCATACGCCATGAAGTCAAGTGGATTTGGTTTTTACCCAGACTCTCTTACGTATTCCGGGCGGTTTATCGACACAACCGGCAAATCGATTTTGTCAAAATTGAGGGGGACCTGCGGGAAATGAAGGGAAGCTGGCGTCTGATCCCGTTGAATGAGACCGGCCAAACCATTGTGCGTTACAGCGTCTACCTGGACCCAGGTTTTTTTGTCCCCCAATGGGTTGTCAGGCAGTCGCTCAGGGCAGACCTGCCGGCCATGCTGGCGGCTCTCCGCACGGAAGTCCTGGAAAGCCGAAAAAGAGAAAAACCATAGGAAAGCCTCTATGGCGTTTGAACGGAAAAAGATCTCTGTCATAATACCGGTACTAAACGAGGGCAACACCATTGGCGCATGTTTGGACCGATTGAATGAACAAGCCGAGCCCCATGAAATTGTGGTCGTCGACGGCGGCAGTCTGGATAACACCGCGGCGATCGTCCGCTCATTTCCGGGGGTCAAATGGCGGTGCGCTTCCAAGGTGGGAAGGGGACGGCAGATGAACCAAGGCGCCCGGGTCGCTGAAGGGGATATCCTGCTCTTTCTTCATGCGGACTCATTGCTGATGCCGGGTGGCCTGGCGATGGTTGACGCTCTTTTAGCGCAGACCGGCATTGTTGCGGGATCCTTTTCGTTGCGGTTCGATCATCAAAGCCCCTTTCTGCGTCTTTACGCTCGCTTCAGCCGGATCAACCATATCCTTTTTACCTACGGCGACCAGGGATTATTTATGACCCGGCGGGTATTTGAGCAGGTGGGTGGATTTCCTGAGCTCCCGCTGATGGAAGATGTGCAAATCCAGAAAAGCCTCCGAAATATGGGACGCTTTGTCAAAATCCGCCATCCCGTGGTCACGTCCGCCCGACGCTTTCTTTTAAACGGAATTATTCGCCAACAGCTCCTCAACACCGTTCTCGTTCTTCTTTATCATGCAGGCGTCTCCCCCGTCAGGCTCAAACGCTTTTACCGTGACGATTAACCCGCACGACCGAGCAGCGACTGCCTAACGGAATGATTGCAGTCCACCAACCCGCCTACTCCAAGATATGTGAACATCCCATTGGCGGGAATAACGGTTCCCGATTAAAGTGCCATTCTCTCAATTATTGGAAAAGATGGTCTTCCAGTCGTCCTTCATGCTGATGACGACCCAGCCCTTCTGTTTCGCCTCTTCCATCAATGAACTGGGAAATGTGCCGAATTTGGTGTCCGGCAGCCCGTTGGCCGGGCCATAGGCGTATTCGCGTCCGGCGTCGTCGTGAAACACCAGCATCATCAGCCGTGCGCCACCGCCCGCACCGGTCCATTCCAGCATTTCGCGGTCCCCGGCCGAGTTGCCGAACGCCGCGATCGGTCGCCGGCCGATAAACTCATTGATGCCGACGGGCTTGCCGGCCTTGTCGTCGATGAACCCGATCTCCGGCAGCCGCATCAGCACCGGCTCGCCGTCCCGGACTTCGTATTTGGTCTTGATGGTCGAGCCCACGACCTGTTCGGGAGGGATCCCATAGACCTTCTCGGTCATCGGTCGCATGAATTCGACGCCGCCGCCGGAAACGATAAAAGTCTTGAAACCGTTGGCCCGCAGATACGCCAGGAGTTCGAGCATCGGTTGATAGGCCAACTCGGTATAGCGCCGCTTGAAGCGCGGGTGACGCGCCTTGTCAAACCAGTCGGTCACGATCGCCTCGAACTCGGCCGTGCTCATGCCCGCATGCGAGGCCATGAGCAGCTCGACCATGCCTTTCTCGCCCGACGCCGCCAGTGCTTCGAGGTCGTTGTCGAGCACCGCCTTGAAGGGCTGTTTGGACTTCCACTCCGGGTGTTGAGGCGCCAGCGCCCTGATTCGATCCAAGGCAAAGGCAAGCTGGGTGTACATCGGGTGCGACGGCCACAGCGTGCCGTCGTTGTCGAAGGTGGCGATGCGCTCTGCGGGCGACACGAAATCAGGCGAGCCCTTTTTTGTCACCTTCTCGACGAAGGCCACGATGGCTTTCTTGGTGGCCGCGTCGCGCCACGAGGGCAGGGGGTCGGTCTGGGCTGCAGCCGAAAAGGCCGCCAGCAGAGCGGCGAATACAACGAAGCTTATCCAGTTTCTCACTGCGATTTTCACTTTGTCCTCTCCTTGTATTTTTGGATCGGCTTTTAAAGGACTCAATCCTACTCATACGTTGTTTAAGGTCTATTTGTAAATGGCCGTTTTCCCACTGGGCGGCGTTCTCCGCGGGTTTTCGGCTGCGCCGTACACCACGTACGCCTCGCCGCAAGCTCTTGTGCAGTCTTGCCCAGCG